>NZ_JAULLJ010000027.1:0-50199 GCF_030518095.1 Bacteroides sp. ET489
GAAACGTATCTGCAAATAGGTTAACATGGTGTGGTTTTTTTGTCTTTTAATCGTACCTTATGGAATTGAAACCTCGATTGAATATACTTCCTTCCACAATTTCGTACTTTTAATCGTACCTTATGGAATTGAAACAAGTTCAATGAAGGACTTAAAAGAAATGATGACCGGCTTTTAATCGTACCTTATGGAATTGAAACTATCTCCAAACTTATTTCGACATCGAGAATAAGCGACTTTTAATCGTACCTTATGGAATTGAAACGGTATTAATAATACTGTTTTCGGTTAATTTTGTTTCCTTTTAATCGTACCTTATGGAATTGAAACGTTTATACATACGAGGATGACGGTGTGACGGTAAAGCTTTTAATCGTACCTTATGGAATTGATTTTCGACATAAAGTGGTAGCTTACCGTTAAGAATTTCCTCTTAAATTGTATCTTATGGATTTTAAATAGTCTTTAATGAGAAAAGAATTATTGAATCATATAAAACTATTTTACCACAAAGCACCACAATCATAGCAGGAACAACAAAGGGAATAAGTCTCATAAGACAAGTACTCCAGCTCAAGCTGGCCGGAGAGTCTCACCTTGGAAAGTATCTTCCAAGGACATGGGTAACTACTATCACTTTGTGGTTTTTCCATGTGACCCTGCATCGCCGACACAGAAGGCTCTGGTGCTCTTGGTGGCAGGGTATGCAGGAACAACCGGAAGGTACTGTACTTCACGGTGAACATGCTCATCGAGAACCTGAAACTTGACGGGAAACAAACTTCTTCCGAAAACTGAATGCACATGACCTTCTGATAATAAGCGAGCTTATTGCGGAAGTATGCCTGGACAGAATCGTGTATAAGGTCATTAAATTTAATCTATCAGGAGAAAATCTAAGAAAGAAGTATTAACTTGGCCAACGGTACTGAATACTAACTGGGGACTGAACGGATATTAGTGGAAATGCTGAACGGGTATCCGCTGGAGTATGTACCTTGGGGACATCACAAATATATCATAGACAAATATTTCAACAAGCCTGAGAAGGCAATGTTCTTTGTGCGAAAGACGCTCGAAAACGGTGGGAGCCGAGTGTCCTTTTGAACTTTATGGAATCTTGGTGATATCTGTACTTCAATGTTCCGATTGTTGACATAATTTTGTCGTTTTAAATTTATGTTCAGACATGCCGCAAAACTATTCCCATTTTTCCCTAACTGCCCAATCTTTTTTTCCCAACTGGGAAAAAATATTTTCCTAACTGGGGAAGTAGAATCTTGCAATCTTGCAATCTTGCAATCTTGCATCCTTCCTCACACGCACCCACGCGCATGCGTGCGCGCGCGTGTTATAAGGTTTAGTGTTGCCTACCACCCCACCCATTGGGCACCCCTCCTTCCCGAAGGAGGGGAGGCAGGTGCTTTGCAGAAGTTAGAAGTAGGAAAGAAGTTTTCGGTGATATGCCCAAACAAAGGTTTTTGAAACACTCCTCCTTCCTGAAGGTTGTTCTCTCCCGATAATGGAGGAGTTGAGTTCTTCTTGCCCATGATAACCTTTCAGGATCAGAAGGCTGTTCCCGCCCGATAGCGGGGGAGTTAAGAGGGGGTGAGTACCCGGAGGGGGAGGTGGCAGGTGAAAACATAAAGTGTTAATATGCAAATAGGCCTGTTGCTGCCAATTTCCTCCTTTTGCAAGACTATCGGCTTCCACTTCTAACAGAGCAAAGCGGAGTGATAACTTCTATAACTTCCATAACTTCTATAACCTCTTAACTCCTTAACTTCTTCACTCCTTATATACGCGCGCGTACGTGCGTGAGCGTGGGTGCGTGTGAGGAAGGATGCAAGATTGCAAGATTGCAAGATTCGCGGGGTTCATCGCTGCCTTTAAATCTTCTTCAGCATCCAGTTTCCTTTGTGCAGGTAGTAGGAGCAGAAAAGGAAGATGAAAGTGGCGTAGACGATCTCGGAAGTCCAGCATAGGGCAACATCGAGGCGCAGGTAGAGAATAATGAACGTGATATAGGCCACATAGATGACCAATACGGACAGTTCGAGGCCGAGGGCAGTGCGAGTATTACCTGTGCCCGAAACGGCCTGAAAATAGACGTTAGCGGGGATTAGGAAGAAGTAGGTGGAACACATGACCCACAGCGAAGGTATGGAGGCCTGACGCAGCTCGGGAATGTCGGTGTAGATGCCCAGTATCAGCTCGGGAAAAAGGCTGAAGAGCAAGGCCAGGGGCAGCACCAGCAGATAGGCCAGACGGATGTGCTGGAGGATGGTGGAGTGCACGCTGGAGGCGTGGCCGGCGCCGATCAGGTTGCTGACGAGCGAACCGCAGGTCGATGCGAAGGCCATCATGACCATGAAGAGGATGCCGCTGACGCTGCGTATGATGTTGGTAATGGCCAGCGGACGTTCGCCCAGATGCTCAATGTAGAGGAAGAACAGGAACCAGGTGGACAGGGACAGGAAGTTCTGCAGCATGGTCCAGAAAGAGACGTTGAGCATGTGGCGCAATACGGACAGCTGCAACCGGGGAATGCGGTTGAGGCCGTACTTGGGGCAGTCGATGCGGTAGCGCGTGTAGACGATGAAAAAGACGAGTGATATCAGCTCGGCCAGCGACGAACCGATGGCTGCGCCGGCAATGCCCAGCGCGGGGAAGCCCAGCTTGCCGAAGATGAGGATGTAGTTGAGGACAATGTTGCTCAGGACCATGACGATGGAGTTCAGCGTCAGGGTCTTGGTCTGCATGGTGCCCAGAAAGAAGGCACGGAAGATGATGGCGCTGAAAGAAAAGAAGGCACCGAACACACGCCAGTGCAGGTAGCTGTTGGCTGCTTCGTAGATTTGCGGCGATTCGATGATGTGCTTCAGCAGGATGGGCGAGAAGCAGTAGGAGAGCAGGAACAGGACGGCTGCCAGGAAGGTCTGGAAATAGATGCCCTGGTAGAGGAGCGAACCGATGGTTTTGTAGTTCGCTTCGCCGTTGCGCCGGGCGATGAGTATCTGGGTGCCGATGCTGAAGCCGAACGCTACCATGAAGATGACCGTATAGAATACGCCGGCGATGGCCGAAGCGCCAAGTTCGATTTCGCCTACACGGCCCAGAAAGGCGGTATCGGTCATTCCGATCATCTGTTCCATGATCAGGCTGATAAGGATGGGATAGGCTATGAGCCAGATTTGCTTGTTGGTGTAGTGGGTAGGATAGGTTGTTTTCATATTGTTTTTGGAATAGGTTAGAATAAGAATGACGCGGAATACACAAATTCTTATGATACATCGTTTCCCGTAGGGGCGATGGATAAAAATCTATGTTGTCCGCGTCATTCACTCAGACACGTGGGCTGGCAAGTTGCGGAGAGGGTATCTGCCGGTTTGCAGCCGTTGGCTGATATTTTATTTGCGACCTTGGTTCTGACGTTGTCTCATCAGTTCTTCCTGTTGCTTCTGCATGGCTTCCAGACGGGCGGCGAATCCCGATTTCTTCATTTTACGGGGATCCTTCTTGTTGGCTTCGAGCTGTGCCAGCAGGGCTTCCTCATTGGTCATCTTGCGCATGATGATGGTGGTTGCCACACTGATCAGGGTGGAGAGGAAGTAGTAGTAGTTCAAGCCTGAAGGATAATCGTTCAGGATGAACAGGAACATGATAGGCATCAGGTAGGACATCCACTTCATGGCTGCCATCTGCGGATTGGCACCAGTGTCCTGCTGTTGCATCATGTACTTGGTGTTCAGGATGTTCGTAACCGTCATCAGCAGGCAGAACAGACTGAGGTGGCTGCCCAGGAACGGTATGTGGAACGGGAAGTTGATGAACGCGTCGTACGTCGAAAGGTCGTCGGCCCACAGGAAGCTTTGCTGACGCAACTCGATGGCACTCGGCACAAAGAGGAACAAGGCCATCAGGATGGGGAACTGGATGAGCATCGGCAAGCAGCCACCCATCGGGCTGACACCGTACTGGCTATAGAGTCCCATGATTTCCTGCTGCTTCTTCATCGCGTCTTCCTGCTTGGGATATTTCTTGTTGATTTCGTCGATTTTCGGCTTCAGTACGCGCATCTTGGCCGATGACATGTAGGTCTTCCACGTGGCAGGGAATACGACGGCTTTGACGATGAGCGTCATAAACAGCAGTACGAGACCCATGCTCAGACCCCAGCTGGACAACCAGTCGAAGATGTTGATGGTGAACCATTTGTTGATCCAGCGGATGAGAGGCCATCCCAGGTAGACCAGACGGTTCAGTTCCCACTTGTCGTCGCGTCCTTTGTCGAGGGCGGTCAGGGTCTTGTAGTGGTTGGGACCGAAGTAGAAGTAGAGCTGGGTAGGTGTCTGGCCGGCAGGATCGAACGCGGTGCTCATTTCGGCTGCATAGTCCTTGATGTAACCGCTGCCCTGTGCTTCCAGTTTCGACGTCAGCTTGCTCTTCTCGAAGCTCGATTCGGAAAGGAATACGGTAGAGAAGAACTGGTTCTTGAAAGCAATCCAGTCGAGGGGTTCGGACAACTCTTTCTCGTCGTTTTTCGAAGGAGAGAGGTAGTCGGTGCTCTCGCCGGTTACTTTGTAGGTAAGTTCGGCCAGGCGGTTCTCGTACGTATAGCCTTTTTCAATCTGGCGGGCACGCTGCGACCATTCGATGTCGACCGACTTGTTGCTTGATGCCAGCTTTCCGTCCATGTTCACTGCCTGAATCTTGAAGTCGACCAGGTAGCTTTCGGGATGCATGGTGTAGATGAAGTCGATGTAGCTTGCGCTATCGGCTGCCAGACGCATGGTTACGGCTGTATCCGTCTGATTGACGGGGGTGAAGTAATAGTCTTCGGTCTGTATGGTCTCCTTCTTGTTGTAGAACAGGAAGTTCATCGAAGCATCTTCACCGCTGAACAGGGTGACGGGAGTTGTCTTGTCCTGTTCCTTCCAATCTTTCAATGTAGCTGCTGAAATGCGTCCGCCTTTGGTGCTGACGCTAATCTGGGCTACGTCGTTTTGGATGGTAATCTGCGTATCTGTGCCTTTGCGGGCATTGAAGAACAGGCTGGTAGAGTCCAGACTCTGCTTTTCTTTCTCGTTGGCCAGTGCGGCTTCGGCTTTGGCTCTCAGATCGGCTTCGCGTTGTTGTACTTGTGCGATGGAGTCGTAGTAGCGTTGCTGGGCTGCTATTTCTTCCTTACTGGGGCGGCTCAGAAAGCTGAAGACCACCAGTAATATGGCAATCAGAACCAGACCTGTAATGGTATTTTTGTCCATGTAGTCAATAAAGTATGTTTAAAGTTTTTCTATGAATGATGTTGTCATTTTTCTACGTTCGCATCTTCATTTGCAGCATGTTCGCGTTCGTTTTCGATGGCGGCTTTCACAAATGAAACAAACAGCGGGTGCGGTTTCAGCACGGTACTGCTGTATTCCGGGTGGAACTGGGTGCCGATGTACCACTTCAGTGCAGGTATTTCGACAATTTCTACCAGGTCGGACTCGGGGTTGATGCCCACACACTTCATGCCTGCTGCTTCGTATTCTTCCTTATATTGGTTGTTGAATTCGTAGCGGTGACGGTGACGCTCCTGAATGTGCTCTTCGCCGTAGGCTTCGTATGCCTTGCTGCCTTTCTTCAGCACGCATTCGTAAGCACCCAGACGCATGGTGCCTCCCATGTTGGTGATGGACTTCTGTTCTTCCATG
This sequence comes from Bacteroides sp. ET489, assembly GCF_030518095.1. Classification (NCBI taxonomy): domain Bacteria; kingdom Pseudomonadati; phylum Bacteroidota; class Bacteroidia; order Bacteroidales; family Bacteroidaceae; genus Bacteroides; species Bacteroides sp. ET489. Next base: position 5,700 of record NZ_JAULLJ010000027.1, read on the forward strand.
ATGTCGATGACATTGTGGGGAGTCTTTTCGTCCATTTCGCGTGAGTTGGCGTCGGCGTATCCCAGTACGTTACGGGCAAACTCGATGGCGATGCACTGCATGCCCAGACAGATACCGAAAGTGGGGATGTCGTGGGTACGTGCGTACTTGATGGCTACAAACTTGCCGGGGATTCCACGCTCTCCGAATCCCGGTCCGATCAGTACACCGGCCTTTCCCTTCAGAGCTTCGGCTACATTTTCGTCTGTAAGCTTTTCGCTGTTTACGAAGTCTACTTCCACTTTGCGGTCGTTGTAGGTACCGGCTTGTGACAGGGCTTCGCGGATGGACTTGTAAGCGTCCTGCAGGTCATATTTTCCGACCAGGGCTATGTGCAGAGGAGCTGTTGCCTCGGCTTTGTGACGGCGCTCCAGGAAAGCACGCCACGGACCCAGTCCCGGAGTATCGCCCACCGGCAGATTCATCTTCTTCAGAATGGTTGCGTCGAGCTTCTGTGCCTGCATCAGGATAGGAACTTCGTAGATGGTAGGTGCGTCGATGCTTTGTACAACGGCTTCTTCGTCAACGTTGCAGAACTGTGCCACTTTTCTTCGGAGGTTGGCATTCAGTTCGTGTTCGGTACGCAGCACGAGGATGTCGGGCTGGATACCAACGCTTTGAAGTTCTTTTACCGAGTGCTGGGTCGGCTTGGTCTTCAGTTCGCCGGCAGCAGCCAGGTAGGGAACATAAGTAAGGTGTACGCACAAGGCGTCTTTACCTAATTCTCTTTTCAGCTGACGGATGCTTTCCAGGTAGGGCAATGATTCGATATCGCCCACGGTACCTCCGATTTCGGTGATGACGAAATCGAATTTGTATTTATTGCCCAACAGCTTGACGTTGCGTTTGATTTCGTCGGTGATGTGGGGGATTATCTGGATGGTTTTTCCTAAATAATCGCCTCGACGTTCTTTGTCGATAACGCTTTTGTAGATGCGCCCGGTTGTGATATTGTTGGCTTTGGTAGTCTGGATACCTAAAAAGCGTTCATAGTGTCCTAAGTCCAGGTCGGCTTCGTGACCGTCTACAGTTACGTAACACTCTCCGTGTTCGTAAGGGTTCAGTGTACCCGGGTCGATGTTGATGTACGGGTCGAATTTCTGGATTGTAACTTTGTAACCTCTTGCTTGCAGCAATTTACCGATGGAGGATGAGATAATGCCTTTTCCTAAGGAAGAGGCAACGCCACCAGTGACGAAAATATACTTTGTTTCTCCCACAGCTATACTGTTTTTAATTAATTTGTTTTCAATTTAAAGCGCAAAATTATGAAAAAAATGAGGAAGTTCATAAGGTTTGGCAAAAACAATTGTGAAAAACCGCTGGAGACGACTATTTTACCTGATTTTCGGATTTAATATCCCTGTAGAGTTTAGGATTTACAGAAGTTGCCACTTGGCTTCATTCCGCAGAAAAGTAAAGCCGCCAGCAGCATAAAGAGCAGATTTTAACTTATTGTCGGTTGTTTCCTATATAAAATTAAGTTATTTTTGCGCTCAAATCATAAATTCAGGGCTTTATGAAGAATAGACGTTTTTGTATGTGGATAATGGCAGCCACCATGCTTTTCCCATCGGTGCTGATGGCGCAGAACTCCACAAGTGCTCTTCCCGATAAAGGGAAGACGGTAAAGACCAGTGTACAGGATACTGCAAAGGTCGATACCTTATCTGGAATTTTAAAGGAAAATCTGATGTTGAAATTGAATAAGGTGGATTCACTTTATAAGGTAGATACTGTATCCGTGCTGTATGAAAAGTATCTGGGGATACTGAACTATCTGAACGATCCGGCTACTTCGGAACGTTATATCGCCTGGAATCCGTATTATTACCGGATGTTTGTGCCCTTTACGTATTTTTATGGTCCGCTGAAGCGTTATTCTACGTTGGAGTGGAAGTTTCAGCAGCCAGATACAGTGCCCGAACTGACGCGCGACCTGCTGCCGTACGATACGCTGAGCTTTTCGTCGTTGGACCGCATCGGTGAGGTGGTAGACCGTACACTGCTGTCGGCCTATGTGCATTGCCCGCGGAAGGTTACACGGACGGAGGATGTGATTAACCAGGGAAGACTGTTCAAGGATGACATCGAAAAGGAAGCATCGTCCAAACCGTCTGTCATCAAACTGTTCTCGCAGGAGAAAATGACGGTGAAGAAAGATGCAGGAGTTGTGATTCATAAACCCAACTGGTGGACAACGGGTGGAAACGGTTCGTTGCAGATAACGCAGAACTACATTTCGGACAACTGGTACAAGGGTGGAGAAAGTACCAATTCGGTGCTCGCCAACCTGCAGATGTTTGCCAACTACAACGACCGTGAAAAGATCCAGTGGGAAAGTCTGTTGGATGCCAAGCTGGGCTTTACATCTGCACCCTCGGACAAGTTTCACGATTTTCTGGTGAATACCGACCAGCTGCGTATCTACAGCAAGCTGGGTATCCAGGCTGCTTCGAAGTGGTATTATACTATATCGACCGAATTCAAGACCCAGTTCTGTCATGGCTATAAGGCCAACGAAGAACCGTTGGTTTCGTCTTTCCTGGCACCGGCTGACTGGTCGGCCAGTGTCGGTATGGATTATAAGCTGGTGAAGAGTAAGATAAATCTGTCTGTGTTCATGGCACCTTTGACGTGGACCATGCGTTATGTGGGCAACAGTGAGGTGAATGAGGTGAGCTTTGGTCTGGAGGAAGGAAAATCGGTGAAACATAATTTCGGTTCGCAGATTAAGCCGACCTTGACGTGGCAGATCATACCTTCGATTTCGCTGGAGTCTCGTCTTGACTTCCTGACGAGTTACGAGTGGGTGCGCATCGAATGGGAAAATACATTCAACTTTGTGCTGAACAGATACCTGTCGACCAAGCTTTATATTCATGCCCGTTTTGATGACAGTAGTTTGCCGACCGAGGGTGACAGCTATTTCCAGGTAAAAGAACTGTTGAGCTTCGGTATCAACTATTCATGGTAAGCAAAGGCTGAAGATTGGTCAGAATGATAGTGGAGAGAGTGTATCTTCATTTCGACACACCCTCTTCTCAATACAAAAGGATGTTCTCTCTGCCGTATCGGGATGCGATGCGGAGGGGAAAACATCCTTTTTCTTTCCCCCTGTCGCAGAATCCCGGAAATGGCTTTTCGGGTGATTTTGAGCATTTCATCGGCTCTGCTTATTGTAAAATGAGTATAAATACCATTCAAATGCAAAAAATGAACGTTATCGCACACAAAAAAACTATTTAATCCCTTGCAGTTCGTAAATAATGAGTAAATTTGCCGCGATTTGTAATGCTCACTTTGCAAAATGGCGAATACTATAGAACATCAAGGTATTGTGGAAAACATAACAAATTCGCATCTTCAGGTGCGGATTGTTCAGACTTCTGCTTGTGCGGCTTGCAGTATAAAGGGACATTGCACTTCGGCCGACGTAAAGGAAAAGCTGATTGATGTAACGGTGACAGATACGTCTTCTTATCGGGTAGGGGATCGGGTCTGTGTAGTCGGAGAAGTGTCGATGGGTGCATTGGCCGTACTCTATGCTTTTATATTCCCTTTCCTGATTTTGGTAATTTCTCTTTTTGTCTTTATGAGTATTTGGAAGGAAGAATTGTCTTCGGCGCTTGTGTCGTTCTTGTTGCTGGCATTATACTATGGTGTCTTATGGATGAACAGGTCGCGGATGAGCAAGAAATTTTCCTTTTCGATCAAACCGATGATTAACTAATTTAAAATAAATAACTAATAAACAACAGATCTATGAATGTAATTCTGATTGCAGTGATCTCTTTGGGAGTCATAGCGCTCGTTTCGGCGATTGTGCTCTATGTGGCTTCCAAGAAGTTTGCCGTGTATGAAGATCCACGAATAGCCAAGGTGGCTGCTGTGCTGCCCCAGGCCAATTGTGGTGGATGTGGGTACCCTGGTTGTAGCGGATTTGCCGACGCATGTGTGAAGGCTGGTTCTTTGGAAGGGAAATTGTGTCCTGTAGGTGGACAGGCTGTTATGACTCAGGTCGCTGAAATCCTGGGATTGGATGCTGCTGCATCCGAACCGATGGTGGCAGTGGTGAGATGTAACGGTACGTGTGCCAACCGTCCTCGAATCAATCAGTACGACGGTGCTAAAAGTTGTGCTATCATGTCTTCTCTGTATGGAGGCGAAACGGGTTGCAGCTATGGCTGTCTGGGATGTGGCGACTGTGTCTCAGCGTGTCAGTTCGGTGCCATTCGCATGAACCCTGAAACAGGGTTGCCCGAAGTGGACGAAGCCAAATGTACGGCATGCGGTGCCTGTGCGAAAGCTTGTCCGCGTAATATCATCGAAATCCGTCCGCAGGGTAAGAAATCGCGTCGGGTTTACGTACAATGCGTCAATAAGGACAAGGGAGCTGTGGCCCGTAAGGCATGTACGGCTGCCTGCATCGGTTGCGGAAAGTGCGTGAAGGTATGTCCGTTCGAGGCCATTACGTTGGAAAACAACTTGGCTTATATCGACTATAACAAATGTAAGTCGTGCCGCAAGTGCGAAGAAGCCTGTCCGCAGGGAGCTATCGTGGCTCTGAACTTCCCACCGCGTAAACCTAAGACGGAAGAAGCCGCACAGGGCGAGGCTCCGAAAGCCGCTGAAGTAAAGGCTGCTGAAGTGGCCGCTGATGCAAAGAAATAAAGATTAGAGAAATAAACGAATTAAAATACAAGATCGTATGTTGAAGACATTTTCAATTGGTGGAGTACATCCACACGAAAATAAACTTTCAGCACATCAGCCGATTGTCAAGGCAGAGATCCCTGCCAAAGCAGTGATTTTGTTGAGCCAGCATATTGGTGCGCCGGCAAAGCCGATTGTGGCAAAAGGTGACATGGTGAAGGTTGGAACAAAAATAGCCGAGCCCGGAGGTTTTGTCTCTGCGGCCATCCACTCTTCTGTCAGTGGAAAAGTTGCTAAAATTGATACGGTTATCGATGCCAGCGGTTATGCCAAACCGGCTATCTTTATTGACGTGGAAGGTGACGAGTGGGAGGAAAGCATCGACCGTAGTGAAACTTTGGTGAAAGAGTGCAACCTGTCTGCCGAAGAAATTGTGAAGAAAATAGCTGATGCAGGTATTGTTGGTATGGGAGGTGCCTGCTTCCCTACACAGGTCAAGCTGTGTCCGCCGCCTGCATTCAAAGCCGAATGTGTCATTATCAATGCTGTAGAATGTGAACCTTATCTGACCGCCGACCATCAGCTGATGCTGGAGCACGCTGAAGAAATTATGGTAGGCGTATCAATCCTGATGAAGGCAGTAAAGGTGAACAAGGCCTTTATCGGTATCGAGAACAACAAGCCTGATGCTATCCAGCTGATGACGAAAGTTGCCGCTTCGTATGCTGGTATCGAGGTTGTGCCTTTGAAGGTGAAATATCCGCAGGGAGGTGAAAAGCAGCTGATCGATGCCATCATCAAACGTCAGGTGGCTGCCGGTGCACTGCCTATCTCTACAGGAGCTGTGGTACAGAATGTAGGTACAGCCTTTGCGGTATATCAGGCCGTTCAGAAAAACAAACCGCTGTTTGAGCGTGTGATTTCAGTGACCGGAAAGTCGCTGGCCAAGCCGTCTAACTTCCTGGCTCGTATCGGTACGCCGATGAAGCAGCTGATTGACGCTTGCGGCGGACTGCCGGAAGATACCGGTAAGATTATCGGTGGTGGACCGATGATGGGTAAGGCGCTGGTAAATACCGATGTTCCTACTGCCAAGGGAAGCTCGGGCATACTTATCATGAACGATAAGGAAGCCAAGCGTGGCAGTGTTCAGCCCTGTATCCGTTGTGCCAAGTGCGTAGGAGCCTGCCCGATGGGTCTGGAACCTTATTTGCTTGCAACTGTGTCGGCTCATGGCGATTTCGAGAGAGTGGAAAAAGAAGATATTATGTCGTGTATAGAATGTGGCTCCTGCCAGTTTACCTGTCCTTCCAATCGTCCTATGCTGGACTTTATACGTCTGGGCAAGGCAAAGGTCGGTGCCATGATACGTGCACGCCAAGTAAAAAAATAAATTAGCACAAATCTATGAATAAGTTAATTGTATCCCTTTCACCCCATGTGCATGGAGGTGATAGCGTGAAGAAGAATATGTACGGGGTGCTTGTGGCACTGATCCCGGCTTTTCTGGTGTCGCTATATTTCTTCGGACTGGGAGCACTGATCGTTACTGCTACTTCGGTGCTGGCCTGTCTCTTTTTCGAATGGGTGATCGGCAAGTATCTGCTGAAGAACCCTCATACAACCATTACAGACGGTTCGGCCATCATAACCGGTGTGCTGCTGGCATTCAACCTGCCTTCCAACCTGCCTGTGTGGATCATCATCATTGGTGCACTTTTTGCCATTGGCGTAGCCAAGATGTCGTTTGGCGGTTTGGGATGTAATCCTTTCAATCCTGCTTTGGCCGGACGTGTATTCCTGCTGCTTTCTTTCCCGGTGCAGATGACCAGCTGGCCGGAAGTAGGACAACTGATGGCTTATACGGATGCTACGACAACTGCCACTCCGCTGGCTATTATGAAAGGTGTGATCAACGGCGCTCCCGGAATGTCGTTGAGCGACCTGCCGCAGTCTTTCCACCTGCTGATCGGTAACAACAGTGGCTGTATCGGTGAGGTCAGCGCATTGGCACTGCTCATCGGACTGGCTTATATGCTGTGGAAGAAAATCATTACCTGGCATATTCCTGTATCGATTCTTGTGACAGTATTTGTATTCAGCTCGATCATGCACTGGGTTGATCCTGAAAAGTATGCGTCTGGTCTGGTACACCTGCTTTCGGGTGGTCTGATGCTGGGTGCTATTTTCATGGCTACCGATTATGTGACTTCGCCGATGAATCATAGAGGAATGTTGATCTATGGTGTTTGCATTGGTCTGCTGACGGTCATTATCCGTCTGTTCGGTGCTTATCCCGAGGGTATGTCGTTTGCCATTCTTATCATGAATGCATTCACTCCTTTGATCAATACATATGTTAAACCTAAACGCTTTGGGGAGGTAGCGAAAAAGAAATGAAAAAGTTAGAATCATCCTTAAAGAATATGTTACTGGTGCTCACTGGTGTGACTGCCGTTTCTGTAGCATTGTTGGCTTATGTCAATGAACTGACAAAAGAACCCATTGCGCAAGCCAATGCCAAAACATTGAGCGACGCTGTCAGCGCCGTTGTTCCCGGATTTGACAATGACCCGATAGCGGAAAAGAAAATTCAGGAAGTGAACGGAGTACAATATGCTGTTTATCCGGCTACAAAAGGCGGAGAATATATTGGAGCAGCTGTTGAGGCTACGTCTATGGGGTTTGGCGGTGAACTGAAAGTATTGGTCGGATTTGATGCCGAAGGCAAGATCATCGATTATTCTCTGTTGGCTCATGCCGAAACTCCGGGACTTGGCTCGAAAGCTGCCGACTGGTTTAAGAAGGGCAATAAGGGAGATATCGTAGGACTTAACCCGGGAGAGACTCCGCTGACCGTGAGCAAAGATGGCGGTCAGGTAGATGCCATTACTGCTTCTACCATTACTTCACGTGCTTTTCTGAATGCAGTAAATGCAGCCTATGCCGCTTATGCCGGCCAGAATACGGCCGATGGAGCAACGGGCGCTACACAAAAACATGTTGAACCTGCTAATGATGCCGACTCTGCTGCTACGGACTCGGTTAGCGTTAATTAATGAAAGGAGTAGAAAGCTATGAACAATTTTAAAGTATTGATGAACGGGGTTATCAAGGAAAACCCGACGTTTGTGCTTCTGCTTGGTATGTGTCCTACTTTGGGTACTACTTCTTCGGCAATCAATGGTATGGGCATGGGATTGGCCACGATGTTTGTGCTGATTTGCTCCAACGTCGTAATCTCAGCGATCAAGAATCTGATCCCGGATATGGTACGTATTCCGTCGTTTATTGTCGTTATCGCTTCGTTTGTGACATTGCTGCAGATGATTATGCAGGCTTATGTTCCCGGACTGTACGCAACACTGGGATTGTTTATCCCCTTGATTGTGGTGAACTGTATTGTACTGGGACGTGCCGAGGCTTTTGCGGCCAAGAACGGTCCGTTGGCTTCCATGTTCGATGGTCTGGGCATGGGTCTGGGCTTCACGTTGGGTCTGACTCTTCTGGGAGCTGTACGCGAGTTGCTGGGTACGGGCAAGATATTCGGTCTGACTGTTTTCCCGGAAGACTACGGTATGCTGTTGTTTGTTCTTGCTCCGGGTGCATTTATCGCATTGGGCTATCTGATTGCTGTGGTAAACCGTTTGAAGAAGGCCTGAAACAAGGAGAATGAATCATGAATTTAACGATCAATTGAAGAAAGTATGGAATATATATTGATATTTATTTCGGCAATCTTTGTGAACAACATCGTATTGTCGCAGTTCTTGGGAATCTGCCCGTTCCTGGGTGTATCCAAGAAGATTGATACGGCACTGGGTATGTCGGCAGCAGTAGCGTTTGTGCTTACTATTGCTACCATTGTGACATTCCTTATTCAGAAATATGTTCTCGACGCATTCGGCCTGGGCTATCTGCAGACCATTACCTTCATCCTGGTGATTGCAGCATTGGTTCAGATGGTGGAGATCATCCTGAAAAAGGTATCTCCTTCTTTGTATCAGGCATTAGGCGTATTCTTGCCGCTGATTACGACGAACTGCTGTATTCTGGGTGTAGCGATCCTTGTTATCCAGAAAGACTATGATCTGCTGACAGGTGTGGTTTATGCTTTTTCAACAGCATTGGGCTTTGGATTGGCATTGACACTGTTTGCCGGTCTGCGCGAACAGATGAGCCTGGTGAACGTGCCTAAAGGAATGCAGGGCACTCCTATTGCACTTATTACAGCCGGCTTGTTGGCGATGGCTTTTATGGGCTTCTCGGGTGTAGTGAAAATTTAATCGATCATAATGTGAATTTGGACGCGAATGATGGCCGCGAAAAGGGCTGTCATTCGCGTTTTTTTTATTTTTTTCTCTTCTTTCTGTTTTTTCTTGATTTATTTTTCTACATTTGCGTTCGTATTGAAAAGCTAACGGCTAAATATCTATTTTTTTATGAAAGAAAGAATCTTAGTTACAGGTGGAACTGGATATATTGGTTCTCATACTGTGGTGGAATTACAGAATGCAGGTTACGATGTTGTTATTGTAGACAACTTGTCGAATTCGAGTGCAGATGTTGTAGATAATATCGAAAAGGTATCAGGCATTCGTCCAGCTTTTGAAAAGTTGGATTGTTTGGATTTTGCCGGACTTGATGCCGTGTTTGCAAAATATAAAGGTATAAAGGCGATTATTCATTTTGCAGCCAGCAAGGCTGTGGGTGAATCTGTTCAGAAGCCTTTGCTGTACTATCGTAATAATCTGGTTTCTTTGATCAATTTGCTGGAGCTGATGCCCAAGCACGGAGTGGAAGGAATTGTATTCTCTTCTTCGTGTACGGTATACGGACAGCCGGATGAATTGCCGGTAACAGAACAGGCTCCGATCAAGAAGGCTGAGTCTCCTTACGGAAATACGAAGCAGATCAATGAAGAGATTATCCGTGATACTGTTGCTTCCGGATCACCTATCAATGCTATTTTGCTGCGTTATTTCAATCCGATTGGTGCTCATCCTACTGCTTTGTTGGGTGAACTGCCGAACGGTGTGCCTCAAAACCTTGTTCCTTATCTGACTCAGACAGCCATTGGTATCCGCGAGAAACTGAGCGTATTCGGAGATGACTATGATACTCCTGACGGTTCATGTATCCGCGACTTTATCAATGTGGTTGATTTGGCTAAGGCACATGTTGTAGCTATTGCACGAATTCTGGAAAAGAAGCAGAAAGAAAAAGTAGAAGTGTTCAACATTGGAACAGGACGCGGACTTTCTGTATTGGAGCTGATTCATGCATTTGAGAAAGCAACAGGTGTGAAATTGAACTATCAGATTGTAGGTCGCCGTGCCGGTGATATCGAGAAAGTATGGGCTAATCCTGCTTTGGCCAATGAAGAGTTGGGCTGGAAGGCAGAAAGCACTATTGAAGATACTTTGCGTTCGGCATGGAACTGGCAATTGAAGTTAAGAGAAAGAGGAATTCAATAAAATAACATTTTTTAAGGAAATTGGAAAAACAAATGCTTCCCCGCATTTGTTATATAGAGGCTAATCTTCCTGATTTTATCTTTGGTGTATGTGAATATACTTAGATAGATACTTATGCCTCCCCGGCATAGACAGGATAGATTGCATAGTAGTTTTGTCGTGTTTTATTTTGTGTTTGTGTTGTGAATAGGCCTTGTCGGGAGACAGGGCCTATTTTTCGTATACCCACCTGCATGGGGCATACGAAAACAGGATAAAGTTACGGACAAGGGAAAAAGAGGATATCTTCGCCTGTTTAGACAGACGAAGGAAGGGGAAGGAAAGTAACTTTTGTGTGGTTATTCCTTGGTTATTTCTCCTGCCAGACAGGAGTTCATCCGGTAGCGTATTTCGGATTGGCTAAGTCCGTGTCCCAGGAGGAACATCAGTTTGGTGACAGCGCATTCGGGCGTACTGTCGTAGCCGCTGATGACGCCGGCCTGCAGTAATTGCAAACCTGTTTCGTAGCGTTCCATTTCGACTGCTCCACTTTGGCACTGGGTGATGTTGACAATGATGATGCCGCGCTCGGTGGCGTCTTTCAATAAATTGATCAACCAGTCTTTTTGCGGTGCATTGCCCGATCCGAATGTTTTCAGTACAACAGCCTTCAGGCCCGGTACGTGCAGAACGGAATGAATGATTTTTTCTTGTATGCCGGGAAAAAGGGTGAGGACTACTACATTGGTGTCGAACAGATAATGCGGTTTTAGTGGACGTGTAGGATCCGGACGCCGAATCAGATGCTCGTTGTAACGGATGTGAATGCCGACTTTGGCCAACGAGGGATAGTTGAAGGAACGGAATGCATTGAAGTTTTCCGCATTGATTTTGGTGGTACGGTTTCCTCTCATCAGTTCGTTCTCGAAGAAGATGCAGACTTCCGGTACGACAGGCGTGCCGTCGGGATGCTTGGCGGCTGCGATTTCGATGGCGGTGATCAGATTTTCTTTTCCGTCGGTTCTCAGTGTACCGATGGGGAGTTGCGAGCCGGTCAGGATGACAGGTTTGGACAGGTTTTCGAGCATAAAGCTCAAGGCAGAAGCGGTATAGGCCATGGTATCGGTACCGTGCAGAATAACAAAACCGTCGAAATAATCATAGTTGTAGCTGATGATTTTTACGATTTTTGCCCAAAAGGCGGGCTCCATGTCCGAAGAGTCGATAGGAGGGTTGAACTGATAGGATGAGATGTGATAGTTGAAACGTTTCAGTTCGGGAACGTGTTTTAGTAAATGATCGAAATTGAAATTCTCAAGTGCGCCGGTTTCCGGATTTTCTATCATGCCAATAGTTCCGCCGGTATAAATCAACAATACGGAAGGACAATTTATCTGCATAGACATATCGCTTTTTATTTCAGCGGCAAAGTTAATATAAAATATGAAAAATCCACTTTTGTTTACAGGTATCAATGACACATTTCTGTAATACGTGTGGAAATATGCCATTGATAGGTTGGTTTTTCTGCTGTGCAGGGCTGTTGTGGGGTTATTCCGGTTGCAAAAGACCGATGTCAGTCTTCAGTTTCCGGATGGCTTTGCCGGCATCGCCGTCCGATTCGTTCAAAAGGGTGACGAAGCGGCTGCCTATGATGCCTCCCGAGGCATGTGCACAGGCGGCGTCGAAGGTGGCCTTGTTGCTGATGCCGAAGCCTACCATGCGGGGATTGCGCAGTTGCATATCCTCGATTTTGCGGAAATAGGCTTGCTTTTGTGCGTCAAAATCGTGCTGGGCACCTGTGGTAGCAGCCGAGGAAACCATGTAGATGAAACCGTCGGTATGGGCATCGATCTGACGGATGCGTTCTTCGCTGGTTTCGGGGGTGATGAGCATGATGATGCGGAGGTCGTACTTTTGGGCGATGTCTTTATAATGTTCTTCGTAATCGCGGAAAGGAAGATCGGGAATGATGATGCCGTCGATGCCGCACGCGACACACTGCTGGCAGAAGGCTTCGAATCCGTAGTGCAGGATGGGGTTCAGGTAGCCCATCAGGATGAGCGGGATGCGGACATGGCGGCGGATGTCGTGCAGCTGTTCGAACAGTTTGCGTACCGACATACCGTTGCGCAGTGCCTGGGTGGCAGCAGCCTGTATGACGACACCGTCGGCCATCGGGTCGCTGAAGGGAATGCCGATTTCGATCATGTCGACACCGTTTTCTTCGAGTGTGCGGATGACGTCGGCAGTACCTTCAAGGCTGGGGCAACCGGCACAGAAATAGATGGAAAGCAGGTTGTGGGGATTATGCTGAAAAAGCTGGTTGATGCGGTTCATAATAATATTCTTTTTATAGGGTTATACATAAATGGGGGTTGATAATGTCCGTTACCGGATTGTCTGGAGGAAATTTTTTATGCGCGTTACGTCCTTCAGCCCGGGTGATGTTTCGAAGCGGCTGTTGATGTCGATGCCAGCCAGTCGGGGATGATGGAACTGCTTTATCGCCTGTGTGCTGTACTGGTTGATGCCTCCACTCAGCAGAAAGGGAGTGTGTCCCTGGTAGCGGTGCAGGAGGTTCCAGTCGAACTGATTGCCCGATCCGCCGAATTTCTCGCTTTTCGTGTCGAACAGGTAGTAGCTGCATATGCCTTCGAAAGCCGAGATGCTGTTCAGGTCTTTGGGCGAAGCGATGGAGAAAGCTTTGATCAGCTGTAGTCCCTGCTGGCGGAGCGAACGGCAATACTCGGGCGATTCGTTGCCGTGCAGCTGTATGTAGTCCAGGCCGAAACGGTCGGCATAGACGCAGACGTTTTCCTTGCTTTCATTGACAAAGACACCGACTCGCCTGGCATGTTGTGGAAGATATTCAGGAATGCCGTACAGATAGCGGGGTGACTTGGGGTAGAAGATGAAGCCTATCATGTCTACTCCCAGTTGTTCTATTTGGCGGATGTTTTCCGCATCGGTCATTCCGCAGACTTTGATGATCATAGTTGTTTGAAGATAAATTAGTAGTTAAACACGCGGTTGTATTTCTGATTGAAGAAACTGTTTCAGGGCTTCGGCGGGTGAGGAGTGCTTCATGAAGACTTCTCCCAACAGGAAGCCCCGATAGCCGGCAGCGCGCAGCCGTTGTATGGTCTCCATGCTGGAGATGCCGCTTTCCGAAACAAGTAACGCCGAGGTCTGTTGCCTGAGCCGGTCGGCTATCCGGAATGAGTTGGCTACATCCGTGACAAAGCTTCCGAGGTTCCGGTTGTTGATGCCTACCATGTCGGCCGCTACAGTGCTGAGATATGCCAGCTCGCTTTCGCTGTGGAGCTCCAGCAAGACTTCCAGTCCGAGCGCATGAGCCTGTTCGGCCAGTGTGGCACATTCCTCGCAGGTCAGGCAGGCAGCAATAAGCAAGACGGCATCGGCACCAGCCAGGCGTGCCTGCAACAGCTGATATTCGTCGATGATGAAATCTTTGCGCAGGATGGGCAGACGGGTGAGTGGGCGTGCCGTGCGTATGTCGTCCAAAGTACCGCCGAAGAATGTTTCGTCTGTCAGAATGGACAGGGCACTTGCTCCCGACGCTTCGTAGCCGGGAGGGATGAGGTCGGCCTGTGCCTGTCGGTTGATCCAGCCTTTCGAAGGAGAGCGGCGTTTGAACTCGGCAATGATGCCGGTTGCCGATTGGGCAAGTGCCTGCTTCATGCTGCGGCGGGGGGTGTTATCTGTTTTCAGTTGCTCCTTCACCTGTTCGCGCAGTTGCTCCAGACCGATGGCCTGCTTCTGTGCCTGTACCTCTGTCTTTTTGTGCTCGATGATTTGCGATAGTATATCCTTCATGTCCTTAGCTGTTTATTTCGATGAATGTTTTCAGTGTATTCAGTGCTTTCCCGCTTTCCAGCGATTCGCGGGCGATGGCGATGCACTCTTCGATTTCCTTTTCCGGCTCCATCACCTGAATGGCAAAGGCTGCATTGACCACTACGCACTGTGTCTGTGACGGTGTGGCACGGCAGTGCAGGATGTTGTCGAAGATGCGGGCGGCGTCTTCCTTGCTGCTGCCGCCGAACAGTTCTTCGGGGCGGGCTGCACTGAAGCCCAAAGCCTGCGGGCGGTAGATGCGTTCGTAGTGGCGGGTCATTACCTTGAACTCGTCGGTCAGGGAGATTTCGTCGTAACTGTCTAGGCTGTTGACCACGGCAAAGTCGATGCCCAGTTTATAAAATACATTGGTGTAAAGGCGCATTTGGGCAAGGTCGGCCACGCCGAGCAGCTGGTAGGCAGGACGGCATGGATTGACGAGCGGTCCGAGCAGGTTGAACAGGGTGCGGACACCCAATGCCTTGCGTACGGGGCCGACAAACTTCATAGCCGGGTTGAAAAGCTGGGCGTGCAGGTAGGCTATGTTGCATCGGTCCATGCTGCGTTTCAGGGTGTCGGCATTGTTGGTGAAACGGATACCGTGCTGCTCGATGACGTTGCTGGCACCACTGACCGACGTGGCTCCGTAGTTGCCGTGCTTGGCCACTTTATAGCCGGCACCGGCTACGACGAAACAGGCGCAGGTCGAGATGTTGAACGTATTCTTACCGTCGCCACCTGTTCCTACGATGTCGATGGGGCGATAAGGACTGAAGTCGACGGGAATGCGTGTTTCCATCAGTGCTTCGCGAAATCCTATCAGTTCGTCGACTGTGATGCCGCGCATCTGGAAGGCGGTGAGCAGGGCGGCTATCTGAGCTTCCGGATACATCTCGCGGGTGATGTTGAGCAGAATCTGCCGGGTCTCTGCCGAGGTCAGTTCTTCGTGGTTGAAGAGTCGGGATAATATTTCTTTCATAATGCTTTCTTTGTTGAGTGTATGTTGTATAGAGAATTTTTCTTTGGGTTCGCGCTGTCTTGAGCGGTTATTGCCGGAGCCAGTTTCGTATGATTGTCTTTCCCTCGGGAGTCAGTACCGATTCGGGGTGGAACTGGATGCCGTGTACGTTGAGTTGGCGGTGCTTCAGCGCCATGATATGGCCTTCGGGGCTGACGGCGGTAACGGCCAGGGCGTCGGGCAGGTCGGTCTGGTCTACTACCCACGAGTGGTAACGTCCGGCCAGAATCTCGTCGGGCAGGCCGTTGAAGAGGTAGTCTTCATTTGCTCGGAGTATCTTTACGGGAGTCTGTACGCCGTGGAATACTTCTTTCAGGTTGGTCAGCCGGGCACCGAAGGCTTCGCCTATGGCCTGTTCGCCCAGGCAGATGCCCAGTATCGGTTTGCTTTCGGCATAGGTGCGGATGGTGTCCATCAGCAGGCCAGCTTCTTCGGGGATGCCCGGACCGGGCGACAGGAGGATCTTGTCGTAACGTTTCAGTTCGTCCAGGCGGAAACAGTCGTTGCGCAATACACAGGTTTCTGCGCCCAGCTCTTTCACCAGATGTACCAGATTGTAGGTGAAGGAGTCGTAATTGTCGATGATGGCTATCATGGTTCTTGTTGTTTTTGTAAGGATTGTGGTTTATAGTTTCTCGGCCATTTCGATGGCTTTCCGCAGGGCGCCGAGTTTGTTGTTCACTTCCTGCAGCTCGTATTCTTCGTTGCTCTTGGCCACGATTCCTCCGCCGGCCTGAAACCACAGTACGCCGTTGCGGCTGACGAAGGTGCGGATGGTGATGGCCTGGTTGAGCGAACCGTTCAGTCCGATGAATCCGATACAGCCGCCGTAGGCGCCGCGGTTGTGGGGCTCCAGTTCGCTGATCAGCTGCATGGCGCGCACTTTGGGAGCACCGCTCAGTGTGCCGGCCGGGAACGTGTCGATGAATGCCTTGACGGGGTCGGCATCGTCGTTCAGCGTACCGCTGACACGGCTGACCAGGTGAATGACATGGCTGTAGTATTGTGTCTCTTTGTAGAAGTCGACTTTGACGTCGTGGCAGTTGCGCGAGAGGTCGTTGCGGGCCAGGTCGACGAGCATTACGTGTTCGGCATTCTCTTTAGGATCGTCGTGCAGGTAGCGGGCGTTGGCGGCATCCTGCTGCGGATCACCGGTACGTTTGGTCGTTCCGGCAATGGGGTCGATGTAGGCGCGTCCTCCCTCGATGCGGCAATGAGTTTCGGGCGAAGAGCCGAAGATACGGAATCCGCCGAAGTCGAAGTAGAACAGATAGGGCGAAGGGTTGATGCTGCGCAAGGCGCGATACAGCTTGAAGTCGTCGCCCGTGAAGCGTTGTTCGAAGCGGCGCGAAAGCACAATCTGGAAGACGTCGCCCCGCAGGCAGTGGGCAATGCCCCGACGGATGTTGGCCTTGTGCTGCTCGTCGGTGAGCGGCGAGGTGACGGGACCCGAGGCATGGAAGTCGTAAGCGGTGTAGTTGCGGTTGTGGATGGCCCGTTGCACCACGTCGAGCTGGCTTTCCTCGCCTTCGCCCTGCATTTCGAGGAGCATCATTTCGTTGCGGAAGTCGTTGAACACGATCAGGTACTTGTAGAGGATGTACAGCATGTCGGGGGCGTCGTTGGTGGCTTCGCGGCTGTCCTTTATCGGGATGTTCTCGAAGTAGCGGACAGCGTTGAACGAGGTGTAGCCGTACAGGCCACAGTAGTTGCTGTACTCTCCCTCTACCCGGAAGCGGCCCAGAAAATCGTTGATGGCATTTTCCACCCGGTAGGTGTCGGTCACGGCCCGTTCTTCGCGCCGGCCGTCGGGCAGGCGGAATATGGCTGTGCCGTGGTCGATGCTGATGCTTGCCAGCGGGCAGAGGGCGATGAAGGAGCGGTTGTTTTCGCTTCCGTGATAGTCGGAACTCTCCATGAGGGCGCTTTGCGGAAAGATGTCGCGCACCTTCAGGTAAGTGCTTACGGGCGTGTGCAGGTCGCCGAGCAGGGTGCGGCTGACGGTCTTGTATCGGAATGTAGTTGGGGTCATAGTGCAGTTGTATTTGAGGTGTTGAACGAAGATGTATTATATTTCAGATAAGTTTCAATGTCTTTGTCGCCCCGGCCCGAAACGGTCAGCACAACTACGTCCTCGGGACGGAAGTTGACCTTTTCCAAAGCACCGAGGGCGTGGGCACTTTCCAGGGCGGGAATGATGCCTTCGAGGCGCGTCAGCTGGTAGGCGGCACGGATGGCTTCGTCGTCGTTGACAGCCAGGACGAGTGCGCGTTTCTGTTTGGCCAGGTTGGCGTGCATAGGGCCGATGCCGGGATAGTCGAGACCGGCAGATATGGAGTAAGGCTCCTGTATCTGTCCGTCTTCGTCCTGAATGACGTAAGTACGTGCGCCGTGTATGATGCCCAGTTGGCCTAAGGCAATGGTGGCGGCAGTCATACCGGTTTTCACGCCTTTGCCTCCGGCTTCGGCCAGGACGATTTGTACACGGCGGTCGTCGACGTAATGGTAGATGGTGCCAGCCGCGTTGCTGCCGCCGCCTACGCAGGCAATGAGGTAGTCGGGATAGTCGCGTCCTTCCTGTTCGAGCAGCTGTTTGCGGATTTCCTCGCTGATGACCGACTGCAGGCGAGCCACCATGTCGGGATAGGGGTGAGGACCTACGGTGGAACCTATTATATAATAGGTGTCCTGCGGATGACAGCACCAGTCGCGGATGGCTTCGTTGGTGGCGTCTTTCAGGGTCATGTTGCCCGAGGTGACGGGTACGACTGTGGCACCCAGCATCTTCATTTTCTCGACGTTGACACGTTGGCGTTCTACGTCGGTCTTGCCCATGTAGACGATGCATTCCATGTTCATCAGGGCGCATACGGTGGCGGTGGCCACGCCGTGCTGTCCGGCACCGGTTTCGGCAATGATGCGTTTCTTGCCCATGTGGCGTGCCAGCAGAATTTGTCCGATGGTGTTGTTTATCTTGTGTGCTCCCGTGTGGTTCAGGTCTTCACGCTTCAGATAGATTTTGCATCCGTATTGCTGCGAAAGGCGGTGGGCCAGGTAGAGTGGGGAGGGACGACCTACGTAGTCGCGGAGCAACTGGTCGTACTGGCGGCGGAAGCTTTCGCTTTGCAGCACGTCGAGGTAGGTGTCCTGAAGTTCTTTTACGCAACGGTGGAGGATTTCGGGGATGTAGGCGCCACCGAATTCGCCGTAATAGCCTTGATTGTCAACTAAGAAAGTCATATCTGTATGGTTTTAGTAGAGTTATTATTCGGATGTTGAGAGTGTGATAAACGAAAAAGAGCCCTGCCGCAAGTGCGGCAGGGCTCTTTCCGATATCAGTTACTGATTACATATATACATACGAGCGCTGCTCCCTTACGACTGTAGGAGTTGTAACGGGCGCCACCACCAATATGTATTTACGAATCTTGTTTTCATTGTCTTTTTGTTGTTTTACGATGGCAAATGTAGTCATTTTGTTGGAAACTCCAAATGCTGGAGGAATTTTTTTCCAAGTTTCTTGTAAAATTGCTGTCTCCAGCAATCTTTTTTCGGTTGTTATGTGTTCTATTGTTGTGATAAAAGCGTATCTTCGCAAAAAAAGAATAGAAGTTATGAAAGGATTAAGTTATTCATTTCTGCGTGCCGTGTGCGCGCTGGTTGTCGGGTTGGTACTGGTGTTGTTTCCCGACCGTGCAGGCGATTATTTTGTGATAACGATCGGAGTCGTTTTTCTGGTTCCTTCGCTTATCAGCCTTATCGGATATTTTGCACAGGACAAAGAGTTGCGCCGCCGTTTTCCGGTCGAAGGGGTGGGCAGTCTGTTGTTTGGCCTGTGGCTCATCATTATGCCGGGATTCTTTGCCGACCTGCTGACGTATGTTTTGGGCTTCGTGCTTCTGATGGGTGGAGTCCAGCAGATTGCTTCGCTGGTCAGTGCCCGTCGCTGGGTGCCCGTTCCGGCAGGATTTTACGTCGTTCCGTCGCTCATTCTGATAGCCGGGCTGGTGGCTTTGTTCAATCCTACGGGCGTGCGTTCTACGGCTTTCATCATTATCGGTGTAAGCAGCCTGGTGTATGCGGCTTCCGAATTGCTGAACTGGGCCATGTTTATGCGCCGTCGTCCGAAGGCTGACATGCCTGCAGGCAGCACTTCGCTGAAGACTCGCCGCGACATTGAAGACGCCGAAATCGTAGAATAAACCGATTCGGAATACTGAAGATTTAGGCAGACTCCGGTTTTCTCTGGTCGAACCGCCGTTCCCCACTTGTGGGTACGGCTGTTCCCATTAGAGGGAACCGGAGTTCCCATTAAAGGAAACTGCCGTTCCCGTTAAGGGAAACTGGAGTTCCTATTAAAAGGGAACGAAGGAAACGCCGGTTGTGGATGACAGGCGGATAGTATGTACGGCATAAAGCAAAGGGAGAACTGCCTCACGGCACCTCTCCCTTTATAAACTTAAAACAACCAACAAAAGAATTTTCAACCGGCATTCGCCGCCTCTGTCTGTTTGACTGCCAGACGGTGATGAGGAGGCTGAATGCCGATGTTTTTATAGATTTGTGTCTGTTACCTGATAAACAGCAGTTCTCTGTATTTGGGCAACGTCCACATCTGGTTGTCCACAATCAGTTCCAGCTTGTCGATGTGGTAACGTATTTCTTCCATGGCCGGAACGATGGTATCGTGGTAGGCGATGGCTTTGCTACGTTCACATTCAATCTTGTTGGCCACTTTGCGAGCCTCGATCATGGCATCCACGTGTTCTTTGATGAAAGCGGTGCGGTCGGCAATTTCCTCTATCAGTTCCAGGTTCTTGGCCGAAAGTTTGGCTGCTTTTTCTGCCGGGAACAGTTCTTTCATCTTGTAGACGTTGTCTATCAGTTCGGTCTGGTACTGAGTGGCCACGGGGATAATGTGGTTCATGGCCAGGTCGCCCAATACGCGGGCCTCAATCTGGATTTTCTTGGTATAAGTTTCCCACTTCACTTCGTTGCGGGCTTCGAGTTCCTTCTTGGTCATGACACCTGTCGACTCGAACATGGCGATGCTTTCCGGTTTCAGGTAGTTGTCGAAGATGACGGGGACGCTTGTTTCGCAATCCAGGCCGCGGCGTGCAGCTTCGGCTTTCCATTCGTCGCTGTAACCGTTTCCGTCGAAATGGATGGGCTTACAGATCTTGATGTATCTGCGGATGACGTCGAGGATGGCCGAAATCTTAGGTTCGCCTTTTTCGATCAGTTCGTCCACGTCTTTCTTGAAATCTGTCAACTGTTCTGCAAGGGCAGTATTCAGGGCGATCATGGCGCTGGCGCAGTTGGCCTCGGAACCTACGGCACGGAACTCGAAGCGGTTTCCGGTGAAGGCGAACGGACTGGTACGGTTGCGGTCGGTGTTGTCGATCAGCAATTCCGGAATCTGCGGAATGTCCAGCTTCATGCCCTGCTTGCCGCTGAGGCTGATGAGTTCGTCCTTCGTGCTTTCCTCAATGTGTTCGAGCACCTGGCTCAGCTGCTTGCCCAGGAAAGAAGAGATGATGGCGGGAGGTGCTTCGTTGGCTCCCAGACGGTGTGCGTTGGTAGCGCTCGATATGGAAGCCTTCAGCAGACCATTGTGACGGTAGACAGCCATCAGTGTGTTGACTACGAACGTGATGAAACGCAAGTTGTCCTCGGGCTGTTTGCCAGGCGCGTGAAGCAGAATGCCGGTATCGGTACCCAACGACCAGTTGTTGTGCTTACCGCTTCCGTTTACTCCCTTGAAGGGTTTTTCGTGTAGCAGTACGCGGAAACCGTGGTTGCGGGCTACCTTACGCATCAGTGCCATGATAAGCATGTTGTGGTCGACAGCCAGATTGCACTCCTCGAAGATAGGAGCCAGCTCGAACTGGTTGGGAGCCACTTCGTTGTGACGTGTCTTTACGGGGATACCCAGTTTCAGCGCTTCGATTTCCAGTTCCTTCATGAAGGCTGCCACACGGGGCGGAATGGCACCGAAGTAATGGTCTTCCAGCTGCTGGTTCTTGGCCGAGTCGTGTCCGGTCAGTGTACGTCCGGTCATCAGCAAGTCGGGGCGGGCAGCATACAAACCTTCGTCAACCAGGAAATATTCCTGTTCCCAGCCCAGGTAGGCATATACTTTCTTGACGTCGGGGTTGAAGTAGTGGCATACCTCTACGGCAGCCTTATCAACGGCACGCAGTGCTTTCAGCAACGGTGCCTTATAGTCGAGCGATTCGCCGGTGTAGGCGATAAAGATAGTCGGAATACACAGAGTGTCGTCTACGATGAAAGCGGGTGACGACGGGTCCCATGCCGAGTAGCCGCGTGCCTCGAACGTATTACGGATTCCACCGTTGGGGAAGCTCGAAGCATCCGGTTCCTGCTGAACCAGCAGTTTGCCGGTAAACTCTTCCATCATGCCTCCTTTTCCGTCGTGTTCGATGAAGGCATCGTGCTTTTCGGCCGTACCTTCGGTCAGCGGATGGAACCAGTGAGTGTAGTGGGTGGCTCCCATTTCAAGAGCCCATTTTTTCATTCCTGCAGCTACCTCGTCGGCAATGCTGCGATCCAGTGGAGCACCGTTGTCGATTACGTCGATCAACTTTGCGTATACCTTGCTGGGCAGATACCTGAACATCTTTTCCTTGTTGAAAACATACTTGGCAAAATATTCCGAAGGTCGTTCCTCGGGGATTGCCACTGCAACGGGTTTCTTTTTGAACGCCGTTTCGACTACTCTGAATCTCAGTTTTGACATAATACCTTTGTAATTTGTTGGTTTAAAAATGATGTGTTAGAATAAAGATTTTCTTTTTTATCTGGTTTCCGGGAAGGCGGCCAAGCCCGCCCGGGATTAAGCTATCAGTTATAGGCCGACTCTCCGTGTTCGTAGATGTCGAGTCCTTCTTCTTCGATACGTGCCGGTACGCGCAGACCATGAATCTTGTCGAGCACCTTGAAGATGATGAAGCCCATGATGGCTGCCCAACTACCTACAATTACTGCACCGAATACCTGTGCTCCGAAGAATCCCCAGCCTGCACCGTAGAACAGACCTTCGCTGGTAGACAACAGTCCGGTAAGTATGGTTCCGGTGAATCCGCATACGCCGTGTACGGAGCTGGCTCCTACGGGGTCGTCAATCTTCAGTACGCGGTCGATGAACTCTACCGAATAGATCATCAAAGTTCCGCAGATGACTCCGATGATAACAGCTCCCAGTGGCGATACGGCATCGCATCCGGCTGTTACACCTACCAAGCCGGCCAAGATACCGTTGAGGGTAAGTGAGAGTGACGGTTTACCATATTTGAACCAGCTTACCAGCAGTGCCATGAAACCACCGGCACAGGCTGCCAGGTTGGTGTTGAGGAATACCAGTGAGATGGCTACCTGATCGTCGGTTGTAGCGGCAGCCAGTTGTGAGCCGGGGTTGAATCCGAACCAGCCAAACCACAGGATGAATACCCCCAGGGCTGCGATAGTCAAGTTGTGACCAGGGATGGCTTTCGACTTTCCGTCTTTTCCGTATTTGCCAAGGCGCGGGCCCAGGATAGCTGCTCCGACCAAAGCAATCCAGCCACCTACGGAGTGTACAATTGTAGAACCAGCAAAATCGTGGAAAGTAGTTCCGAACGTATTCATCATGAACGAACCTTCATCGCCGTTCATCAGCCAGCCGCCACCCCATGTCCAGTGGCCCGATACCGGATAGATCAGTACACTGATGAAGATAGTATAAACCAAATACATGGAGAATTTAGTACGTTCGGCCATGGCACCCGAAACGATGGTGGCCGAAGTGGCACAGAATACGGTCTGGAATACGAGGAAGCCTTCGGTAGGGAGTGAGGCAGGATCGGGCAGACCGTTGCTGTCGAACAGCAAGCTCATGAAGTGGGGCGTACCGAAGAAATCGCCCAGTCCGAACATAATGCTGAAACCTACCAGCCAATAAAGGAGTGAACCTACCATGAAATCCACAAAGTTCTTCATCAGGATGTTGGCAGTGTTTTTTGTACGAGTGAATCCAGCCTCTACCAATGCAAAACCCGGTTGCATGAAGAATACCAGCATGGCTGCCAATAGCATCCATACGGTGTTGACGCCCGAAACCAGTTGCGCCAGTGTATCAGTTGTTGTATCCATAATCTTTTTACTTTAGTTGTATTTGTTGTAATTGGTCTTTGTGTGGTTTGTGAGTTGCGTGCTATTTTTCCTGTTCGGCGTTGTAGAGGGCAATGTCGCCTCGTTCGGCAGTACGTATGCGTATGGCATCTTCGATGGGAATGACGAAGATACGTCCGTCGCCTATCTCGCCCGTTTGAGCTGCTTTCAGGATGGCTTGTACAGTCTTCTCGGCATTTTTGTCACGCACTACAATCGAGATAAGAATACGTTCGATAGAACTGGTGTCGTACATGACACCACGGTAGATACGGGCTTCTCTGGACTTTCCTATTCCCCTGACATCGTAGTAGGAGAACCATTCGATATCCGCTTCGAGCAGTGCGTCCTTCACTTCCTCGAATTTGGTCTTGCGGATGATAGCTTCAATCTTTTTCATACCTTAAACTATTTATGATTGTGTTAGAAACTTATTCCGGCTACGAAGTAGGCCCCTTCGGTACGTGGATTCCAGATGGCTTTGGCAAACAAAGGAAGCGAAAAACTATCGGTGATCCGGATTGCCTTGCTTGCTTCCAGGCTGATGTTGCATACGGTGAAACCGTTTGACCCCGGGCAGTTGCCTGTCTTATTGTAGAAAGCTGTTTCCCATGGAGTAGCACCGATCTCTGCGCTCCAGTCCAGTCCGCCAAGTTTGAAAGGTGCTGCTACCGAAATGTAGGAAGAATAGGCGCGACTGCCATCGTACTTCGCGTAGTCGGCACCTGCGAAATTGGTATACCAGTTAACCGCCAACGGGCCGAAGTCATATCCAACCTGTGCTTCGAACACGTGTGCCGTGCTGTGTGCACCGTAGTGCAAGTAACCATTTCCGCTATTGAACCAGTAGTCTGTAACCGATACGCTGAACCCTCCTGTTGAGTATCCTAAAGTCAGGTCCATTTCTTTTGTATCGGAGCTTTCCAGGCCTACCGAGGCCCATGCAGCCAGTGAAAAACCTTTGTAGGACAATGATACGCCGGGCTGTATGCTGACGCCTCCCAAGTCCTGTCCGCGCCAGATGTAACCACTTACGAGGTCGGCGCCGACCGATGCTTCTACTTTGTCCTGTGCTTTTGCTCCGAAAGCTGCAGATAATAGCGCGATGGCTATTACTCCTGATTTCAATCTTCCTGTTTTCATACCTATTAAAACTATTTAAAGTGAGTAAAAAAGAAATTCTTTTTTATGCCAGCCACTTCCTGATGCGCTTCAGCGCTTCTGTACAGTCTTCGTGTTTGCCAAAGGCTGTCAACCGTATATATCCTTCTCCGCTGGGGCCGAAGCCTACTCCTGGAGTGCCTACTACATTGGCTTCGTAGAGCATTTGTTCGAAGAATTTCCAGGAACTGATTCCCTGAGGTGTCTTCAACCAGATGTAGGGAGCGTTGACACCACCGTATACCTTTAATCCGGCAGCTTCGAGCCCTTCTTTCAGATTTCGGGCATTTTCCATGTAATAGTCGATGTTGGCTTTTACCTGTTGTTTGCCTTCGGGGGTATAGATGGCTTCTGCAGCCCGTTGGGTTATGTAGCTTGTGCCGTTGAACTTGGTGCACTGGCGGCGGTTCCATAGCTTGTTCAAGGCTACGCGGTCGCCAGTCAGAGTGGCGGCAGTCAGTTCTTTGGGCACTACGGTGTAGCCGCAGCGTACCCCGGTAAAACCGGCGGTTTTCGAAAAACTTCGTATCTCGATGGCACATTTCTTGGCTCCCTTTATTTCGTAGATGGAGTGGGGCACGTCGTCTTCGCGGATGAAGGCTTCGTAGGCTGCATCAAATACGATCAGGGTGTCGTTGTCCAGCGCATAGTCTACCCATTTTTTCAGTTCCGTTTTGGTCAGTGTAGTACCGGTCGGATTGTTGGGGTAACATAAGTAAATGAGGTCGATGCGTCGGTCGGGGATTTGCGGAATGAATCCGTTCTCTTCGGTACAGGGAAGATAGGTGACATTGCTCCAGTGGCCTCCTTCTTCCAATACTCCTGCACGTCCGCACATGATGTTACTGTCTACGTATACCGGGTATACTGGGTCGGTAATCCCCATGCTGTTGTCCCAACGTAGTAGTTCGCCGATGTTTCCGGTATCGCTTTTTGCACCGTCGTTAATGAAGATTTCGGCCGGTGACAGATGGACTCCTCGGGAGGCAAAGTCATTTTTAAGGATAGCTTCGATCAGGAAGTCGTATCCTTGCTCCGGTCCGTATCCGCGGAACGTTTTTTCGCTGGCCATCTCGTCCACTGCCTTATGCATGGCTTCGATGCAAGCCTGCGGCAGTGGACGGGTAACGTCTCCGATGCCCAGACGGATGACATCTTGTTTGGGATGTGTTATCCTGAATGTGTTTACCTTTTTAGCTATATCTGAAAATAAGTAACTACCAGGTAATTTTAAGAAATGTTCGTTTATTAAAGCCATAATCTTTTTTATTTGGTTAGTTGAATTAAGTTTCTGTCAATTGAATGAACGAGCAAAGCTCGTTTTGTTTCTCAATCTTCTATATTAATTTCTCCTTCGAAGACTTGGGTCGCTTCTCCTGTCATCAGTACATGTCGGGTTTCTTGATTCCATTCAATAGTAAGGGTTCCTCCGTCCATGATGATGTCCGATTTTGTTCCGCAACGTCCGGTGATGCAAGCAGCTACGGCGGTAGCACATGCACCTGTACCACAGGCCTGAGTAATGCCCGAACCGCGTTCCCATACTCTCATTCTGATTTTTCCGTCTTCCAGAATTTGGGCAAATTCTACATTGATTCGTCCGGGGAATAAGGGATGATTTTCCAGTTTCGGTCCGGCATCTTCTATATCTATTTCGTTAAGGTCTTCTACGAAGATCACCAGATGTGGGTTTCCCATTGATATGGTGGTACCGATCCATTGTTTTCCTCCGGCAACTATAGGACGTTCCTTCATCGGTTTGGCTCCTAGTCCGTCGTAGTCGACCGGTTCGTCGGCAGGTATCCCCATGTCTACAGTAACGGAATTTACGCTGCCGTCCTTGACATGTAGTTGCAGGATTTTAATGCCCGACAAGGTTTCAAGTCTGATTTCTTGTTTGTGGGTCAGTCCATGTTCGTAGAGGTATTTACCTATGCATCGGCTGGCATTTCCGCACATCTTGGCTTCTGAGCCGTCGGCATTGAAGATGCGCATGCTGAAATCACCTTTTTCCGATGATCCGATCAACACCAGTCCGTCGCTGCCTATTCCCGTATGCGGAGCACTCCATTTGATGGCAAGTGTTTCCGGATACTCGATAGGGTAACGTTGGGTGTCTACATAGATGTAGTCGTTTCCAGCTCCGTGCATTTTAGTAAATCTAACCACTCTTGTCATTTTGTCTTTTAATAATTGATTAGTATATCTTTTTGTTTTATTTCAATGCAAATATACGACGTTTTGATTATTTTATATTTGTATCCCTGTCTTTTTTCTAAATATTTTAGCTTTTACTTTCAAGATGAATAGATATTGTGTGTTTAGGTTTCAGATTGGAATATTATAGGGGATATATTTCTACAATCTGAAAGTATGACTTCTGGAATACTTCAGAATAGAGGAGAGCCTTTTTATGTATCTTGGTCCTATTGATAAAAGTTTCGGATTGTGTGATAGTAGGTGATTAACTACATTGTAGACAGTTTATTGGTTGTAAGGATAACGTTTGCATACTATAAAAATGCAAAAGAACCATATCTTTATCCTATATTAAGGAAAGATACGGTTCTTTTTAAGATTTACGATGGAGAGATTTATCAATATGCCTGTTCGTGAACTCCGGCAACTGCACGGCCGCTGGGGTCGTTCAGATTCTTGAAGCTGGCATCCCAAGCCAGAGCCTCGGCGGTCGAACATGCTACGCTGGGTATACTGGGTACCGAGCGGGCTGCCGATTCACTGGGGAAATGTTCTTCGAAAATACTGCGATAATAGTATTCTTCCTTGTTTTGTGGCGGATTGATAGGGAAACGATCGGCAGCATGTGCCATTTGTTCGTCGCTTACGGCAGAAGCGGTTATAGCTTTCAAAGTGTCTATCCAGGAATAGCCTACACCGTCTGAGAACTGTTCTTTCTGTCGCCAGGCTACACTGTCGGGCAGGAGTGAGGCAAATGCGTCGCGCACCACTTTCTTTTCGATGGTATGACCCGGGCACATCTTTACGGCAGGGTTAATACGCATGGCTACATCGAGGAACTCTTTGTCGAGAAATGACACGCGTCCTTCTACTCCCCATGCCGAGAGGGATTTGTTGGCACGAAGGCAGTCGTACATATAGAGTTTGGAGAGTTTGCGTACCGTCTCTTCGTGGAAGGCCTGTGGAGTAGGAGCTTTGTGGAAGTAGAGGTAGCCTCCGAAAACTTCGTCGGCTCCTTCACCACTCAGTACCATTTTGATACCCATCGACTTGATGACCCGAGCCAGCAGGTACATCGGAGTAGAGGCACGTACGGTAGTCACATCGTATGTCTCGATGTAGTAGATAACATCGCGGATGGCATCCAGTCCTTCCTGAATGGTATAGTTGATTTCGTGGTGTACGGTTCCGATATGTTCGGCCACGAGGCGTGCCTTTTCCAAATCGGGAGCTCCTTTCAGTCCGACGGCAAAGGAATGCAGTTGCGGCCACCAGGCTGCCTGGGTACTGTCTGTTTCCACACGCTTGGCGGCATAAAGTTTGGCTACAGCCGAGATGACGGAAGAATCAAGACCGCCTGATAGCAGTACTCCGTAAGGAACATCACTCATCAGCTGGCGGCGAACGGCATCTTCAAGGGCGGTACGAATGGCTGACACTTGCATGCGATATGCTTCGGGATCGCAGGCCGAGGCGGCAGAAGTGCGTGTCTCGTTATCTGCTTTATCGGTATAGTTGTCTTTGACTGCATCGTATTCAGTCCATTCGCGTTTGTACCAAGGGCGCATTTCTCCTTCGCGGCTCCAATAGTAGTGGCCGGGCAAGAATGGTTCGTATTCGTCGCACATGCCTTCCAGAGCTTTCAGTTCGCTGGCACAATAGACGGTACCATCCTTGTCTTTACCTATATAAAGAGGTATAACACCAATGGGGTCGCGGGCAATGAGGAATTCGTCGCGTTCTTCGTCGTAAAGGGCGAAAGCAAAGATACCGCTTAGATGTTCGATGAAGTCCTTTCCGTAACGGCGATATAGGGCAAGGATAACTTCGCAATCGCTACCAGTTTGAAATTCATAGTCGCCAGCGAAGTCGCGCCGGATGTCGCGATGGTTATAGATTTCGCCGTTTACAGCCAGAATCTGTTTGCGGTCGGGTGAGAAGAGCGGCTGTCCTCCACTTTGAGGATCAACGATGGAGAGTCGCTCGTGTGCCAGTATGGCCGATCCGCCGCAATAGATTCCGCTCCAGTCGGGACCGCGGTGGCGTATGCGTTTCGCCATGGTGAGAGCCTTTTGTCTCAGTTCTGGCGTTTGATGTTTAATATTGAAGATGCAGGCTATTCCACACATAATATTTACGTTTTTTGTTGAAGGTTAGTGATGAATTTATTTCTCCTTATCGGATAACATCTGTTCGATGTCTTTAGCAGCACGGCGTCCGGCAGCAAGGCATTTCACGACGAGCGAGGCTCCTGTGGCGGCATCGCCGACTATCACAACATTGGACGGAAGCTCCGGATGTTTGGGTTTCAGGAAACCCATGGCCAGAAGTACCATATCTGCTTCGATAATTTCTTTTTTCCCGGTGGGTTTCATTGTGGGACGTCCGCCGTCGGCAGCCGGAATCCATTCTACTTCTTCTACTTCGACACCGGTTACACGACCGTTCCGTCCAATGAATTTGTTCGAATTCAGGCTCCACCGCCGGATACAGCCTTCTTCGTGACTGGAAGTTGTTTTCAGCACGACAGGCCATTGGGGCCAAGGAGTGGCCGGATTGTATCCTACGGGCGGCTGGGGCATGATTTCGATCTGAGTGACGCTTACGGCTCCTTGTCGGATACTGGTGCCGATACAGTCGCTTCCAGTGTCTCCGCCACCTATAACGAGCACTTTCTTACCATGAGCGTTCACCAGTTGTTCTTTGGGGAAGGTTTCTCCGTCCAATATCCGATTCTGCTGTGCCAGCATGTCGAGTGCGAAGTAGATACCTTTCAGGTCTCGTCCGGGAATGTTAAGGTCGCGGGCTTCGGGAGTACCAGTGCACAATGCATAGGCATCGAATCCTTCCGGAAGCTTTTCTACATCAACGGTTACTCCCATTTCCATGTGGATGCCTTCTTCCTTGAGAAGCTTCATGCGTCGGTCGATGATTTCTTTAGGAAGCTTGAAGTTGGGGATGCCGTATCGCAGCAGTCCTCCCGGCATGGGATTCCTGTCGAAGATAGTGACTTCGAATCCTTGGGCGTTAAGTCTGACAGCTGTGCTTAGTCCGGCAGGGCCTGCACCGATGACCGCCACTTTCTTACCGTTTCTTACCGGTTTCAGCGGACGGATGTAGCCTTCGCGGAAGGCTGCTTCGGCTATGGCTGCTTCGTTTTCGCGGATAGTGACAGGAGCATCGAATGACAGTTTTAATACACACGACTTCTCGCACAACGCAGGGCATATTCGGCCGGTGAATTCAGGAAAGTCGTTGGTTTGCGATAATATTCTGTAAGCCATTTCCCATTTTCCCTTGCTGAGAGCTGCCTGAAACTCCGGGTCTTTGTTGCCCAGCGGGCATGCCCAGTGGCAGAAAGGTACGCCACAATCCATACACCGGCTGGCCTGAAGTTTACGGTCGTGGCTGTTCAGGGTTTGCTCTACCTGGCTGAAGTCGGTGATTCTTTCTTCTATCGGTCTGTAACCCGCTTCCTGGCGGGGTATATTTAAAAATGCTTTTGAGGTTCCCATGTTGTCATTAGTTTATGAAGTTCACTTCATTAGGAGTTAAAGAAGTTTTCTTTCCGTTTCGCTTCATTAGATATTAAAGACGATGGTTTCATGTCTGGGAAGGAAGTTTTGCTTCTTTTGTTCCTTTATCGTTTAATAGTCTCTCTGCATGTCGGCAATCTTCTGTTGCAACTTGCGCATTTGCTCTTCCTGCAATACCTTTTTGTATTCGATAGGTACTACTTGGATGAACTGGTCGACGTAGTGTGTCCAGTCGTCGAGCATGACGCGTGCCAGTTTCGAACCGGTGTACAGATAATGTTGCCGGATGAGTTCGTGCAGCTCTTTTCTGTACGATGCTTCTTCGATTAACGAGAGTTCTACCATTTCCATGTTACAGAAATAGTCGAAATTTCCTTCTTTATTCCATACATAGGCTACGCCTCCACTCATACCTGCGGCAAAGTTTCGTCCGGTTTTACCCAGTACAACGACACGTCCGCCGGTCATGTATTCGCAGCAGTGATCACCTACACCTTCGACTACAGCAATGGCTCCCGAGTTACGTACGGCAAATCGCTCGCCCACACATCCGTTGATGTATACTTCTCCGCTGGTTGCACCGTATAGCAGGGTGTTTCCGGCAATTGTGTTCTTTTCGGCTTCGAAGTTGCTTCGAACAGGAGGCAATACGGCAATGCGTCCACCGCTGAGTCCTTTGCCCAAATAGTCGTTGGCTTCGCCTTCCAACTTGAAGTTGACACCTGGTACCAAGAAGGCTCCGAAACTTTGTCCGGCAGAACCTTTGAACTTTACATTCAGGGTATGCTCCGGAAGCCCTTTAGCGCCATACTTTTGGGCGATGGCTCCCGATAACATGGCACCACAGGCACGATCGGTGTTGGCAATGGTATATTCTAAGGAGATTTCTTTTTGATTCTCCAATGTTTCGGCAGCAGCGTGGAGGATTTCTACATCCTTTACGTGGTCGATGCCGTGTTGTTGGTCGGTGACGTGGCGTATAGCAGCTCCGTTCTCTACACGGGTAAGCAATTGCGAGAAGTCGAGCAAGGCATGCTTGGGGTTCTTGTAATCGCGTTTACTTCGGATGATGAGATCCGTCCGTCCGATGATGTCGTCCATTCTTTCGACTCCGATTTCGGCCAAATACTCGCGTACTTCTTGTGCCAGGAAAGTGAAATAGTTCACCAGGTATTCGCTTCGTCCTCTGAAGCGTTTGCGAAGTTCGGCATCCTGGGTGGCTACACCTACGGGACATGTGTTCTGATTACATTTCCGCATCATCACGCATCCCAGTACGATCAGGGCGGCAGTGGCGAATCCATATTCTTCGGCACCGAGCATAGCCATCAGTACGATGTCACGTCCAGTCTTCAATTGTCCGTCTACTTGCAGGAGGACTTGTCCTCGCAGACCGTTCAATACCAGCGTCTGTTGCGTTTCGCTCAATCCGATTTCGGGCGAGATACCTGCATACCGGATGCTTGATGCCGGTGATGCTCCCGTGCCTCCTTCGGCTCCAGAGATGACGATTAAGTCGGCCTTGGCTTTTGCCACACCGGCAGCGATGGTTCCTACACCGCTTTCAGCAACCAGCTTGACACTGATTTTGGCGTGCGGGTTCACGTTCTTCAGGTCGAAAATCAGTTGTGCCAAATCCTCGATAGAGTAGATGTCGTGATGAGGTGGAGGCGAGATGAGCGAGATGCCCGGGATGGAGTGACGAGTGCGTGCTATGACTTCATCTACCTTGAATCCTGGCAATTGTCCGCCCTCACCAGGCTTGGCACCTTGGGCCACTTTGATTTGGATTTCGTCAGCATTGACCAAGTATTCGGTTGTCACGCCAAAACGTCCGGAAGCTACCTGCTTGATGGCACTTCTGGTTTCGTTGTCGAAGCGTGAGCTGTCTTCTCCTCCTTCGCCGGTATTGCTGCGTCCGTGCAGACGGTTCATGGCAATGGCAATGGCTTCGTGGGCTTCCTGGCTGATGGCACCGAACGACATGGCTCCGGTGACAAACCTTCGCACGATGGATTCGACAGGCTCTACACAGTTAATGTCGATGGGATTATGTCGGAAATCCAGGAAATCGCGCAAGAAGATAGGCTGTTCTTTTTCATCTACCAAGCGGGTAAATTCTTTGAACTTCTTGTAACTTCCCGTACGTGTAGCCAATTGCAGGGTAGCTATGGTTTCGGGATTCCATGCATGTTTTTCGCCATCTTTACGGAAGGCGTAGATACCTGCGTTGGGCAGAAGTTCTTTACCGGCTTTTGTCGTATCTTCGCTTTCGGCATACGAGCCCTCTATTTGAGGATGGGGATTTCTGAATCTGAATTTGACAATTTCTTCCAAACCGATACCACCTATGCATGATTTCAGTCCACCGAAGTAGGCATCGCTCAATTCCTGACTCAACCCTACAGCTTCGAATATTTTTGCACCGCGATAAGAACGGATGGTACTGATACCCATTTTACTCATCACTTTGAACAAACCTTTGCATACGGCTTTGATGTAGTTTTTCTCGGCTGTAGCATAATCCAGCTGGATGTCTTTGTCGGCCACCAGTTGGTCGAGTACAGCAAAAGCCATATAGGGGTTCAGGGCACTGGCTCCGAATCCGAGCAGCAGGGCTGCATGCATAACTTCGCGTATTTCGCCACTTTCTACTACAAGGGCTGTTTGTACACGTTTGCCTACAGAAATCAGGTAATGATGTACTGCACTGACGGCCAGGAGTGAAGGGATGGGGGCATGTGCGTCGTTTGCTTCACGGTCGGTCAGAACAATATAGTTAACTCCTTCATTGACACTTTCTTCTGCTTGCTTACACAACGAGGCAATGGCTTCTTGCAAACCGTTTCTTCCTTTGGAAGTATCGTAGAGCATAGGAAGCTTTACTGTTTTAAATCCTTTGTAGCGAATGTTGCAAAGCAAGTCAAGTTGCGTATTGGTTAATATGGGGTGGTTCAACCTTACCATTTTGCAGTGTTCGGCATTAGGAGTCAGGATGTTCATTCCCACAGCTCCGATGTATTCGGTGAGCGACATGACCAATTCTTCGCGGATTGGGTCGATAGGCGGATTGGTGACTTGAGCGAATTGCTGGCGGAAATAGTTGAACAGCAATTGTGGGCGATCACTCAATACAGCCAATGGTGTATCGTTACCCATGGCACTTACGGGCTCGGCACCATTTTCGGCCATGGGCTGAATAATTTTTTCGATATCTTCGCGGGTATATCCAAAGATGTGGAGCATGTCGCTATAATGAGGTACACTATGTGCAACTTTTCTTCCGCTTTTCAGTTCGTCCAATTCGATTCGGTTGGTGGCAAGCCATGCGCGATAAGGCTTGGCTTCAGCCAGTTGGCGCTTCAGTTCGTCATCATAGTAGATACGTCCTTCCTGTGTGTCAACCAACAGGATTTTTCCGGGTTGAAGGCGTCCTTTTTCTTTTATGTCGCCTGGCTCAAAATCCATTACACCTACTTCGCTGGCTACTACCATCGTGTCATTTTTTGTAATGAGGTAGCGTGCAGGACGGAGACCGTTTCGGTCGAGCATACCACCAGCATATCTACCGTCGCTGAAGAGCAGAGCGGCAGGACCGTCCCATGGTTCCATCAAGATGGAGTGGTATTCGTAGAAAGCTTTCAGGTCTTCGCTGATAGGATTCTTTTCATTGAAAGATTCGGGTACGAGCATGGCCATAGCATGAGGCAGACTCATACCGGACATGACTAGGAATTCAAGCACATTGTCCAACGAGGCCGAGTCGCTCATACCTGGTTGTACGATGGGGCGTATTTCGCGTATGTCTCCCAATGTGGGGGTGGACAATACCGATTCGCGGGCTTCCATCCATCCGCGGTTTCCTCGGATGGTGTTTATTTCGCCGTTGTGTGCCAGCAAGTGGAAAGGCTGGGCGAGTCCCCAAGTGGGGAAAGTATTAGTACTGAACCGGCTATGCACCAAAGCCAGACCACTGGTGAAGTAACTGTTGGTCAAGTCAGGAAAGTACCCTCTTAATTGCATAGACGATAACATGCCTTTGTAGACAATGTTCTGGGTCGATAGCGAACATACGTAGAAGTCGTTTCGGGTAGGAATGTCCGACCTTCTTATGCGGTTTTCTATTCTTTTCCTTATAATATATAGTTTTCTTTCGGCTGTCTGGCTGTCGGTGAATCCGGTAATAAAGATTTGTTTGATGTCCGGTTCAGCAGTCAGTGCTGCTTCCCCTAAAATTTCGGGACATGTGGGTACATTTCTCAGGTGCATCAATGTGAGTCCATCTTTCTCAATCTCTTCAATGATGATGCTAAGAATAGCTTCCTGATCTTTTTTATCTTTGGGAAGAAATAGAATACCTGTTCCGTATCGGCCTTTTTCGGGCACGGGAATTCCCTGTAGTAAGATAAACTCATGGGGGATCTGCAACATGATACCTGCCCCGTCGCCAGTCTTGTTGTCAGCACCTTCAGCACCGCGATGGCGCATGTTTTCAAGCACTTTCAGAGCCGATTCAACCAATTCGTGGCTTTTGTTTCCGTGGATGTTTACAATCATTCCTACACCACATGCATCGTGTTCGTAAGACGGATCGTATAGTCCTCTCTTTTCCTTTGTTTTGTTGTTAAAAAGTTCTTGTTTTACCATCTTGATTAACTTTATTTCCTGTAATACCTATTATTTGTGTCAAAATGCACGGCAAATATATGGTATTAATTTCAAAATGGTAAATTTTCAATAATCTTGTTTGTAATAAAATTAAAGCATTTGTTTAAACGGTTACGATTGGTTGATAATTTAGTAATTAAATACACTAAACTGAAAGCATATTTGTGCTTTTTAATTTCATATTGTTATTTTAACATATTGAATAAGTTTTTTAATTGGATGCATAAAGCCATATAGGTGGCATTATGCATTGTGTTCCGTACTTCAACTTATCCCCAGCATAATTTATGAAAATCGCAATATTCGCATTTTTTCGTGTCATCAGTTTGGGTAAAAGGTTCTTGCGGATTGAATATCTCGTTCAGCAAGGCTTGTAAATGTTCGCGGAAGTCGTCTTCGTAAAGAGCAAAGTTGAGTACTGGAATTTTGGGCTGACGCGGAGCACCTATCTCAATAACCGGCGAATAGGTGTCGGAAGCAGCCTTGTGGATATAGAGAAGGGCGGGTGCTACTTTTAGGGATTGTTTGCGGCACATGATGGCGGCATACAAGAAGGTCTGGAAAATGTAACCCGGGCGATTCTCAGAAGGGGTGAAAAGCTGTCCAATGTTCTCAGGTGTCTTAGGTAAGCCTCCTGTTTTGTAGTCAACAATGCGCAAAGTACCATCCTTGCTATCCATACGGTCAATAGTGCCACCAATGTTTACTGATAGTTTTCCTTTGGAGGTCTCAATCTCGATACTTTCTTTTACAGTCTTTTCCATAGCTTCCATGCTGAAGGGGGCATATTGCAAGTCGTTTCTGAGCAGTTGTTTCAGATAGGAAACAATGACCCGTGCGTGGATGAGTTGGCTTCCGTTGTATTCAGGTTTTTCCTGAGGAGGTACATGGAAAAACTCTTCTTTAAAAGCTCGGTTGACGTACTCTTGCAGTCGTGCGTCGTCTTTGAGTAATTGTTCGAGATCTGTTTTATGTATTTCCTTCTGGTGGCTGGTAAGGTCGGTATATACCAGTTCGGCAGAACGGTGGAAAATAGTTCCAAACAGAGCTGAATTGATTTCGGCATTGACTTCATCAGGTGCTTTAAGGCCGGCTATGTAACGGAAGTAAAACTTCAGTCGGCAGTCCAGATAAGAGTTCAAAGCCGAGGGGGATAGCAGACGCTCGGGATGGAGACGGCTGTTGTAGGTGGCGTACATTGTACGTATTACTTCATCGGTTTTATCAATTTGGATGGTGCGACCTTGCTTAGGTGATTGAGCTGCTTCGAGGTAACTGTGGGTAACAGTATGAGGCGATTCGATGAGAAACTGCAACATGAAACGTGACATTTCTCCCCGGTTCAGCCCGTCGGAAGAAGTATTGTAGAGCAGGGTGATATTTTCGGCACGTTGAATGAGTCGATAAAAATAGTAAGCGTAGACAGCATTTTTGTGTTCGATGGTAGTCATGCCGAAAGCTTTGCGCAGATTGTAGGGGATGAAGGATGATTCGCCTTCGGCTTTGGGCAACTTGCCTTCGTTCAGTGAGAGGATAAGCAGGTTCTTGAAATCCAGGTTACGTGTTTCAAGTACTCCCATAACCTGAAGTCCGATGGCAGGTTCGCCATGAAAAGGGATGTTGGCCGAAACCAGCAGGCGGTTGAGCAACCGTTTCAGGGTGTCGAGACGTAAAGTCAATACCTCATCTTCGATCAGGCTGAGCAGACGATTGATAAGAGTATAACCTTTGAACAGCGATTCGCGGTAGAGCTGGTTGTATAAGTCGGACGAATCGTCTTCGTGGCGGTAGAGAACAGCTACTTCCTGTATCATGTCAATGAGGTAGGTGCACAAAGCCTGAATGCCGTTTTGTGGGGTGAATACCTTCTCCAAAAAAGCATCTTGTTTAAGTTCGGAAGGAAGAGGATAGAAACGGTTGTTGCGTGTAAGCGACAATTCGAGTGCCGGAGCCGAAGGGGATAACTGACGGGTGTAGGGATGCTTCAACACGTTAAGCACAGCTTCGTAGGTGTAGCGGCCCGTGTCGGTGCGATAGCCGGAGGTTTGCAGTTCGACAAGGGCGTTGATGAAGTTGTACACAGGTGTTTGTGCCAGTGGAAATCCCATGGTGACGTTGACGTCTTTAATGTCTGCCGGGAGCGAGTGAAGCACTGGCAAGAGAAGGGCTTCATTACAAAGAACAATGGCGTTTTCTTTCAGGTTCTTTGTAGTGTCAATGCTTTGACCCCATTGAGGAATGAAGCGTGCCTGTGCATTCTCGGTGGGAGAGGAGATATACTGTATTTTTTTGTTGCTCCGCAAGGTGTCGAAAACCGATTCGGGTAACTGATTGGGAAAAATCTTGAGGTTTTGCAAGATGAATTCACCTGCTTCGTGTGTATAGGGTGGCTGCTGTTCATGAGGCAGACGGGTGTAGAAGATGTCGTAATCCCAGTAGAAAAGAGCTTTGCCAGCCTCTTGCAGAAGGGAGAAGAAGGCTTTCTCTACCTTATTTAATACGTTGAAGCCTACGAAGACATAACGATCGTAGCGGGGAAGCAGAGGGATACCGGCATTGAAGTCGGCTGTAAGTTGTTCGAGTACGTTGCGATACATCATTCCTTCGTAAGCAATGCCCAGTTGGGTCAGGCTGTCGCGATAATGATGGTAAATATCGTTCAGTTTGTCCCAAAGGGAGATGAAACGTTCTTTCAGCAGCGTACGTTTTTCGATAGAGAAGTTCTGAAAGAATTGGCGGATGGCTTCTTCCTGTTCGTGATCGAGGAAGCTATAGTCGTCCATCAGATTTTTCAGGTCTTGTAAGTTGGTGAAAAGGCGGTCGGCATCTACAAGGTTCTTGTCGACATCATCAAAATCGCTGATCAATAATTCACCCCAAAAATAGAAGTCGTCGAGGGTTTCGTCGCTATGGGTTTCTTGGACGAATATGTTGTAGAGTTCGCATACCAAGCGAATGGGGTCACCAAGTTTCAGGGGGGATAGCTGACCGAATAATTCGCTGATGCTGACATACGAAGGCGACCAGATGGGACGGTCGGCTTCGGCTGCCAGATATTCGTTGAAGAAAAGGCTGGCACGTTTGTTGGGGAAGACAATGGCTGTGCGTGACAGGTCATTACCTATCTTATGATAAAGGTCGTGGGCTACCAGTTGGAGGAAAGTTTGCATCTTGCTGAATTTTTATTTTATTTGTTTTTTGTTTTTTCTTGTTTCTCGAAATCTACCTTTTCTACTTGTTGCATGTCTACATACCACAAGTAACCGTTTATGTGAGAGGCAGTGTAGCCCATACGTACCAGCAGGCGCATGTAGTCTTGAACCTGTCGGTTATATCGTTTACTAGGCTTACCAAATTTAAAATCGACAACCACGATATCATCTCCTTTCATCATTACACGGTCGGGACGGCGGTTAAGCAGTTTTCCGTTGTCAAGCCAGATGATGTCGCACTCGTTGAACAGGCGCCATTCTCCCGAATACCATTGTTTGACTTCGGGTAGGGAGAAGGCACGTCTGGTAAGCTCTCTGATTTCGTCTGCGGTTGTTTGGTGGCCGATGACACCTTCGGCTACAAGGTGTGAGACTGCATTGTCAATGTCGGCTTCGGTTTCGATGGCTGAGAAGAGGGTGTGAAGCAGGCGTCCGCGGTTGATGAAACGTTGTGCAGATTCTTCTTCATCGATACCGGCAATGAAATCGGCTGAGCGGTTGGATTGTCTGAATTCGATGTCGTGCTTCAGGCTTTCCATACGTACCGGTTGTTTATGGGGACTGAAAGCCAACTTGTTGGCAGAAGTTTTATTTTCCTGTCCGGATAGGGTCGAAGGGCATAGAGAACCACTCTCAAACGTAGCGAATTCTTCGTTCCACAGGCTTCCTTCGATGGCTTTGGCTACGGAAGGAAGTGCGTTGGCCAGCAATTCGGCTACAGTGCCACGCTGGTCCTTTTTGCTCCATACGATGAGGTTTTTTTCGGGGCGGGTGAAAGCTACGTATAATAGATTCAGGTTGTCGACCCATAACTGAAGGCGTTCATCCAGATAGTCGGAACGGTAAACAGATTCAGCCATGAGAGGACTGTAGGTAACGGGAACCAAGTCAAGTGCATTGTAGGGGGCAGAAGGCGCTTGGCACCAGACAAGCTGGTTGTTGGTTTCGTTTTCCAGTTTCCAGTCGCAGAATGGGATGAGCACGGTGTGGAATTCAAGTCCTTTCGATTTGTGAATAGAGAGGATACGTATGCCATCCACTTCGCCACTAGGGATTGTCTGGGCACATAGTGTGTCCTCCCAATGGCGGATGAAGTGACCGATGTCCGAAGGATTGTCTTGCAGATATTGTGTCACGGCATCGAAGAAGGAGAACAGGTAGGCATCTTGCTTTGCGACGAGGTTGAGGTGCAGGATGCTGTATAGTTCTTCTAACAGTTCGTATAGAGGCATGAGGCGAAGTTCTGCGGTGTGTGCACAGAAAGCTTCGGGCAGTATGCCAGAGTTCGGTTCGGCGAATAACTGATGCCATTGAACCGGGGAGGTAGCCACGTATTGGGTGTAGTTTGTCGCAAGCGAGGCTTGCGATATTTTGTCATCAGAATCGAGCAGGATGCGTAGGGCATCTATCAGCATGCCGACTGCTACGGATGCATCAAGACGAAAAGCTTCGTCAGAGACGATAGGCAGGTGGAGTTCCTGATCGAAATAGTCGGCAATGAGAGGAATGTTTTTGTTTTTACGTACCAGTATGGTGATGTCGTTTAGCTGTATACCGCTATCGAGTAAATGACGTACTTCGTTGCCTAATGCAATCAAAGTCTGTTCAGTGTAGTTGTGGTCGTTGTCGGGTTCAAGGAAACTGGCCTTTACATAGCCGCGCGACAGGCTGCGTGGTGATTCTTGGGCGACGTCAGCGTAGGCATTCTTCAGTGGGTAGCATTCTTCGTGCAGTTCGTCCAAGTGCAGAGCATTCAGATAATCGACGGCTTGGGTGAAGAAATGGTTGTTGAACTGGATGATATTGGTTTCGCTTCGACGGTTTGTTTTCAGCGTTTCCACACGAATGGGAAAACGGTTAGAACCAAAAGAGTCTTTGTTGGTAGAACTGCCAAGGTTATTCAGAATGCTCCAGTCGCCGTTGCGCCAGCGATAAATGGATTGTTTGACATCGCCCACGATGAGGCTGTCGGCACCTTGTGCGAGGCCTTCAAGTAACAACATGCGGAAGTTGTCCCATTGCATCCGACTGGTGTCTTGAAATTCATCAATCATCACATTGTGTATGCTGGCTCCGATTTTTTCGAAGACGAACGATGAGTCGCCTTCACCCAGCAGTCGATGCAGCAAGGCATTCGTGTCGGACAGCAGAAAACGGTTCTGTTCTTTATTAAGGATACGTACCTGTTCGTCTATGTGGTTTAGCAGCTGTAGTTTGTCGAGATGTTGCAGAGAGAGGCGGCAACTGTTTACCGTTTGGTTGCGTTGTGGACGTAGTCTTTCTGAGTCGCGCAAAAGGGGCATCAGACTGCTTTCGGCCAAGTGGATGATGTCTTTTTTCCGTGTCGAGGTCTTCGATGCCCAGTTTTGCGGGTCGTCGAGGCAATTATTCAGGGTAGTGTTCAATACATCTTTGTCGGCTAGTTTTCCATCGCGCAATTTACGGAAATAACTTCCAATGCTTCGTGTCCCTCCTTTCAGATCGTCGGAGGTGAGGGCATGGGCTTCGAGTTCGCCGACGAACTGATCGTAGAAAGCTTTCATCTGTTCAAGGGCATCTGTCAGCATTTCACGCAGCACGTCGCGATAAAGTCTGACGGCTTGCGGATCGCGTAATTTCTGGCGTAGCATTTCGCCACGTTCAATGTAGCCTTCGTCGAAGATGTTTCGTCCGAATCGTTTTATTTCATCAGATACATTCCAGCGTTTGTCGTCGGCAATACGTTCGTCGATGTAGGCCAGAAGCCATGCCAATACGGGTGATGTGGGAGTGAGTTGGTCGATAAGGGTGTCGACGGCATCGCTCAATACTTCGTTGTTGTTCAGTTCGATATTCAGGTTAGGACTCAGTTCCAGCTCGCGTGCAAGATTACGCATGACGGACTGGAAAAAGGAGTCAATGGTTTCTACGCGGAAGCGGCTATAGTCGTGTAGAATGTACTGTAAAGCCATGCCGGCGCGTTGCCTCAATTCGCTGGTTGTACAGGGCTTGGGCATGCCTGTCTGGTGATGGCGTGTGAGGTCCTCTTCTATACGTTTCAGGTAAGCGTCGGATGCGGGGTCGGCCTGCCAGATACCGTACAGTTGCTGCAAGATACGTTCCTTCATTTCGGTAGTGGCCTTGTTGGTAAAGGTCACAGCCAGAATCTGCCGGTAGGCTCTTGGGTTTGCTATCAGGTGTTTGATGTACTCGACGGCCAAAGTGAATGTTTTTCCTGACCCGGCGGATGCTTTGTATACTAACAATTCCATGTGTAGATTTTCATTTTCTGAACAAAAGATGTTGGCAAAATTACGTAAAGTTTGCGTAATATTCAAGGGCTGATTGTTTGGTTGTGTGTCTGCAATGTTTTATCTTTGTCAATAGGAAGAGTAGAACGAGAGAAGTGAGTGGCACATGCTGGTGGCAACTGTGTGACATTACCGATTTTGTTGACTTCTCTACACATAATAAACTTGAA
Organism: Bacteroides sp. ET489; assembly: GCF_030518095.1. Classification (NCBI taxonomy): domain Bacteria; kingdom Pseudomonadati; phylum Bacteroidota; class Bacteroidia; order Bacteroidales; family Bacteroidaceae; genus Bacteroides; species Bacteroides sp. ET489. Next base: position 47,135 of record NZ_JAULLJ010000027.1, read on the forward strand.
AGCGTATGAAAAACATTCTGATTCTTTTGTGCTCTATCTTAGGATTGAGTGGTTGTGGCTCTGATATTGCAAGTAAGGAGATTGACAACCGGACGGTGCAGACTTTCGATGTGACTCGTTTTATGGGAAAATGGTACGAGATAGCACGTTATGATCATCGCTTTGAAGAGGGAATGAATCGGGTGACAGCTACTTATACCTTGCTTGATAACGGACGGATTGAAGTGCTGAATGCTGGTTATAAAGACGGCAAGTACAAAGAGATTAAAGGAAAAGCCAAACAACCTGATGCTGCTGATCCGGGCAAGTTGAAAGTATCGTTCTTCTTGTGGTTTTATGCTGATTATTATGTGCTCGACATCGATCCCGACTATCGTTATGTGCTGGTAGGAAGTAGCAGCGATAAGTATCTTTGGATTATGAGTCGTGAGGCGACTTTACCAGATAATGTACTTCAAGAACTTCTTGACAAACTCCGTCGGCGTGGTTACGATACGGATAGGCTGGTGTTCAATGACTTTTCTGTAAAGTGAGTGTGAGGAGGAAAGTATATTAGCTATCAATTTTCCGCCCGAGTGGAGAATATCCAAATTCTATAATCTGTATCTTTGCGCCAGTTTTTTAGGAGGTAAAAAGATTTATAGATGCAATAGTAACGCAGATGATTATCTTGTTCGTACTGGTAGTCGTCGGCTATTATCTGAGTAAAAAGAAGATGATGGATGCGGATTTTGACCGCAAGCTTTCGGGATTGGTTATTAATGTAACGTGTCCTTGCCTGATACTTTCATCGGTGATGGGCGATACGCTTCCTGACAAAACATTCATCGTTCCCTTGCTTCTCGTGGGGTTTGCCACTTATGTGGTGTTGATAGGTGCGGCTTTTCTGCTTCCTCGTTATTTGCCTGTCAAGGCGGCCGACCGTGGAATTTATAGCTTTATGTTGGCTTTCGGTAATGTTGGTTTTATCGGTTATCCCATTGTTGCTTCTATTTTCGGACCGAATGCAGTATTCTATGCCAGTATCCTTAATTTTCCAAGCACTTTGCTGATTTTTGTTTTTGCACCTTTTTTATTTCGGGTGACCAGGGCAATATGCGTTTCAATTGGCATACTCTTTATTGTCCGGCTATGATTGCTTCGTACCTTTCTATCCTTGTTGTACTGACGGGATGGGTGCCTCCCCGTGTTGTCAGCACACCTTTTGTATTATTGGGCAATGTAACCGTACCTGCAGCCTTGCTCATCATAGGGTCGTCGATAGCTCGGGTACCTGTCCTTCGGATGTTCGGTAATGTAGCCATTTACCTTATGTCGGCTTTGCGTTTGATGCTAATTCCTCTGTTCATCTTATACATATCACGCCTTTGCAGTGTCGACAATACTATTGCCAATATTAATGTGGTGCTGGCAGCTATGCCTGTGGCTTCGTATGGAACACTGTTTTGTATTCAATATGCTAAAGGGGAGGTTATTATGGCCGAGGGAACTTTTATTACAACTTTGCTTTCGGTGTTGACCATTCCTTTGCTGACATTGTTCTTGTAGAAGTAGTCTATTTATTGGTTTGTTTGACTTTTGGGAACTATTTCAACAAGAAGTCGTACACTTTTGGTGAAGTTTCAGGCAATATTTTTTTTAACTGGATAAGCATTCGTTGGCGTGATTCCTGTGGGGTGCGTTTGGGGTGGCAAGCTTCTCGTCCGAAGAGTGCTTCGGGAGTGGTTAAGAGCGACCATCCCCAGCCGTATTCGTGTCCGTGGCGGTCGCGAGGATAGATGAAGTCTTGTGTAACGATGTATCCGCCCATTTCCAGGCGAGTGAGATAAGCATCGAATCGGCTTCGCATTTTAGTTCCAGTGAAGCCACATGCAGCGCGAAGTTCACGGGTGATAAGGCTTCCTTCTGTTTTTAAAACATCAAGAATAGCTTCTTCGATGCTTCCCTCTTCGGGGGAAGGGAAAACGCTTCGACGGTAGTTGCAGAAGTCAGGCCACCATTCGCGACTGATAAAGGCAGCTTTACGATTGAAAAACTTACCGTATGCACAACCACTTTCCTGCAGGATAGCACCTTTCCATTCCCACAGCGGCCATTCCCATCCGCCATCGGGCAGGCGGGTATACTGGCAATCTTCATCCGTTATTTCTTCGGCCGACCATCCAGGAATGCCCATGCGTAATAGTGGCAGAAATCCGATGTGGTTGATATAGTCAATCAATTCGGGGCAAGAATGCAATGTTCCCTTTTCCATCTATAGTACCTTTATTTTCTGTTACTTCTCTTTATACAATACAATTTTTATTGTAATCTCTTTCCAAATATATAAGTTTTTGAGGAATTTGGGTTGAAGAGGAGATGAAAATGTTTGGTCAATCGGAAACATGTTATATTGGGATCTTGTATTATTTGTAATATCTCTTTATCTTTTTTTAATGCTCTTGTTTTTATCGCATTGTTATTATTCAGTGTTTGGTGGTGATTGATATTTGGATGCTTGATTTTTTTATAGTTAGGAAAAAGTTTTTTGCTAACTGGGAAAATTTTTGTGGCTAGTTATAAAATTTTCGAAAGAATAAAACGCATAGGAGTTTGGGGAATGAGGTGTGATTGTTGTGTATATTTTTTAACTATTTATGAATGGGGTATTCTGATTTTGCTCAGTGGATATTAGTGGTCACTGTATCAGTGGGCTGAGTTATTGTTTTATTATTGAATTATTAATCTAATGGATTGTAAGTTATGTGTTTATGTATTTTGGTGTGCTACTTTTTATTGCTTTACAGGTTATTTCCCGATGCAGTAATTGCAAGTTTTTGATTATCAATCATTTGGAGCTCTAAAAGGTACAGAAGTCTAATTTTTTGTCATTTTTAGTCATTATAACTTATTGATTATTAATGAGTTATACATTGTCACATTCTTTTTGTAAGACAAAGATAATTGTATTTTGTTGAATTTCAAAGTTTTCCAGCAAATAAGTTACAAGAACGAGGTATTTTTTACCTCTCTTTTAGTGATATAGCATATTCATCAATGGCGTGCAATATTATGTAAATAGAATA
>NZ_JAULLJ010000028.1:0-50177 GCF_030518095.1 Bacteroides sp. ET489
TACCCAATCCTAACTTCTTGCTAAAGAAGCATTTATCAAGCGACCAGTCTGGGCGCACTATGCGTATAAATCTGCGTGGTTCTGACATTTGTATGACCCATTAAATCTTTAATGGTATATATGTCAACACCATTTTCCAACAATAGTGAAGCGAAGCTGTGGCGGGCCACATGGAACAGAACCCACAAAGCAGCCGTCGGCAAACAAGTGACGATAAAACGTAACACGTTTGAAATGAGCGGTTTTTCATTATTCTGCCAAATGTCGGAGACGCAACGGAGTGCGGAATATTGAGCTATTTCAGTTACCAAGCCGTTAGCCGTCAGTTACCGAAGCAGGGACAGGTAACGCACGGAAAATGAAATTGTTGCAAGTCCGTGCCGATTGCGCTGATACGCACCGTTCTGCAAATCAATGGACGCTTACTCGTAAGTTAATTTTGTGACAAAATCAGTAAGCGTATGAAAGTTGAAAAATTCAAGGTGCTGCTCTACCTGAAAAAGAGCGGAACGGACAAGTCGGGCAAAGCCCCGATAATGGGAAGGATAACGGTGAACCGTACGATGGCGCAGTTCGGATGCAAGTTGTCGTGCAAGCCGGAGTTGTGGAACGCGAGGGAAAGCCGTCTGGACGGCAAGAGTCGCGAGGCGGTGGAAACCAATGCGAAACTGGACAAGCTGCTGCTTGCAGTCAATGCGGCATTTGATACGTTGGTGGAGCGTGGGCAGGACTTTGACGCAACGGCGGTCAAGAACTTGTTTCAGGGAAGCATGGACACGCAGATGACGTTGCTGAGAATGACCGACCGTATCTGCGAGGACTTGAAGTCGCGTATCGGCATCGACCGTGCCAAAGGAACCTATCCCGGCTATTACTACATGAGAAGGACATTGGGCGAGTTCATCGAGTGGCAGTTCAAGACGAAGGACATCGCTTTCGGGCAGCTTTCCGAACAGTTCATACACGATTACCAGAATTATGTCATGGATGTGAAAGGCTTGGCGGTGGACACCGTGCGCCACTATCTCGCTATCTTGAAAAAGGTATGCCGCATCGCCTACAAGGAGGGGTATGCCGAAAGATGTCATTTCGCCAATTTCACCTTACCGCAAAAGACAGAGCGTACACCGAGGGCGTTGAACCGTGAGGACTTCGAGAAGATACGCGATGTGGAGATACCCGCATGGCGCACCACGCACATCCTTGTGCGTGACCTCTTCCTGTTTGCCTGTTATACGGGAACCGCCTATGCGGATGCGGTGAGCGTCACAAGGGACAATCTGTACACCGATGACGAGGGATGCCTTTGGCTGAAATACCGCCGCCAGAAGAACGAGCTTCGGGCGAGCGTGAAACTGCTGCCGGAAGCACTCGCCCTGATTGAGAAGTACCATGACGAAAACCGCCCGACGCTGTTCCCGATGATATACCATCCGAACCTCCGTCGGCACATGAAATCACTTGCCGTCCTTGCAGGGGTGAGCAGCACCTTGTGCTACCATCAGGCACGCCACTCCTTCGCCTCGCTGATTACTCTGGAAGCCGGAGTGCCGATTGAAACCATCAGCCGGATGCTTGGTCACTCCGATATAACCACGACCCAGGTCTATGCCCGTGTCACTCCGAAAAAGCTGTTTGAAGACATGGACAGATACATCGAGGCGACCAAAGACTTGAAACTTATCCTTTAATCCTAAAACATTACATCTATGCGCAGTACATTTTCCATATTACCGTACATCAACCGTAACAAGGTGAAGGCTGACGGCACGACCGCCGTCCTCTGCCGCATCACCATAGACGGCAAGAGTTCCACGATGGCGACGGGCATCTATTGCAGACCGGAGGACTGGAACAGCAGCAAGGGAACCATCCGCACCGTCCGCGAGAACAACCGCTTGCAGGAGTTCAAGAAGTCCGTTGAACTTGCTTATGAGGATTCGTTGAAGAAACAGAACGTGGTGAGCGCAGAGATACTGAAGAACACGTTGGCAAGGAAAGCCGTCATCCCCACCAAGCTGTTGCAGATGGGCGAAAGGGAGCGTGAACGGCTGCTTGCCCGTTCAAAGGAGATAAACTCCACGTCCACCTACCGCCATTCGGGATATTACCAGAAATACCTGAAAGACTATCTCACATCGTTGGGCAAGGAGGACATCGAGTTCAGCGATATCACGGAAGATTTCGGCAGTTCCTACAAGGCTTTCATGAAGCGCAACAAGAATTTCAGCGCACAGCAAATCAACAAGTGCCTGTGCTGGCTGAGCAAGCTGGTGTACCTCGCCGTGGACTACGAGATACTCCGTGCCAACCCGTTGGAGGACATGGAATACGAGAAGAAGCCCGCGCCGAAGCACAGGCACATCAGCCGTGCGGAGCTGAAAGCCATCCTTGAAACGCCCATGCTCGACCCGTTGCAGGAACTTGGGCGCAGGGCATTTTTGTTTTCAACGTTCACGGGGTTGGCATATGTGGACATCATGCTGCTCCATCCGCACCATATCGGCACGACGGCGGACGGCAGGCGTTACATCCGCATCAACCGCAAGAAAACCAACGTGGAGGCGTTCATTCCCCTGCATCCGATAGCGGAGCAGATACTCGACCTCTACAACACGACAGACGACACGAAGCCCGTGTTTCCGCTTCCGAGCCGTGACGAGATGTGGTTCGAGATACACGAGTTGGGCGTGGCGATAGGACGGAAAGAAAACTTGTCCTACCATCAAAGCCGCCATTCGTTCGGAACTTTCTTGATTTCGGAGGGCATACCCATTGAGAGCATCGCCAAGATGATGGGGCACTCAGGTATAAAGACCACCCAGCGGTACGCGGAGGTGACTGACAAGAAGATTTCAAAGGACATAGACAACCTGATGGCGGTCAGAATGATGTACGGAACGGGCAAATGGTACAAAAGACAAGAACTGCCAAAAGAAACAAACATTGATAATGAATAATGACTATGGAACGGGGAATAATCACAATCACAGAAAACGGGTTGGTCGCCATACCGACCGCTCCCGTCTGGATGACGCAGCAGGAGATGTCCGATGCGTTCAACGTGTTCGGCTGCGACATCCGCAAGGCTATACACTCTATCTACAAAAACATGGAATTGTTGGAAAGCGAAACGAAGCGGTACATCAAACAGGACAACGGGATAAACTACGATGTTTACAGTCTTGAAATGGTGATAGCCGTTTCCTTCAAGTTGAGAAGTAGGGAGAGCGTGGCTTTCCGGCGGTTCATCATGGGGAAACTATATGCCGCCAATCGGAAAGAACCGTTATATTTGTTCTTTTCGCCAGCGGCATATATACGAAAAGCCCCAAGTTGTTGATACGAAGGATATACGACCAGACAAGGTAAGGAATACGACCTGATGCCGTCTGGTCGTATTCCCTTTGTTCAAATTATGGATGCCGTCTGAACGCTTCCCTATAATTGGCGGCAAGCATACTTTCGATGTCCGATTCCTTGTATAGAATCTTGCCGCCCAACTGGTAATAGGCGATTATGCCGTTGTTGCGGTAGTCCTGCAAGGTGCGTCGGCTCACTTTCAGCCGTGCAGACACCTCCCTGTCCGTCAGGAAGCGTTCACCGCCTAATGTCGGACGGCTGTTTGCCATGAAGTTCTCGATGCCGTCCAACAGACGGTCAAGGCTGTCGCCGAACTCAGCGATAAGCGCATGGTTCTTGGTAATCATTTCACTCATTGTTACATTGGATTTAGTGGTACAATAATAATCAAACGGCTTTGTCTGCCAGCTTACGTTCAACGGGCTTGACAATGCGCGACACATCCTCCGGTCGGTAAAACACCTTGTGGTTTATCTGCGAATAGGCCAGCGTGCCGTTATCACGCAGCGTCTGTAAGGTGCGCGGACTGATGTTCAACTGTCGGCAGACCTCTTGGTTGTCCATCCAGCGGTTTAATGACTTGCCGCCTTGTTTGGCAAGGAGTTCGTTCACACGGTCGGAGAAGCGGCTGAACTTCGCCGCCATTTCCTCAAACGCCTCTTTCTGAAAAATCAATACTTCCATTGTCGATACTGTTTTTAATGTTGATACTCGGTTTTGGACGCAAAGTAAATGGGCATTACGCATCAAACGATGGGTTGGCACAATCGTGGCAGCTTGTGGCAGGGAGTGGCGTTATCCGCCGACCCCGTGACGGCTGTTCCAAGCGTCCGTGATGCAAAGGAAAGCGAAGTCCGGCACAATCCAACCGCTTCGCACCTGCGTGGCAGCATTTGGCATCGGTGTGGTAGCCTGTGGCGTTCATCAGGTTCAAATAAGCCTGCTAATAAACCTGAGCTTGATGTAGAATGAAGTAAGACTTTATTTTATGGAATAGGATTGATTTGAAGAAACATAAAAGCCAACCCATCAAGGAGAAGTTTTGATGGGGAGCAGGTTTGTGTTTCGGGCATACCGAAACGGTTCGCTCCCCATGTTTTGGAAGACGCAAAATCCCTAAAAATAGGTATTGCACGACAATTTCAAGCCTTATACCTTTGCAAAAAATTAAAAACAGACATTGTTCGTTATAAATGCAAGTGCTGAAAGAGGACATAAGGGGTCGGATATTGACGATTGCCAGACAGCAATTCGAGAAGAAAGGCTATTCCAAGACTTCCATGCGCGAAATAGCGGAATTGTCGAGTGTTGGTGTTGGGAATATCTATAACTACTTCACAAGCAAAGATGAATTATTCCGTGAAGTGGTCCGTCCTGTTTTGTGCGCTTTGGAAGCCATGCTGCAAGAACACCACGGCATACGGGGCGAAGATATTATGATGATGCGGTCGGAAAAATACCTGAAATCCTGCATTGACGAATATGTTTCGCTTATAGACAAACACCGTTCGCTAATGGAAATACTGTTGTTCCGTGCGCAAGGTTCTTCATTGGAACGCTTCCGTGAGAATTATACCGACCGTTCCACGGAATTGGTTAAGGCGTGGTTCGCGTCCATGCAGCGGAAACATCCCGAAATCAATACGGCTGTGTCCGATTTTATCATTCATTTGCATACGGTATGGATGTTCACGATGTTCGAGGAGCTATTGATGCATTCCGTACCCCGGCAAGAGATGGAGGCTATTTTGCACGATTATATTCTGTTTGAAATCCAAGGTTGGAGGGCTATTATCAAGATATGAGATACAGACAACGTACATACGAACATTCAACCGCATCAGAACGGTTGGTAAGGAGGAAATCTTCACGGAGGTTTCCTCCTTTTTTTATGAACAATTCTGAATATCGTTCACTATTAAACACTCCAAAAATATGAGACAGAAATACGAGTTTAAGAGTATTGTAGCGGAAACATTGCTTATTCCGCTATACATGAGAGCCAAAGAAAGTCGCCGGAATAATCCCATTCTATATGACAAGGCTGCGGAATGGCTGGCGGACAGTTTGGAATACGATTATTCCCAGTTCGACGGGGCAAAGTTGAGCGAAGTGGGATGCGTGGTGCGTGGATGGTATTTTGACTGCGCTGTGCGCCGATTTATTAAAGCACATTCGCATCCGGTCGTGGTCAATGTGGGATGTGGACTGGATACCCGTTTCCAGCGTATCGGAAGTCAGAAAGCAGTCTTTTATGATTTGGATTTGCCTGAGGTCATTGCTCTACGCCGGGAATTGATACCCGAACAGCCGGACAATGTCTATATTGAAGCGTCTTTGTTGGAGAACGACTGGATGGATGACCTGCGCCGGAAGCACCCCGAAGCAGAATTTATCTTCATCGTGGAGGGGGTACTGATGTACTTCTACGAGAAGCAAGTAAAATCCTTCCTGCATCACGTGGCAAACCGTTTCGGGGGAGGTGAATTGTGGTTTGACGTGTGCGGCACGATAATGAGCCGACATGGTGTGAAGCCCGATTCGCTCCGCAAACACGAGGCTCAAATCCGTTCCGGCATAAGCAACGGGTATGTGGTGGAACAATGGGAACCGTCTTTAAAGCTCATTGAACAGGCTAACTATATGAAGTTCTTCCGTTCACGCTGGGGATTCTTCTTCGGGCAGATATTGGGGCGCATCCCTTGGCTCTGCTACAAATTCAGTTCATTGCTCGGATATAAAATCACATCAAAATAGCGTAATAACAATGGAAAAGTCAAAAAAGAAAAAAGGTTTGTCCCGTCTGTTCGAGATAGCGGGACAAAGGAAAGGTCTGCTTATATTAGCAGGTCTGCTGTCGGCTGGCAGCGCGGTGTGTATGCTTGTGCCTTATTGGGCAGTTTATGAAATTTTGAAAGAGTTGCTGTCGAATGGCTCCAATCTTTCCGCTTTGGACGGAACGGACATGATGCGTTGGGGATGGATTGCATTTGGAGGGCTTGTTGGCGGATTGATATTGCTCTATGCCGCCCTGATGTCCTCACATGTGGCTGCATTCCGTATCTTGTATGGGTTGCGTGTCCGTCTGTCTGAACATATCGGCAAACTGCCTTTGGGATATTTGAACAATACCTCTACGGGAGCCATCAAGAAAACAATGGACCAGAATATCGAGAAAATAGAGGGCTTCATCGCCCATACCATTCCGGATTTGGTCAATGTAATGGCAACGGTAGTGGTAATGCTGGTCATCTTTTTCTCGCTGGATGTGTGGCTGACAGTCGTGTGCCTGGCCGTTGTGGTGCTTAGCTTATTCCTGCAATTTTCCAATTTCATGGGAAAAAGGGCAAGGGAGTTCATGGCCATCTATTACGATGCGCAGGAAAAGATGAGCGCGTCCGCCGTGCAGTATGTACGGGGAATGCCCGTAGTCAAGATTTTCGGGCAGAGCGTCCGCTCATTCCGCCAGTTCAATACCGAAATTCAGGCATACAAGACATTCGCCTTGAAATGTTGTGACACATATCAGAACGGTATGATAGCATTTACCGTCTTGCTTAATTCGATGGTTACGTTTATTCTTCCTATGGGTATTCTGCTGTTGCAAGCCAGTCCGCAATCACTCTCATTGGCTGTGGTGTGGCTGTTTTTTATCATCATGGGACCGGGTATGGCTTCGCCCGTTTACAAACTGACTTTTTTAGGAGGGAATACGCGCGACATCAACGAAGGAGTAAACCGCATTGACCGCATACTGGAAAAGAAACCTGTGCCGGAGCCGGGACATCCGCAAGTGCCTGCTGCTTACGATGTAGAGTTCCGTCATGTATCATTCTTCTACGAAAACACGGAACAGGGAACACGAACGGAAGCCTTGCGTGATGTCAGCTTCAAAGCTCCACAAGGAAAGATAACCGCCCTTGTCGGTCCTTCAGGAAGCGGAAAATCAACGGTTGCCAACCTAATACCCCGGTTCTGGGATGTGGAGCAAGGGGAAATTTGTATAGGAGGTATTGACATTCGTCAGATAGATACGGCAAAACTGATGGACATGGTTTCATTTGTATTTCAAGACAATTTCCTTTTTTACGACACATTATATGAGAACATTGCCGTAGGTTCTCCAGATGCTACAAAAGAAAAGGTAATAGCCGCTGCGAAAGCTGCCCAATGCCACGATTTCATAGAGCGTTTGCCGCAAGGCTACGAAACAAGGATAGGCGATAAAGGTGTATTCCTGTCCGGCGGTGAAGCCCAACGGATATGTGTAGCTCGTGCCATATTGAAGAATGCTCCGATACTGGTGTTGGACGAAGCCACTGCCTTCGCTGACCCTGAAAACGAGCATAAAATGCAGATGGCTTTGCAGTCACTGATAAAGGATAAAACGGTCATTGTGATTGCCCATCGCCTTTCTTCCATCATCTCCGCACATCAGATTGTCGTCATGAAAGAAGGACGCATTGTGCAATGCGGAAAGCATGAACAGCTGTCCGTGACGGAGGGTGTATATAAAAATATGTGGGATGCCTATACGAGCGCATACCATTGGACATTGAACAAAAACTAAAAGCAATATGAGAAAGAAGAATTTCTTAAACAAGGTCTTGCAAAACACAAGTTGTCCGCAAGGATTTTGGGGACGGATGATTTTGCGAGGAATGAATTGTTTTCATGCATCTTTAGCTAATCGTGGCATGAAGCAAGTGGAATGGCAGCCGAATTGGAATGTTCTTGATATAGGCTGTGGCGGTGGTGCGAATTTGAAACGTTTATTGAATTTATGTCCGAAAGGAAATATCTACGGCATAGACCTGTCAGAAGAAAGTGTTTCATTCGCCCAAAAGTACAACGAAAAAGACTTGAATAAAAGATGTTTCATACAACAAGGGAATGTTTGTTCATTACCTTATGAGAATGGATTCTTTAATGCTATCACGGCTTTTGAAACGATCTATTTCTGGTCGCCTGTAAACATAGCGTTGTCTGAAGTGGCGCGTGTTCTCCGAGAAGGAGGTTGTTTCCTTATTAGTCTGGAAGCGAGCGACCCCGAACTTGGAAAAATGTGGACGGAACGGATAGATGGTATGGTTGTCTATACTCCGGCAGAATTGGAAGAACGGTTGCATGAAGTCGGATTTTCATCCATCAGAACAATCCGTAAAAAGGAAGAAATACATATTATAGCATATAAATAAAATAAGATATGAATGCAATAAAGAATATTACAATAGGTCACACGGAAAGACTTTACAAGCCGGTGGGTTACACCATGCTTGCCAACTTAGTGAATATAGTACCGTTTTGTCTTTCTATAGAAGCGATACGTATCATTTTCAGTGCATTTGACGGGAGCGGACAGCCGCTTGACACGACCCGCCTGTGGTGGATATTCGGCATTATGGCTGTTTATATGCTGGTCATGGCTTTGGCAGAACGGGCATCCTACCGAGCCAATTTTAGAGGAGCATACGAAATGAGTGCTTCCGGGCGTTTGTCGCTGGCGGAGCACTTGCGGAAACTATCGTTGGGCTTTTTGTCGAAACGTGATCCGGGTGATTTGTCGTCTATGCTTGTTACGGACTTCATGATGGCAGAAACCGGAATTTCGCACCACCTGCCCCAACTTATGGGTGCCATAGTCATGCCCGTACTGGCTTTTGCTTCGCTTGTATGGATAGATTGGAGGATGGCGGTCAGTATGTTTGCCGCCTTGCCGCTTGCCTTGCTCGTCCTGTGGGCAAGCACAAAGGCACAGCGGAAGTTAAGCGGCAGGCAAATTCAAGCAAAAATAAATGCTGGAAATCGGTTGGAAGAATACTTACAGGGTATTCGTGTAATGAAAGCGTACAATCTGATAGGTGACCGCTTTGTTAGGTTGCGCGATGCTTTTGCGGAACTTCGCCGTGCTTGCATCCGTCAGGAGGCCTTGTTAGGCCCATTCGTCTTGTTGAGCATCACTTTAGTACGTGCCGGGCTGACAATGATGGTGCTATGTGGAACTTACCTTCTGTTGGGAGGGCAACTTTCAATCCTTGTATTCGTGCTATTCCTTGTAGTCGGTTCTCGTGTGTTCGACCCGCTGACTTCCGCACTAACAAACTTTACCGAGTTCCGCTATTTTTCCATTGCCGGTGGACGCATCCTTTCCTTGATGAACGAGCCGGAGATGAAAGGAGAACGGCAATCCCCGGCAGCAGGCGATATCCGGTTTGAACACGTATCGTTTGCCTATCAAGACAAGGAAGTGTTGCATGATATAAACATTACGCTCCCGAAAAACTCCTTGACGGCTCTTGTCGGACCTTCGGGAAGCGGGAAAAGTACGGTGATGAAGCTTTGCGCCCGTTTCTACGACCCACAGAAAGGATGTATCTTTTTCAATGGTGTTCCGATGAATGAGATAAATCCAGAAAGTCTGATGAGCCACATCTCTATGGTATTTCAGGATGTCTATCTGTTTCAGGACACCATACGCAATAATATCCGCTTTGGTAAAACTGACGCGACGGAAGAAGAAATTATAGCCGCAGCTAAAAAAGCCTGTTGCCATGATTTCATCATGCGGTTGCCCAAAGGATATGACACCTTGGTAGGCGAAGGAGGGTGTACCCTTTCGGGCGGAGAAAAGCAACGCATATCCATAGCCCGTGCCATGCTGAAAGACGCACAAATCATCCTGCTTGATGAAGCGACCGCCTCACTTGACCCCGAAAATGAAGTGGAAGTACAGAAAGCCATAGATGCACTCATCAAAGGGCATACTGTCATTGCCATTGCGCATAGACTTAAAACCATTAAGGGGGCAGACCAAATTATCGTGTTGGATAACGGACAGATAAAGGAAAAAGGTACGCATGAAACATTGATGCAGGCCGAAGGGTTGTATGCCCAACTATGGAATATTCAGGAACAAATTTCAGGTTGGAAACTGTAAAAACGGTATAAAAATCAATAGGATGCCTGTTTTTATAGAGCAGGCATCTTTAAAATGATAGATTCTTAAATGAATTTACGGTATAAAGTGTTAGTAGGATATTTTATCTTAATTGTACTTATCGGCTTTATGGCATCAATTCTGGTACGTGAACGACATCGAATATCAGAAATTGATTTACAAAACAGCGAAGTACAGCAAGCTATACGTGATATTCACAATGTCCATCGATATATCACTCGGCTTACCATGTTGGGAGAGAGTGTCATTGATTGGAACAGAACAGACTGTAGTCATTACCGTATCCAACGTCTGTGTACAGATAGTCTGTTACAAGCATTGAAGTTCCATTGTGCAGCATATGTGTATCCAGCGCAGATAGACACTCTTCGCTCTCTACTGGCAAGCAAGGAGGAACATCTGCGGCATATCATGTCGGTATTTGAACGGCAGGAAGAAGCCGACAGTATTTTGGTGAACCACCTGCCCGAAGTGGCGAAACGTGCGACCAGTCTGCGCACCGTACAGCAGAAGAAAAAGGGCATCGCAGGTTTCTTCGGCGGCAAAAAGACCGTACAAGTACTTCCCTCAGCCCAAGAGTTGCACGAGTTTGGCGACAGCTTGATTGCCCTGCAACGGAAACAGGCGACGGAGATGGATGCCTACACCGACAGCCTTCGCATACGTAACCGGACATTGAACACCCAACTGAACCGTCTTGTCAGCGACCTTGACAGGCAGGCATTGGGGGCGTTCATACAGAAAGAGCGGAAGATGGCGGAGGCGCAAAGCCTATCCGTCAGGCTGTTCACCGCTACCATATCGGCAGCCATCATCCTGCTGTTCCTGTCCTATCTCACCATCCATAGGGAACTGAAACGCAACGCGGACGAAAAGAAAAAGCGTGAAAAGCTTATCGGCAAATTGCAGGAGAGCAACGCCAAGAACGAGGAACTTCTACGCTTGCGGCGCAACCTCATACAGAACGTAAGCCATGAACTGCGTACACCTTTGACCGCCATCAGCGGCAACGCCGAACTTTTGCTGAACGATGACAACAAGGATAGCCGAGTGCGCCATGCGGAAACAATAAAGACTTCGGCAGGACGCATGGCATCCATGCTGAACAGCCTCATGGACTATTTCAGGTTGGACAGCAGGAAAGTGACAATCCTATCCAAACCATTCAGGCTAAACCTGATAGCGGATACTCTTGAAACGGAGTTTACCATGCAAGCAAAGTCAAAGCATTTGACCTTGACCGTTTGTAACTATGCGAATGAAGTAGTGGACGGCGACAAGAACCGTATTTTGAGCATAGGCGGCAACCTGCTTTCCAATGCCATCAAATTCACGGACAACGGCACTATTGCTCTGGCAACCAGATACAAGGGCGGTGTTTTTACGCTGACGGTGGAGGATACGGGTACGGGCATCAGCGAAGAACAAAAGGAACGGATATTCAAGCCTTTCGAGCGGCTGGGCAATGCCGCCACGCAGGACGGCTTCGGGTTGGGACTTCCCATCGTGAAACAGCTTGTGGAACTGATGAACGGACGTATATCGGTGGAAAGCGTAAAGGATAAAGGCAGCAAGTTCACCGTTGTTCTTCCATTGCCGAAAACCGAAGAAACAGAATCTGACGGGAAGAAAGAACAGGTGCAAGACATTATTTCAAATTACAGCGTAATGGTGATAGACAATGACCTTGTGACGCTCAGCATGATACGGGATATGCTTGTACAGAACGGCATAAGTTGTGATACTTGCCTGACGGTAGAAGAATTGACGGATAAAATGCGCGGAAAGGATTATGACATCCTAATAACCGATTTGAAGATGCCTGACATGAATGGTTACGAAGTGCTGGAACTCTTACGCACATCCGACATCGGCAACTCACGCACGATTCCAATTGTGGTTGTAACGGCGGCAGGGTTCATCACGGAGGAAGAACTGAAATCGGCAGGGTTCACCGCCATGCTCGGTAAACCGTTCTCCATTGCCGAACTACTGAATGTAGTAAGTCAATATGCCAATAAAGAGTATAGACAACTGCTCGACTTCTCGGCTTTACTCACCTTTGGCGACAGGCGACATACATTGGAACGGTTGGTAACGGAAACGGAGAAAGAAATGGATGAAGTGCAGAACGCGGCGAAAGAGAAAAACATGGAGGCATTGGATGGCTGGGTACACCACCTCAGAAGTTCATGGATGCTGATGAAAGCGGAACAGCCGTTGCAGGAATTATATGCCGTAATTCACAGCGATAGTCCAACGGACGGAGAGATAACACATGCAGTTAATGCTGTATTGGCACAAGGTAAAATGATTGTGGACTTGGCAAGAAAGGAAGCGAAACGATGGGAAGAATAATTGTTGTGGAAGACAACCTCACTTTCTCCGGCTATGTATGCAGGCTGTTGAAAAGCAAAGGTTTCCAAGCCGTCAGTGCGTCCACTTGCAACGGGGCACACAAACTGTTCGCCAAGATGTGCGAGGACGATATTGTGCTCGCCGACCTGCGCCTGAACGACGGTGACGGCATCTTGCTGTTGGATGAACTTCGCAAACAAGGGAAACGCAATCCCTACATCATCATGACGGACTATGACGAAGTGCCAACCGCCGTCCGGTCGATGAAGTCGGGTGCGGAGGATTATATCCCGAAGAAGCTAATTGAAGACAATCTCTTTCCTCTCCTGAAAACCTTACAGAAAAGGACAGAACGGCACGAAACGCCCATTCACGAGCGGCAGAGTGCGGCTTTCCGTGAAATAGACCACAAGATAAAATTGGTCGCACCAACCAACATGAGCGTGTTGGTGCTGGGCGAGAACGGAACGGGAAAGGAGCACATTGCCGAGAAAATACATACAATGAGCAAACGGGCAGGCAAGCCTTTTGTCGCTGTAGACTGCGGCTTACTGTCGAAAGAGCTTGCTGCGTCCGCACTGTTCGGACATGAGAAAGGAGCGTTTACAGGTGCGGATGCCAAACAGAAAGGTTATTGGGAGGAAGCCGACGGCGGTACGCTGTTCCTTGACGAGATAGGCAACCTGCCAGCCGAAGTACAACAGATGATGCTCCGGGCATTGGAAACCAAACGGTATAGACCCATAGGCGGCAACAAGGAAAAGGCAGCAGACGTGCGCATCATAGCCGCCACCAACGAGGATATGCAGTCTGCAATCGCCGAAAAGCGTTTCCGTCAGGACTTGTTCCACAGGATAAAGGAATACACGTTGAACATACCGCCGTTGCGTGAGTGCTGTGAGGACATCATGCCGCTTGCGGAGTTCTTCCGTGAACTTGCCAACAAGGAGTTCGGCAAACAGGTGAAAGGCTTTGACGCGGAGGCAAGGAAGAGGATGCTCGCCCATCCGTGGAGCGGCAATGTGAGAGAACTGAAAGGAACTGTACGTTCGGCGGTGCTGTTCACCGACGGGGATGTGATAACGGCTGACAAACTGAATTTTGAAGAACCTCTGCTGTCGGGAGAAGCATCCTTGTCCTTGAAGAACGTGGAAATGGAAAAGAGGCAGATAATCCGTGCTCTGAAACAGGCGGACGGCAACCGCTCGCTGGCTGCTGAACTGCTCGGCATCGGGCGCACCACACTATACGGCAAGATGAAACAATACGGCATCAAGTACAAGGAATAAGGCACGATTGCCGCAGGTCAGAAACAGGTTGCCCGACTTCGGAGAGGCAACTCGGCGGCAAGGCTTGCGAGAGTAACTCGCAAGGTTTTGAGTAACTCAAAACATACCTTGCTGCTGCCACTTTTCGGCAGTAACCGAAAAGCCTTCGGGTAACTCGAAGGACACCTTGCTGATTTCTCGTGAAATCAAAAATCCGTAAGCAAACGGATTGGAAATTGTGCTGTTATTATGGCTCCCAAAGCATCGTTTCCCGATGCCCAAACTGCCCAAAAGAAGAACGGGAATAAGTCGGTGTACAAGTCTGACCTTAGTTTGAGGATACGGAAGATGAAAGTTGTGTTTTCCTTCTTCTGCTATACAGACAATAGTGTCAATTCGATGCCTATATGTGCCAATTATAGCCAAAATTCTCCTTAGATCAATGAGAAATGCGATTTTAGACAAATACATCTTCGCCTGTTTGTAAACGCGTCGAATCAAAGGTTCGCAAAAACGATGATAAACAGAATCGGACAATCAAGAAAGCAATTCTGTACAGATAGGCAACAACATAGTTCCAATGATGCGCTGATTTGCTGTTGTACTGTCGTACTGGTTTACAACAGCAAAACTTCAAATAAAAGTATCAGCAATGGGGTGCAGATTTTAAGGGGTAGAACTTGGATGATGTAAATCGGTGGCACAATACATTCGCCTATCAACATAGTAATGTAGCAACAAAGAAATGGAACAATAAACTTATGGTGATTGGTATATTCATATGTTTGGAGAATTGTACAATCATTTCTGCATCGGTTGTTCATAGGCTGGAAAAAACATTCTGTAATTCCATTATCCAAATGATAGGGATAAGCCGGAATATCCACCTCGAAATAAACGGATAGCTCAAATTTTATTAGAATTTTATTAGGAAGTCCGATTTTTCTCTATTTTTCAGAGGAATAACTTTGGTAATAAGGGATAAAAACACTACTTTTGCAAATGAGAGAAGTGTTCTTTTGATTAGTGCAGAACATTGCAGAATATAGAAGACCGCTGGTTTCTATATCGTTACCTGTTAAGCTGAATTTGTTTGTAAGTTTCTTATTTTCAATGAATAAGAAGAATCGATATGTCTTCCGCAATGGAAAGTAACATGTTTCTTGATGTCGGATGCTTCTATCCACACTTTCAGAGGACGTGAAATCCAAGAAGCATCTGTCAATCCTTCAAAAACGAGAGATTCTTCATCGCTTGGGCGTTCACCACATAGCTGAAGGGCTTGTTGGGTGATAGGCTTATAATCGGGTACTTTCGTTTTTTGTTGTACAACGACCGCTTGCCAAGTACCCTTACTTGTTTGCTGGATTTGTTTCCATTTCAAAGTTTGGATATCACCATGCCGTAATCCTGTAAGAATTGAAAACAAGAACGCACGTTTCAAAACCTCATTCTTACAAGGTGTATTAACCAACATTTGTACCTCATTCATAGTAAGGGCAACACGAGGTTTCTCAATGCTTGTTATTCCTTTGACTTTTGCACTGATGTCAACTGTCAGGTATTCATCAACGAACGCTTGTTTTAATCCAGCCTTGAGTATAGAGAAATAGGTGGACGCCGTGTTTTGTGAAATAGTTCCTTTCTTAGTGCCACCCATTGGAGCACGGAGAAAGAACATCTTAATATCTTCAAGCAACTTAACGGATATGTCCTTAAATGGGATTGGTTGTCCTTGAGAATAAATCTTCAACAATTCACCCACTCGCCTCCAGTTAACTATAATTGAATTGGAACTATTAGGATGTCGTTTGCTGATAATACTATTGAAATACTTGATAAAGTCCTGTTCGCTCCGTTCATTTTGTGCAGCGATTTCATTCTCTTTATCCGTATATAGAATTGCGCTATCGTATTCATGTTGCCTTAACTTACGCACATTGTCGGCATAGATACAAGCCTCTTGATCTATCGTTGAACGGCATTGGATGATTCCATTCAAATCACGTTTAGGTTTATAATTGAATGTTCCATCCGGCAAGATTCGTGCAATGGACGATTTGTCCCAAATTGGTGTGGATATAGTCCGGTTAATTGATTCAACCACACGACTTGCCCGTTTAGAGCCTCGCTTGTAAACCGGGTATGACTCTATAATAAGATACCACTCATCTTTATAATTTGATTTCCTGAGTTTGACGGTCACTTTGGTGTTTGGTAATGCTTTCTTCATTCTACTTCTGATTTATATAGATTGTCTATTTCTTGTTTGGGTACATATACATAGTTTCCTATTTGTCTTGAAGGAATAGAGTATTTTCTAACATGCGCCCATACTGAACTATCATTAATATGGTACTTCTCACAAATCTCTGTAATGGTATAACAGTCCTCTGGCTCTAAGCTATATGTTTTAGGAACAGGTTTTTCTTTTTCGGCAATACTTTCCGGTCTCTTTAGGAAAAGCTGTTCAATTTCGGAGCGTTTGATACGCGTGAGCCTTGTACCCAAATTGATGACTGGAATACGTCCCAATTTGATTAAGCGATAGAGAGTACTACGTTCTACCCCAAACATTGCTACTGCCTCCTTTACAGAAATATATTCTCTGATGTCTGGTACTTGTTGGGCAATGGCTTCTAATTTTGCATTTCTATCTTTTACATCCTTTTTGCGCTTCCAAGCTACTTTACCACATCTTGGGGAACAATAATAGCTGTCAAGTGTCTTTGCGACGAAAACCTTGCCGCAGACTTTGCACTTCCTTTTGATCTCAAATCCGATTGTTGGCATATTATCTACTTTTAAGTATGTATTAGTATAGATAAGTAGAATTTAGTTCCACATTATCTACTTTTTTGTCTTGTCGCAAATATGTCGCAAATAAGAGATAAAAATGCCCATAGAAAACACATAGAAACCATGAACCCTATAAACGCAAAAAGCGTGCAACTCGTTGAGCTGCACGCTTTTGCTTATTGTTTATTATTTGTTTACTTATCGGAATCATTTGACTTCCTCAAAATCAGCATCCTGAACATTATCATCCTGTTTGCCATTGTTTTGAGCATTTCCTTGGCCGGCGTTGGCACCACCTTGGAAACCTGCACCTTGCTGTGCACCACCTTGAGCACCAGTCTGTGCATACATCTCAGCGCTGGCAGCTTGGAAAGCAGTGTTCAGTTCGGCCATTGCACTGTCGATAGCAGCCAAATCCTGAGCTTTGTGAGCGTCTTTCAGTTTTTGCAAGGCAGCTTCAATAGGAGCTTTCTTGTCGGCAGGAAGCTTATCGCCCAGTTCCTTCAACTGATTCTCGGTAGTGAAAATCATTGAGTCAGCCTGGTTCAGCTTATCGATACGTTCCTTTTCCTTCTTATCTGCTTCGGCGTTGGCTTCGGCTTCGGCTTTCATACGTTCGATTTCTTCTTTGCTCAAACCGCTGGAAGCTTCGATACGGATGGCCTGTTCCTTACCGGTAGCCTTATCCTTGGCAGATACCTTCAAGATACCGTTGGCGTCGATATCGAATGTAACCTCAATCTGAGGAACACCACGACGAGCCGGAGCAATACCTGTCAGGTTGAACTGACCGATTGACTTGTTCTGAGCAGCCATAGGACGCTCACCCTGCAGTACGTGGATGGTTACCTCGGTCTGGTTATCGGCAGCCGTCGAGAAGACTTCACTCTTCTTGCAAGGAATAGTTGTGTTGGCATCAATCAGTTTGGTCATTACACCACCCATGGTCTCAATACCCAATGTCAACGGAGTAACATCCAGCAAGACGATGTTGCCCACACCGGCTTCCTTATTCAATACGGCACCCTGAATAGCAGCACCTACGGCTACAACTTCATCGGGGTTAACACCCTTCGAAGGAACTTTGCCGAAGTAGTCCTGAACCAGTTTCTGAACGGCCGGGATACGAGAAGAACCACCTACCAGGATTACTTCATCGATATCGGAAGTGCTCAAACCGGCATCGCTGACTGCCTTCTTACACGGCTCCAAGCAAGTCTGAATCAAATCGTGAGTCAGTTGCTCGAACTTAGCACGAGTCAAAGTCTTAACCAAGTGCTTAGGCACACCACCTACCGGCATGATGTACGGCAAGTTGATTTCGGTAGAAGTAGAAGAAGACAATTCGATCTTCGCCTTTTCGGCAGCTTCCTTCAGACGTTGCATTGCCATCGGATCGGTTGTCAGATCGGCACCTTCGTCGTTCTTGAATTCCTGTACCAACCAGTTGATGATAGCCTGATCGAAGTCATCACCACCCAGGTGAGTATCACCATTGGTAGAAAGCACTTCGAATACACCACCACCGAATTCCAGGATAGAGATATCGAACGTACCACCACCGAGGTCGAATACGGCAACCTTCATATCCTTGTTAGCCTTATCTACGCCGTAAGCCAAGGCAGCTGCAGTCGGTTCGTTTACAATACGTTTAACGTCCAGACCAGCAATCTGACCGGCTTCCTTCGTAGCCTGACGCTGTGAGTCGGAGAAGTATGCAGGAACAGTGATAACGGCTTCTGTTACTTCCTGTCCCAGGTAATCTTCGGCTGTCTTCTTCATCTTCTGAAGAATCATTGCTGAAATTTCCTGCGGAGTGTAGTGACGTCCGTCGATGTCAACACGCGGCATGTTGTTGTCGTTCACTACCGGATAAGGTACACGAGCGATTTCTTTCTGTACCTGTGCCCAATTTTCACCCATGAAACGCTTGATGGAGTACACCGTACGTTTCGGGTTTGTGATAGCCTGACGTTTGGCAGGATCACCTACCTTACGTTCACCACCATCTACAAATGCCACTACGGAAGGAGTTGTACGCTTACCTTCGCTGTTGGCGATTACTACAGGTTCGTTGCCTTCGAATACAGCAACACAAGAGTTTGTAGTTCCTAAGTCAATACCAATAATTTTTCCCATGATCGTTATTTTTTTATTTGTTATTATTCAGTTGATTTCTGTCCGCCTCATCGGCAGACGCCTATTAAAGGACAAACGTTGTGCCAAAGGGGGAAACAGATACCAGACTTCCTTTTGTGTCACGTTTTACGGTCATTTTGGCAGAAAGAGAGACTATCAGACTGACGAAAAAGCTGTTACGGGCATTGAGCGGCAGCAACCCTACGGCCGGGAGAGCTGCCGCCATTTCATTCCACTTGGCAAGAGAAAAGACGAAATTAGCATCATTTATCCAAAGGAAATAAAAGAAACTGTGCGTGCTGTCACGAAGAATCACTACTTTTGCAGCCAAATTTTAAAAAGGCATAATAATATAATAACAATGAGTACATCCAAACATCCCAAAGGGCTCTACCTGATTTTTGCTACCAGCACGGCAGAGCGCTTCAGCTACTATGGCATGCGTGCCATCTTCATTCTGTTTCTTACCCAAGCATTGCTTTTCGATACCGAAAGGGCTGCCTCCATCTATGGCAGCTATACGGGGCTGGTTTACCTGACACCGCTTATCGGCGGCTATGTAGCCGACAAGTACTGGGGTATCCGGCGCTCCGTCTTCTGGGGAGCCATGCTGATGGCTATCGGACAGTTCCTGATGTTCTTCAGCGCTTCGATGCTCGATGCGCAAGAGTTATCGCACGGACTGATGTACGGCGGACTTACATTTCTTATATTAGGAAACGGATTCTTCAAGCCTACGGTATCGTCGCTCGTCGGACAGTTGTACGAGCCTGGTGACCGGCGACTTGACTCGGCCTATACCATATTCTATATGGGTGTCAACGTAGGCTCGTTCCTCGCTCCGCTTGTCTGTGGTTACTTCGGCGAAACGGGCAATCCTCAGGACTTCAAATGGGGCTTCCTGATTGCTGCCATCGTCACGGTATTTACCGTGGTGCTGTTCGAGTCGCAGAAGAACCGATACCTCAACGGTCCCGACGGACAGCCATTGGGCATCGTGCCCGATGCACGCAAGGAGACGGAAGGCAAAAAGGCCCAAACACCGACGCCGGAAGAGGCCCGACGCAAACGCCGCAACCTGTGGATATGCTGCGCGATGGCCGTTGTGCTTGCCTTGTTCTTCTACTGGTGCTTCGGCAACGACTGGATCAGCATCGGCATCTTTACAGCTTGTATTGTTTTTCCGGCCAGCATCCTAATGGACGGATCGCTCACCAAGATCGAACGCGACCGCATTCTGGTCATCTACATCATCGCCTTCTTCGTCATCTTCTTCTGGGCAGCCTATGAACAGGCAGGCGCATCGCTCACCCTGTTTGCTTCGGAACAGACCGACCGCATCATTCTGGGCTGGGAGATGCCTGCTTCGTGGATTCAGTCATTCAATCCCTTCTTCGTCGTTATTCTGGCTGCCATCATGCCGGGCGTATGGGGAGCACTGGCACGTCGGGGCATGGAGCCAGCATCGCCCACCAAACAGGCCATCGGTCTATTGCTTCTGTCGTTGGGCTATCTGGTCATCTGCTTCGGAGTGAAAGACGTGCAACCCGGTGTCAAGGTAAGCCTCATCTGGCTGACGGGCCTGTACTTCATCCACACGATGGGCGAGATTGCTCTTTCGCCCATCGGACTGTCGATGGTGAACAAGCTGACTCCCGTCCGCTTTGCTTCGCTGATGATGGGCATCTGGTACTTGTCTACGGCCACGGCCAACAAGTTTGCCGGTACGCTGTCGGGCCTCTATCCCGAAGCTGGAAAGGTGAAAACACTGTTGGGCTATCGCATTGAGACGATGTTCGACTTCTTCCTGGTGTTTGTAGTCATGTCGGCCGCCGCATCGCTTGTCCTCTTCCTGTTGTCGAAGAAATTGCAGAAGATGATGCATGGAGTGGAATAATTTCGCTACCTTTGCACCAATTTAATAATCACAAGTCCCATGGATAGCATACTGATTAAAGACAAGAAGTTCACCGTCTCCATCAAGGAGGAGGACATATTGAAAGAAGTGAGCCGCGTGGCCGACGAAATCAACCGTGACCTGGCCGGTAAGAATCCGCTCTTTCTGAGCGTACTGAACGGTTCGTTCATGTTCACCGCCGACCTGATGAAACGCATCACCATCCCCTGCGAGATATCGTTCGTCAAGTTGGCTTCGTATCAGGGAGTCGCATCGACAGGCGCCGTCAAGGAAGTCATCGGCATCAACGAAGACCTGAGCGACCGCACGGTGGTCATCGTGGAAGACATTGTGGACACAGGCCTCACCATGCAACGCCTGCTTGAGACGTTGGGCACCCGCGGACCCAAAGAGATACATATCGCTACCCTGCTGGTAAAACCCGAAAAGCTGAAGGTGAACCTCAACATCGAGTATGCCGCCATGAGCATCCCCAACGACTTCATTGTGGGATACGGATTGGATTACGACGGATTCGGACGAAACTATAAGGACATTTATACGGTAGTAAACGAATAAACGTATGAGTCCTATCTTCAAAAGAGAAGAAGGTTTCTGCTTCAATTTGCAGAACACATCGGCAAGCGTATTAATGATTAATGCGCAAGGCATCATGCTCTCGGTCTTGGGTAACGACTACTTCATTTCGTACAACCGTGTACCCTGGCTGAAAGATGCACGTATATCAGACGTACTGAATGTCAAGATGTGCGGACAATCTGCCATCGAATGGGAAGCCTTGGGAATTGATCTGGAAATAGAAAGCCTGAAACATCCCGAACGCTATCCGCTCATTATGAAACGGAATCCTCTGGATACAATCAGTTAATATTTACAATTACATTATAAACATTTAATCACTAATCAAAAACAATGCTGAACATTGTAATTTTCGGTGCCCCCGGTTCCGGTAAGGGCACACAAAGCGAGAGAATTGTAGCTAAGTATGGCATTAACCACATCTCCACGGGGGACGTGCTGCGTGCCGAAATAAAGAACGGTACCGAGCTGGGAAAGACAGCCAAGGGATACATCGACCAGGGACAACTCCTCCCCGACAACCTGATTATCGACATCCTGGCTTCCACGCTCGATAGCTTCAAGGATTCGAAAGGCGTCATTTTCGACGGCTTCCCACGTACCATCGCACAAGCCGAAGCATTGAAGAAGATGCTAGCCGAGCGCGGACAACAGGTGAGCATAATGCTCGACCTCGACGTGCCCGAAGACGAACTGATGAAACGCCTCATCCTGCGCGGACAGCAATCGGGCCGTGCCGACGATAACGAAGAGACCATCAAGAAGCGCCTCACCGTTTATCACAGCCAAACCGCTCCGCTGATCGACTGGTACAAGCAGGAAGGACTCTACACCCACATCAACGGACTGGGCGAACTGGAGACTATCACGGCCGATATCTGCAAGGCTATCGATGCTGTGAAATAAAAAGAAACAAAATACGGGGCTGAATGCTTGGCATTCAGCCCCTATTCATAACTTCACCGTCAATACTCCCAATATTCCTTCAACACCCATTCATCCGACTCACTTTTAAGTAGCCGCATCAGGGCAGGTTTATGTTCTATGCCCACGAGCACCACCAACCGTCCGCCTGGGAAAGCAGCAACCGTCCGCCGTATATTAGCGGCCATTATCTCGTTCCGTTTCCACCAACGCGCCGCCCATAGCTTGGCAAACTCCAACCAATGAGAAAGACTTGGTGTATGCTCCACCACGGAAACCAGTTTGGGATAAAGAATCTGTTCGCGCAAAGAAAGATAACCCATCGTCATGCTGGAATTCATATCCCTTGCCGAAGCAAACTTCATACCATTATAATCCATCACTTGAAGCACCAATTCTACGTCCTCTTGCGCCCGCTTGTCTAACTTGCCTTCTCGGTAACACGTCAGCACATTAAGCCACATACTATCCTGCCTTTCAAAATAGCGATGCTCACGATACCACGCATTACGCCCCGACACATCAAACGGACGCAACAACGCTCCCTGCTCCGTCTGATAACGATGCGCACCAATGTTTTCATTCGTGGAAAGCAGATCGGGAAAACGCTCCAAGTCGAAACGGAAGTCACTGTCAAAAAATGCAGTGTCCAATTCTATCAGTACCACATCAGCATCCGCTTGGCAAAGAATCCGATAGACGGTGTCGCTATCAAAATACGAACGGGGACTGTGAACAGTACCCACAATGCAAAGTTCCGTCTTCTTCTGAGCCTGTGCCATGTACAGACAACAACTCAACAACAAACAAAAAAGTATCCTCAGTTTCATCATCTTATTTTCTTTTCAATGTTCAGTTCCGTCCACTCCACCCTGTCAGGCACCAGCGTGCGCCCCGTCACCTTGCCGTTCTGCTCGCGCTGATATTCGGGGATGAAGCGCACCTGTAGTTTCGAGAACTGCTGACCCGATACTTCTTCGGGCGTATCCACCCCTTGCCCTTCGGCACGACCGGTCAGGTAGAACGTGCCTACCCCTTTCAGTTTCACCGAATAGCCTGCCTCCAGCATACTGCCAAGCACCTCGCCCAGCCCCACCAGCACGGCATACGTATCGCCCTTGCTGACGGTCGAAATGCGCGAAAGCCGTTCGGCCACCTGATCCGTATCCATGGTTCCTACCGTAAACGAACGCGGATACCACTTGCCGTTCATCTTCTGTTTCTTGTAAAAAGCCATATCTTTATCATTTAAATGTTATTGTCCACTCCCCCTCCACCGCCGGCTTGGCCATCCCCGCCTGCCGACCGTGCAGGGCTTTCCTTATACCTTTGACAGGAATCATCCGGGATGATTGGTAGAATCATCCGCAATGATTATAGGAATCATCCCGGATGATTCCTCCCTCACTTGCAAAGATAATATACGAAAGGCAGATATGCAAGACGGATGAGTCAGTATCATAGCATTATAGGAAATTATTTGTATCTTTGCAGAGGAAAACAAGAATGCGATATGAACGGAAAGAACTTCATCGAACGACTCTCGCCCGTACTTCTATGGGATATTGATCCCGAAAAAGCGGACATGGACACTTGTCCGCAACAGATTATCGTACGCGTACTGGAATACGGCACGCTGGAGGACTGGCGCCTCATCCGTTCCTATTATGGGCTGGACAAAATCGTTGAATGCTGCAAGCAGGCACGTTCGCTCGACCCCGTAGCATTGTCGTTCATCTGCTGCATATCGCACACAAGGAAGGAGGAATACAGATGTTATCATACCGCACAGTCGAACCCCACACCCTGGAATTGCTGAAGAAGCTGATGGCAGCCAAATGCCTATCGGGTACAAGGTTGGTGGGCGGAACCGGTCTTGCCCTCCAGTACGGACATCGCATGTCGGTAGATATTGATCTGTTCGGGGAAATGGAAGACAACGATGAAGCCATTAAGGACGTTCTGCGCCAAGCGGGGCAACTGACCATCCTGAAGGAATCTAAAGACATCAAAATCTATGTCATAGACCGCATCAAGTTGGATATCATCCATTATGCCTATCCATGGATTGCACCTTGCATCGAAGAAGATGGCATCCGCCTGGCATCTCCCAAGGACATCGCCGCGATGAAAATCAATGCCATCGAAGGGCGTGGAACAAAAAAAGATTTCATTGACATGTATAGCCTGTTACAGCATTATACATTAGAAGAAATCCTGAAATTCTACCAGCAGAAATATCCCGAACATTCCATCTTCCGGGCACTGATGAGTCTATCCTATTTCGAGGATGCCGACGCGCAACTGATGCCCAAGATGTTCATACAAACCACCTGGGAAGAAATGAAGGCCGACATACAGAAACAAGTGGAAGCCTATTCCCGTTAAATAGATAATAATCATTAATATCGAAACATTATGGCAGAATCGAACTTTGTAGACTACGTAAAGATATATTGCCGCTCAGGTAAGGGCGGCCGAGGTTCCACACACATGCGTCGTGCCAAATACGTGCCCAACGGAGGTCCCGACGGTGGCGATGGCGGACGCGGCGGACACGTCATCCTGCGCGGAAACCGCAACTACTGGACATTGCTACACCTGCGCTACGACCGACACATCATGGCCGGACACGGCGAAAGCGGATCGAAGAACCGCAGCTTCGGCAAGGACGGCGAAGACAAGGTCATCGAAGTGCCCTGTGGCACCGTGGTCTACAACGCCGAAACGGGCGAGTACATCTGCGACGTCACCGAGCACGGACAGGAAGTCATCCTGCTGAAGGGCGGACGCGGCGGACTGGGCAACTGGCACTTCAAGACAGCCACCCGCCAGGCACCGCGCTTTGCGCAACCCGGCGAACCGATGCAGGAAATGACCGTCATCATGGAGCTGAAGCTACTGGCCGACGTCGGACTGGTGGGCTTCCCCAACGCTGGCAAGTCGACCCTGCTCTCGGCCGTATCATCGGCCAAACCGAAGATAGCCAACTATCCGTTCACCACGATGGAGCCCAACCTGGGCATCGTGTCCTACCGCGACGGTAAGTCGTTCGTCATGGCCGACATTCCCGGCATCATCGAAGGAGCCAGCGAAGGACGCGGACTGGGTCTGCGCTTCCTGCGCCACATCGAACGCAACTCGCTGCTGCTGTTCATGGTGCCTGCCGACAGCGACGACATCACCAAGGAATACAACATTCTGCTGAACGAGCTAAAGAACTTCAACCCCGAAATGCTGGACAAGCAGCGCGTACTGGCCATCACCAAGTGCGACATGCTGGACCAGGAACTGATGGACGAGATAGAGCCGACCCTGCCCAAAGACGTGCCTCACGTGTTCATCTCCGCCATCTCTGGCCTCGGCATCAACGTGCTGAAGGACATCCTGTGGGAGGAACTGAACAAGGAAAGCAACAAGATTGAGGGCAAGATAGAAAGCATCGCCCACCGTCCCAAAGACATGAGCCACCTGCAGGAAGAACTTGCCGACGAAGGCGAAGACGAAGACCTCAGCATCGAATACGTGGACGAGGACGACGTGGAAGACCTCGAAGACTTCGAATACGAAGAAGAAGACTGGGAGGACGACAAGCAATGAGCCGTCTCAACCCCGATAAACGAATGTTGGAGTATGCACTAAACGGTGCATGCCCCGACATTTTTGCTTTCAGCACCACGCGCCACGGCGGCATCAGCACAGGCACATACGCCTCGCTGAACTGCACGCCCTACACAGGCGACACTGCCGAAAACGTCTGCCACAACCAGGAACTGCTTCTGCAAACCTTGCCGCAACGCCCGCAGGAACTCATCATCCCCTGGCAGACACACGGCACGGCCTCCCTCGTCATCGACACTGACTATCTGCAGGCCGACCCGCAGACACGGCACGACCGCCTGCAAGGCATCGACGCCCTCATCACCCGCGAGCCGGGCATCTGCCTTTGCATCTCCACAGCCGACTGCATACCTATCTTATTATACGACCACAGGCACCGCGTCGTCGCTGCCATCCACGCCGGCTGGCGGGGCACAGTGAACCGCATCGCCTTGCGCACATTGGAGCGGATGCAGACCCTCTACGGCACCGAGGGCAAAGACGTGCATGCCATCATCGGCCCCGGTATCTCGCTCGTCGCCTTCGAGGTGGGTGAAGAGGTGTACGAAGCCTTCCGCGCCGCCGGCTTCCCCATGCCTTACATCGCCGAATGGAGGAACGACACCCACAAGCATCACATCGACCTGTGGGCTGCCAACCAGCTGCAACTGCTGGACTTCGGTCTGCCCGCCACCCAGATAGAGACTGCCGGCATTTGCACCTACACCCGTCACGAAGATTTCTTCTCCGCCCGCCGGCTGGGAATCAAGTCGGGGCGTATGCTGTCGGGCATCATGCTGAAAGCGTAAGAACAGCTTTGCCCAACCGCCCGTGCGGCAAGCCACAATCATAATAAATACTAATAGTAGTCCGGTTTGGAGTTTTTTACGTACTTTTGAATTCCTTTATCGAACAAGGCTGAAGCAGTATGCCTTTGGCAACCGGCGGGCATCAGTTCCTCAAGGTCCTATCGCACTGCTACAGAGCTGCAAACAATAGAATCGGAACATCATTGAACCAGAAAAGATGAAAAGACAAACAAACCGGACGAGAGTACTCTGCACTTGCATAGGCCTTATCGCATGCCTCGTGACAGGAATGCCGCTCGCCGCGCAACATACCGGTAACCATACCCTCCCGACGGATACGTCCGCCTGTAGCCAACCGAGCGTATCCAGAAAGCTCACCCATCAGCTCGGCATCGACTTCCGCCCTGCCTACGTAGTACCAACCAACGACTTTTTCGACGGAGACAACTCCACGGGGCAACCCATACGCAACGTGTGGTCGATGCACCTGAAGTACGCTTTCCGCTTTAACAAGGACTCAAGACTGGGACGGCTTTATCCGCACGCCTATCAAGGCATCGGCGTATCGTACAACCACTTCGACAACCGTCCGCCCATCGGACATCCCGTCGCTGTCTACGCCTTTCAAGGCTCACGCATCGCCCGACTGTCGCCCACCCTCTCGCTGGATTACGAATGGAACTTCGGCGCTTCCTTCGGGTGGGAGAAGTATCACGTACCCGAGGACGGATCACAAGTGCTGGGCTACAACGACGTGGTAGGCTCGAAGATCAATGCCTACATCAATCTAGGCTTCTTCCTGAACTGGCAAATCAATCCCCAATGGAACCTGACAGCAGGAATCGACCTGACCCACTACTCCAACGGAAACACCCATTACCCGAACAGCGGTGTGAACCCCGTAGGCGGTCGAATCGGACTGGTACGGACCTTCGGGGCAGAAAACAGCAGCCCGTCGGCCAATGCCGGACAACTTAATCCGAACGACTTCCGCCCCCACTTCAGTTACGACCTTGTCGTATACGGTGCTACACGCAAACGAGGATACATCGACGACTACAACATGGGACATCTGATACCCGGCTCGTTCGGCATTGTCGGCCTCAACTTCAACCCGATGTACGACTTCAACAAGTATTTCCGGGCAGGCATCTCGCTCGATGCCCAGTTTGACGAAAGCGCCAACCTGCAGGGGCATTATGCCGGAGGGACTGACGACGATCCGAAATTCTACCGGCCACCCTTCCGCGAACAGTTTGCCGTAGGCCTGTCGGCACGTGCCGAACTGGTCATGCCCATTTTCTCGGTCAACATCGGTATCGGGCACAACATGCTCTACAAAGGAAAGGACACCAAAGGCTTCTATCAGATATTGGCACTGAAGACATTCCTTACCCGCAACCTCTTCCTTCATACGGGCTATCAGCTCAGTAAGTTCAAAGACCCCAACAACCTGATGCTGGGCTTAGGATGGCGATTCAGGTAAATGACAAGAAAAGCAAGTACCGTCGAAAGAACTTAGCCGATAAAAACGTACTTTTGCAACAGGAAAAACAAATAGTGCATAAACATCAGCATACATCATGTATCAACTTACATTATCTGAAGAACTGAAATCACACTGCCCCGAATACCGTGGAGCAGCCGTCTATGCCGAAGTCATCAATACACCCTTTAGCGAAGGACTTTGGCAGGAAATCGATATATTCACCCAAGAACTGAGGGCTAACGAAACAACCGACGGCATCAAACAGCAACCTGCCATTGCCGCCACCCGCGAGGCCTACCGCCGATGCGGCAAAGATCCCAGCCGCTACCGTCCCTCGGCCGAGGCCCTGCGCCGCCGTCTGCTCCGCGGACTCGAACTGTACCGTATCGATACGTTGGTCGACCTCATCAACCTCGTCTCGCTGCGTACGGGTTACAGCATCGGCGGCTTCGACGCCGACAAGATACAAGGAACGGACCTTTGTCTGGGCATCGGACGTGCCGGTGAACCGTTCGAAGGCATCGGACGCGGTGTGCTCAACATCGAAGGCCTGCCCGTCTTCCGCGACGCCGTAGGAGGCATCGGCACCCCAACCAGCGACAACGAACGCACCAAGATGGATGTCGGCACCCGCCACATACTGGCCATTATCAACGGCTACGACGGCGACACGACCCGTCTGCAACAAGCTGCCGAAATGACACAAGAACTCTTAAAGAAATACGCCTCTTCCGACGGGGGAAGCATCTACTACTTCGAATGAAAACATCACTATTCATTATCCTTATTGGCCTGCTGACGCTGAACGTCCACGCACAGGAAAAACGTCCGGCGTTCTCGAACATGGAGAAGAACCACATCCGGGTGGCCACTCCGGGGCTGTTCGACAAAAGTAAAAGCATCCATATTCATCTGGACAGTCTGGCAGCAACCGACTACAGCTTTCCTCTGCCCGGCGGCAAAGTCATTTCGCCCTACGGACGGGGCGGCGGGCGACACACGGGTGTCGATATCAAGACCCGTGCCAACGACACCATCCGTTGCGCTTTCAATGGCATTGTGCGTATGTCGAAACCCTACAGTGCCTATGGCAACGTCATCGTGGTGCGCCACCCCTCGGGACTGGAAACCGTCTACAGCCACAACTCCAAGAATCTGGTACAAAGTGGCGACACGGTAAAGGCTGGCCAGCCCATTGCCCTGACCGGACGTACGGGACGTGCAACGACCGAACACCTGCACTTCGAGACACGCATCAACGGACAGCATTTCAATCCCAATATCCTCTTCAATATGAAGACCGAAGCCTTACGGCACGAATGCATCCGTTGCACCAAGAATGCGAACGGCATCGTCGTCAAGCCTGTATTAAAAAATAACACTGCAAAGTGATAGGGTTTTCCAAACGTTTCACTAACTTTGCATTGCATTTCATGAACATTAAAACATATCAATGATAGAAAAACTGATTGTCCTTGAAGATATCGACCCGGTCATCTTTTACGGCGTGAACAACGCCAACATGCAACTGATAAAAGCCCTTTATCCCAAACTGCGCATCGTAGCGCGCGGCAACGTCATCAAAGTGCTGGGCGACGAAGAAGAAATGTGCGCCTTTGAGGAAAACATTACCAAACTGGAAAAATACTGCTCCGAATATAATTCGCTGAAAGAAGAAGTCATCATCGACATCATCAAAGGCAATGCCCCACAAGCCGAAAAGAGCGGCAACGTCATCGTGTTCAGCGTCACGGGCAAGCCTATCATTCCCCGAAGCGAAAACCAGCAGAAACTGGTAGATGCCTTCCATAAGAACGATATGGTGTTTGCCATCGGTCCTGCCGGATCGGGTAAGACTTATACCGCCATCGCCCTGGCTGTGCGTGCCCTGAAGAACAAGGAAATCAAGAAAATCATCCTCAGTCGCCCCGCCGTTGAAGCTGGCGAAAAACTCGGCTTCCTGCCCGGCGACATGAAAGACAAGATAGATCCGTACCTGCAACCGCTCTACGATGCCCTGCAGGACATGATACCCGCTGCCAAACTGAAGGAATACATGGAGCTGAACATCATACAGATAGCCCCATTGGCCTTCATGCGTGGACGTACGCTGAACGATGCAGTCGTCATCCTCGACGAAGCACAGAACACCACCACCGCCCAAATCAAGATGTTCCTTACCCGTATGGGCATGAACACCAAGATGATTGTAACAGGCGACATGACACAGATTGACCTCCCCTCTTCACAAACCTCCGGCCTCGTACAAGCCCTGAAGATTCTGAAAGGAGTGAAAGGCATCAGCTTCATCGAACTGAACAAAAAAGACATTGTGCGACACAAATTAGTTACTCAAATTGTAGAAGCGTACGAAAAGTTTGAAGCAGCTACAAGCTACAACAAGCTACGAGCTACAAACAAAAAAGATATAATGAATGAAAAAGAAGGAACAAGTGGAGAGGCAACCACAACCGTCCCCCGTTCATAACTAAATAAAAGTCATGGCAGAGATAAAGACACATAAAGACTTGCTCGTTTGGAAAAAAAGTATAGACTTGGTAGAACAAATCTATAAGTTTACCAAACAATTTCCCAAAGAAGAACTTTATGGCATCACCAATCAGATGAGACGCTGTGCTGTTTCTATCCCTGCCAATATTGCAGAAGGGTCTGGGCGAAAGAATAAGGCTGAATTTATACAGTTTCTGCACATCGCACTCGGCTCGGCAAGCGAACTTGAAACTCATTTAATTATTTCACAGAGACTTGGATTCCTATCCAGCAACTCGTACGATGAAATAATGAATGCCCTGAACGAAATCATAAAAATGATTTGCGGACTCATAAACTCCTTAAATTCCCTAAACCCCACTCGTAGCTCGTAACTCGTAGCTTGTAGCTCGTAACTCACTAAAAACGAATAAACTAACAACTAAATACTAAAAGATATGAAAGCGTTAACTAAAACTGATTACAACTTTCCGGGACAGAAGAGCGTCTATCACGGAAAAGTACGCGACGTGTATAACATCAACGGTGAAAAACTCGTCATGGTAGCAACCGACCGTATCTCGGCCTTCGACGTTATCCTGCCCAAAGGTATCCCCTTCAAAGGACAGATGCTGAACCAGATTGCAGCTAAGTTCCTTGATGCTACTACCGACATTTGCCCTAACTGGAAACTGGCTACACCCGATCCTATGGTGACCGTTGGTGTTATGTGCGAAGGTTTCCCGGTAGAAATGATTGTACGCGGCTACCTCTGCGGATCAGCTTGGCGTGCCTACAAGAGCGGTGTACGCGAAATCTGCGGTGTACGTCTGCCCGAAGGCATGAAGGAAAATCAGAAGTTCCCCGAACCCATCATCACCCCGACTACCAAAGCCGAAATCGGTGAACACGATGCAGATATCTCCAAGGAAGAAATTCTGGCACGTGGTCTGGCCACTCCTGAAGAATATGCCCTGTTGGAGAAATATACACTGGCCCTCTTCAAACGCGGTACAGAGATTGCTGCCGAACGCGGCCTCATCCTGGTAGATACAAAATACGAATTCGGTAAGCACGACGGTAAGATCTACCTGATGGACGAAATCCATACACCCGACTCCAGCCGTTACTTCTACAGTGAAGGCTACGAAGAACGCTTCGAGAAAGGCGAACCTCAAAAGCAGCTCTCTAAAGAGTTTGTACGCGAATGGCTGATGGACAATGGTTTCCAGGGTAAGGAAGGCCAGCAGGTACCAGAAATGACCGACGAAATTGTCACTTCAATCAGCGAACGCTACATCGAACTGTACGAACACATCACCGGCGAGAAGTTCGTCCGTGAGGCAACCGAAGACATTGCTGCCCGTATCGAAAAGAATGTAACAGAATACCTGAGCAAGTAATGCAGAAATACAGAGAGCACACTTGCTTTTGAAATACATCTGACGCGGATTACGCGGAATTCTGCGGATATCACCATCCCTGTTCCATGTAATCCGCGTCTGTTTTTGTTCAGCCTGCAGGACTGTCAGCGCAGCATCACCACGCGGCGCAAGATAAGTTGTTTGTATTGCCTCTTCATGTCGTCAGGTAGGAAAGAGTGGTCTATCAGTTCAAACCACTTAGGCAAGGCTCGACTGAAACGGCGAGCCAGATTCTCAATCACCTTCTCTTCTACTCCCGAAGCTGTAATGGCCTTGTAGAAATCCGTCTTGCGCAACCGATTCTTCTTCCCGTTAAGGGTAAGAGCCAGTTCTTCGGTATCTTCGGGCATCACCAGCGCAGTAGACAACATGTCATAAGCCGGAGTAAGCGTATATCCGCCCATCAGATTATAAAGTGAAAAGTTCTTGAGATGCATGTCTGCATTGCCTGTTATCCAACAAAATACTACTACCTCCCAGAAGTTGATTACATCCAGCTGGGGCGTAGAAGAATAGCGACGGATAAGTTTGGCTATCTGTTCATAAGAACCTTTGTATTTGTACTCTGTCAACCGCTCGGACAGTTGGCACATGTCTTCCATTGCCACTTTATGTCCATCGGGCAAGCGGTCGATACGACGGGTAATATAGCACAGTTCACCGTCACTGAAACGTATCAGACTGTGGGGTACCACACTGATTTTAGCGGCTTCGGCCAGGTGCATGGTGACGTCCTCCAGTTCGGGCAAGGCACGATAGGATTGTGTCTGTGGCTTCAGAATAAAGCGTCCCCACAGGCCCACAATGGTAAAACGGTCAGGCTCGTTGCGTCCGCCCCGATTAATGTCGAGCGAGAGTTTGGCCTGCACACCGGTAAGGGTAGTCTGGCTACGCACTACTTCCCGGGCCAGGTCGCCCAACTGCCCACGCACGTATGGCAACTCAGGCACTGTACGGGTACCGAAAAACTTGCGGGCACAGGCCGGATGAAAATCCTTCATCCCCTCACCCAATTCTTTATAGCAATACAGACACCGGCTCATAATTTATCCTCCTCTGTTTCGTCATCGGGTACTACACTGACAGCTCCAATACAGTCCTTACAACAGGCCAACAAAAGTGACATGCGGTCGCGCTGGTTGATTTTCCAGCTTCGTTCGGCAATGTCCAGCAGCCAACCTTCGGGTATCAGTCCGTCAAAGAAGGGAAAGAGTACCGTATCATGATAAGGTTTCTCAGTCAGTGGTAGTGTCAGACTAATAGCTGTCGCATCAGGCAAAGCCAGATAAGCGGCATCGTACGTAAAAGTAAAACCGTTCTCATCTTCTACCAACCTGCCCGCCAACCGGTCGTGCAGATACACCTTTGCCTTCTTCATGATTTATCCTCCCTTGTTTTTACGTCTATTTCTACTGGTCCCACCTGACGTCCGAACAAACTGAGCACCTGATTTACCTTATCCATCCGCAAGGTCTGCTTGCCCTGCTCCAGGTCGCGCACAAAGCGCAAACCCACACCCGACTTGTCAGCCAAGTCTACCTGAGTCAGTCCGAACTGTCGGCGCATCTCTTTCACAAAGTCTGCAATTACTGTATGTTCCATATTTTATACCCTTTCGGGTACAAATATAACATTAGTTTCCATCTATTATACCTTATAGGGTATATTTTATCTGTATTTAATTAAATTTATACCCAAACGGGTATAGCAAAAAAACAAGAATTTCACAATTTCTTGAAACTAACTGAAAAGAAGCGTATGCCACAAAAGGAATTTATACACCAATTAGCACACTGAAATAGTTATTTTTTTAACTTTGCGCAAAAGAACATAGCAATTATTATGGAGTACCCACAAGAAAAAGTCATGCCCTACGGCAAGGAAGGAAAGAAAAGCGAACAGGTAGAACAGATGTTCGACCACATCGCTCCTACCTACGACCAGTTGAATCACACCCTTTCACTGGGTATCGACCGCAGCTGGCGCAAGAAAGCCATCCACACACTCCGTCCTTACCACCCGCAACAGATGCTGGATATAGCTACCGGTACCGGCGACTTTGCCATTCTGGCTTGCCGCGAACTGCAACCTCAATCGTTGATAGGTGCTGACATTTCGGAAGGTATGATGAACGTCGGACGTGAAAAAGTACGCCAGGCAGGACTTGCAGACCGTATTTCTTTCGCCCGTGAGGACTGTACAGCTCTCACTTTTGCCGATTCAACTTTCGATGCACTGACCGTCGCCTTTGGCATCCGCAATTTCGAACATCTGGATAAAGCCCTCGGCGAAATGTGCCGTGTGCTCCGCCCTGGCGGACATCTGGTTATTCTTGAACTTTCCACTCCCGACCGCTTCCCTATGAAGCAGCTGTTTGCTATCTATTCCAAGATCGTAATGCCCCTCATCGGCAAACTCATATCAAAGGACAACAGTGCCTACACCTATCTGCCCGAAAGTATCCGTGCCTTCCCTCAGGGCGAAGTGATGCAGCAGGCTATCCAAAATGCCGGCTTCAGCCATGTTTATTTCAAACGACTGACGTTTGGCATCTGTACCCTTTATGTTGCAACCAAATAAAAAACTGACAATTATGCAAAAGTATGGTTTAATAGGCTATCCGTTGAAACATTCTTTTTCTATAGGATATTTCAACGAAAAATTCCAATCCGAGAATATTGATGCCGAATACGTGAATTTCGAAATTCCACGTATCGAAGACTTTATGGAAGTTATCGAAGAAAACCCCGACCTGTGCGGACTGAACGTCACCATCCCCTATAAAGAAAAAGTGATCCCCTATCTGGACGAACTGGATAAGGATACTGCCAAAATTGGAGCGGTCAATGTGATCAAAATCCTTCGCCAACCCAAAGGGAAAGTAAAACTTGTCGGATACAATTCGGACATCATCGGATTTACACGTTCCATTGAACCCTTATTGCAACCCCATCACACCAAAGCCCTTATACTGGGAACGGGCGGTGCATCGAAAGCCGTATATCATGGCCTGGCCAATCTGGGTGTGCAGAGCACCTATGTATCGCGCACCAAAAAAAATAACGATATACTGACATACTCCGAACTTACACCGGAAGTGATGGCAGAACACACCGTCATTGTCAACACTACCCCATTAGGAATGTATCCGAAAGTGGATTTCTGTCCGGATATTCCCTATGATTTGCTGACACCTGACCACCTGCTCTACGACCTATTATACAACCCCAACGAAACCCTGTTCATGAAAAAGGGAGCAGAACACGGAGCTTCTGTCAAAAACGGTCTGGAAATGCTGCTGTTGCAAGCCTTTGCCGCATGGGAGATCTGGAACAGATAAAGCTGCATCCGGATATGGTAGAACGTATACGCCAGTTACTGGCTGAAATCAGCAAAGGGGTTTATGAAAAAGAGAACGAAATAGCGCTTTCCCTGTTGGCTTCGCTGGCAGGCGAAAGCATCTTGTTGCTCGGCCCTCCGGGAGTAGCCAAGTCGATGGTGGCAAGACGCTTGAAGCTGGTATTTGCCGGCGCACGGGCGTTCGAATACCTTATGTCGCGTTTCTCCACCCCCGACGAAATATTCGGTCCGGTCAGCATCAGCCGTCTGAAGGAAGAAGACAAATACGAACGTATCACACAAGGGTATTTGCCTTCGGCCGACATCGTTTTTCTGGACGAAATATGGAAAGCCGGTCCTGCCATACAGAATACACTGCTGACGGCTATCAATGAAAAGATATTCCGCAACGGAGAGAACGAACTGAAACTCCCCCTGAAACTGCTGGTTGCGGCAAGCAACGAGCTTCCGGCTCACGGCGAAGGATTGGAAGCCTTATGGGACCGTTTCCTGATACGTGTCATCTGCCGCAATATCCAGAAAGAAGCCACGTTCCACCGCATGTTGCTCGACGAGACGGATATGGACACAGTACCAGTGTTTCCTCACTTGCAAATCACAGAAAACGAATACGCTGAATGGCAACAGCAAATCAAAGCCATCAGCATACCAACTGATATATTAGACCGCATCACTGAGATACGGCAACGCTTGTCCAGTGTAGAGATTCCGGAAAGTGACTTGAGAAGAAGCATTTACGTCAGCGACCGCCGCTGGAAGCACATCGCCAGATTGCTGAAGGCATCTGCTTTCATGCACGGACGTACTGAAGTCTGTCCCGACGACCTTATTGTGACTTACCACAGCCTTTGGAATGAACCCGACGAATTGCCAGCCGTACGCCAACTCGTCATTCACTCGCTTTTTGCCTTACAGGAGAAACAGATTAAGTCCGTTGCACAGACCCTGAAAGCTGACCTGAAAGCATACTCCGCCCATCAGGCATTGGAAAAAGCCAGACATAGCCAAAACCATCGGGACGACGATTTGCTGATAGTCGACCACTTCTATTTCCAGCTGGAAAACCACGGCACAGGCAACACATTCATCTTTCTGGCAGACTTTATGGGAATGAAGAATCACCAGCCACAGGATGCTCCACAAACCGGCGTGATGTACACCGACCCGCTTCATCCGGAACGAACCCTAATCCGTACCTTTGCAGACAGCAGTCAGATGAAGGCAAAAAATGCCAGACAGGTCCGCCTCTACCGCGACAATCATTACCTATACATCGACGGAGTGCGATACAGCATGCGCCGTTTGCGTCCGGGAGAGAAACTGGCTGTCAGTCAGTCGACCAGACCGACAGTCAACCGCGACTACGAAACGGAGCTGGAACAGTCAAACAATGCCATCAACAGCCTGGCCTACAAGCTGTATACCAACATTTTCCTTTGCGAGGAAGACAAGAAGGAGATAGAACAACACGTGGCCAATCTGCGCAAACTGATTGCATTCGCCCGAGTAGATGCCCGCAAACTGCTATACGGCGATGAGGCATGAACAGTCGTTCTATACCGAAGTGCTGGACCACTATTTTGCCACAGGCGAATTTCTGGAGACCGGCAGCAGCGAACCGCTCTACACATACCTGCGTTCGATTCTGGAAAATCCTATCATCAAGGTACAAGTCCTGTCCGACGAGGTTTGCGCACGCGTGCTGTACGACA
Source organism: Bacteroides sp. ET489 (assembly GCF_030518095.1). Classification (NCBI taxonomy): domain Bacteria; kingdom Pseudomonadati; phylum Bacteroidota; class Bacteroidia; order Bacteroidales; family Bacteroidaceae; genus Bacteroides; species Bacteroides sp. ET489. The sequence continues at coordinate 37,191 of NZ_JAULLJ010000028.1, forward strand.
CACTGAGCCAGTTCATTCTGCAAAATCTGGAACGCGAGAAATACAATTACCAACGTAAACAGTCGGAAGAAAAAAGCAGGCAGCTCATTACCCAATGGACACACGACCGCAAACGTGACGGTTGGCAAGCCCTGGTAGAAGAACTGGACTGCCAGTACGGACGATACGGCTTCAACGCCCCTTTCTACCGGCAGGCATTCGGTAAAGAAGGGCAGACGGACGACGACATTCTATGGGAAAAGCTGGCCGAAGACTGGAAGGAAGCCATACAACGTCAACTGAACGAAAAGAAAGAAGCTGAAATAGAGAACTATCGGGATAGCCTCGAACGACGCATCTCCTCCAATCTGCAGAACACCCCTTCTTATCTGCAAAGGAACCGGATAGAGAAGGACGAATTCATGCAGGCATGGGGCATGATGAACGGACTGTGGAACACCAGCGACTTCGAACGGATACGTAAAATCGTACGCATCCAGAAAGATTTCCCGCAGATTGCCGAAGTGGCCGATGCCATGGGACGAACCGCCCACGACGACGGTAAGGAGCGTATCCATATAACCGAAGGCAATGAGAGCAAACTGGAACATGCCTCACAGTGCGACATAGCAGGCATCACCATCAGCAACGACCTGAACAGCCTTCTCCCCATCGAGATAGCCTATTGTTCCGACAAGGAACTGGAGAAAATCTTCCTCAACAGATTTCTGACACAAAAATTGCAGACATTCCGCTACCAATCGGAAATCACCCAACCCGCACGCCGCCTGCAAACACGCCCTGCCCAGCGAAAGGGACCGATGATTGTCTGCCTGGACACTTCGGGCAGCATGACGGGGGTACCCGAAAGAGTAGCACACTCTACTTTAATCAGACTGCTGGAAATTGCCGACCGCCAGAAACGCGATTGTTTCCTCATTGCCTTCTCTGTGTCCATCCAGCCTATTGACGTCCGCAAAGAAAGGGCCAATCTGCTCAGTTTTTTCAGCCGTACGGCATGCGGCGATACAGATGCCAGCCGCATGATGAAGAAAACCTTCGAATTACTACAGTCCGGCAAGAGCTACCAGAACGCTGATGTACTCTGGATCAGCGATTTCCGCATACCGTTTTCGTCTCCTGCCCTTTTGCATCAGTTGCAGGAAGCTCGGCAGAACGGTACACGCTTCTACGGACTGCAAACAGGCATTGCCGAAAACGAATGGCAACCCTACTTCGACCGTATCTGGAGGATAGGCTACAATTCTCCCCGTCGTTATTGATTGTATATCAAAACAAAATCGTACATTTGTCCACCAACAGACAAAAACAAGGAAAATGAAGAAAACCATCAAATACAGTTTGACGGCCATCATCGCATTGGCCGCACTGCTGCTATGCGCAGGCTATTACATGCTGGGCTATGCGCTAAAGCCCGCTGAACTTGTCACCCGCAGCCGCGACATAGAAGGTTCGCTGAAGTACATGGCCGAAAACTATCCCGACGTAAGCCGCTGGATAGACAGTCTGCAGAACGTCGGTGCCCTGCACGATCTCTACATCGAAAACGACGAAGGCCGGCGACTCCATGCCCTCTACGTTCCTGCCGCCGACAGCACCCGCCACACGGCCGTCATCGTCCATGGTTATACAGACAACTCCATTCGCATGATGATGATAGGTTACCTTTACAACCGCCAGCTGGGCTACAACATCCTGTTGCCCGACCTCTACGGACATGGGCTGAGCGAAGGTACCGAAGTACAGATGGGCTGGAAAGACCGGCTCGACGTATTGCTGTGGACCGACGAAGCCAACCATCTGTTTGGAGGAAACACACAGATGGTCGTACATGGCATTTCGATGGGAGCTGCTACGACCATGTGCGTATCGGGCGAAGTGCAGCACGGCATGCACCAGCAGCCTTTCGTGAAATGCTTTGTCGAAGATTGCGGCTACACCAGCGCCTGGGACGAGTTCAAAGGAGAGCTGAAGAATCAGTTCAGTCTGCCAGCCTTTCCACTGCTGAATGTGGCCAGTGCCTTATGCAAGATGGAGTACGGCTGGAGTTTCCAGGAAGCCTCTCCGCTGGAACAGGTCAAGAAGTGTACCCTCCCCATGCTCTTTATCCATGGCGATGCCGACACGTTTGTGCCCACCTGGATGGTACATCCCCTTTACGAGGCCAAGCCTCAACCCAAGGAACTCTGGATAGTGCCCGGTGCCGAACATGCCGTAGCCTATAAGGAGAACCCCGAAGCCTATACCCGCAAGGTCTGCGATTTTGTAAGAAAATACATTCACTAAAAACAAGTATATCCACTCATGAAGCGAATATTCACGTCTATTCTGCTCTGCCATCTGTTAGGACTGATGGCTTGGGCACAAACAGTGTATACTCCCGACAACTTACCCAAAGTACACTTACAGGACAAGACCCGTTACGTCACCGACCCCGAGAACATCCTCGACATATCTGCCCGCGACAGCATCGACCGTATGCTTTACCGGCTGGAGCAACAGACAGGCATACAAAGCGTCGTAGCCGTTGTTCCCAGCATTGGCGATGAAGACTGTTTCGACTTCTGCCACCGTCTGCTCAACTCGTGGGGCGTGGGACAGAAAGGCAAAGACAACGGACTGGTCATCCTGCTTGTCACCGACCAGCGTTGTATCCAGTTCTATACCGGCTATGGTCTGGAAGGGCCTCTGCCCGATGCCATCTGCAAACGCATCCAGACACGCGAAATGATTCCTTATCTGAAGGATAACCGATGGAGCGAAGGAATGGTAGCCGGTGTACGTGCCACTTGCGGCCGGCTGGACGGCTCGATGGAAAACGATCCGTCGGCAGATGAAAGAGGTAACAATGGAATGACTTATGTATTACTTCTTTTCGGCATTATCGCTGTAAGTTTTCTGGTGGCTTACATTGCCGTACGTCATGCCAGCAAATGCCCCAAATGCGGGCAGCACAAGCTACAGCGCAGCTCCAGCCAGCTCATCTCGCGCCGCAACGGTGTACGGACGGAAAACGTCACTTACATCTGCCAGAACTGCGGACATAAAGTTGTGCGCCAACAGCAATCGTACGACGAAAACTATCGCGGACGTGGAGGCAGCGGTCCGGTCATCTTCGGAGGCGGAGGAGGCTTCAGTGGTGGCGGAGGTTTTAGTGGAGGCAGCTTCGGAGGAGGCATGGGAGGCGGAGGAGGTGCCGGATCAAGATTCTGACGCTATCCTCAGGACAGCATTAAACCTTCTGACTCTACGACTGTCCTATAAAAACACTTCAACAATAAACACACATGAAAAGCGCTATTATTACATCTTTGCTACTAATGCTAATGTTTGGAAATGTCATGGCACAGAAACGAACCATCACCGTCACCGGAAGGGTGACCGAGCAGAACGGAGAAATACCGGTAGAGGCTGCAACCGTGCAGCTTCTGGCCCTGCCCGACAGTTCGCAAGCGGCCGGAAACACCACCAACAAGGACGGACACTTCAGCCTGCCGCGAGTCAAGGCGGGCAATTATCTGCTAAAAGTATCTTTCATCGGCTACACGACACTGTACAAACCTGTCTCGCTGACTGACAAATCGGGAACTCACAAGGATTTGGGCAACCTGACATTGCAGACAGATGCTGTCCTGCTGTCCGAAACAGTCATTACGGCCGAAGCGCCGCCCGTTGTCGTCAATGCCGACACTACGGAATACAACGCCTCGGCCTACCGGGTGGCAGCAGGCGATATGCTCGAAGAACTGGTCAAACAGCTGCCTGGCGTAGAGGTAGACGAGGACGGGAAAATCACCCTCAACGGTGAGGAAATCAAGAAAATCATGGTCAACGGAAAAGAGTTCTTCGGCAACGATACGGAAATGTCGATGAAGAACCTGCCGGCCGATGCCATCAAAAAACTGAAGGCTTACAAGGAAAAGAGTGATAAAGAGAGAATGACCGGCATCAAGGACGGAAACGAAACACCCGTCCTGGACCTGACTCTGAAAAAGAACAGCGGATGGATGGGCAATCTGATCGGAGGGTACGGAACCAAAGACCGATACGAAGGCAATGCCAACATCAACCACTTCACCGACGACATGAACCTGTCTTTCGTAGGAGCGGCCAACAACACCCGCCGACAAGGCAACGGACAGCGTACACAGCAGAACGCCGGCGTCACCTATGCGAAGAAAAGCAAAGAGCTCGACATCCGCGGTAACGTGAACTACCGCCACAACGTCAACGAGACCAGTACCGAAACATCCTCGGAAACTTTCCTGGGCGATGAATCGACTTATGCCAACCGACGGTCGGACAGCGAGAACGGCAACCACAGCCTGAACGGAAACACCTGGATGGAATGGAGAGCCGACAGTCTGAATACCATCAATGCTTACCTCAACATGAATTACAGCCAATCGGATTCGTGGAGAGAAAACTGGAACAAGACTTCGGACAACAACCACGACGACGTCAGCGAGACAACCTCGTCGAGCACTGGCAACAACCAAAGCTACAACCTGAACGGAGGAGGCGCCTTCTACCACCGTTTCCGAAAAGCCGGACGAAACCTGCACATGTCGTTCAGCTTCAGCCACAACAACAACGACCGTGACAACTACAACCGGAGTTTCTCGCAGTTCTTCGTGCAGGACAGTATCTCCGATATCGACCGGAACACCCGGGGGAAAAGCAATTCCACCAACTGGAACATCTCCGTCGGCTACATCGAACCACTGTCCAAGCACTACCGGCTCAGCATGAACTATTCGTTCTCCAATTCGCGCAGTCTTTCCCAGTCGCTTGTCTACGACAGCATCAACTATGCCGACCGATTCAACTACGACTACAACGAAGAACTCAGCTCGAAAGTAAACAACAAATATGCCAACCACAACATCAACCTTTCCATTCAGGGCGACCACACACAAAACGATACCCTGCAGAAAGGTCTGATCTACAACGTCGGCATCTCACTGAATCCGCAATCGAGCACGAGCCGGACAAGCATAGGACCGAACACCGGCAAGGACCTGCCACGGCAGAACGTACTGAACTGGTCGCCTACGCTGTCGGCCGACTACTACTTCTCGCGCCGCGAACGCATCAATCTGCGCTACAACGGCCGGAGCAATGCACCCGACATTGAAGACCTGCAGGAAGTAATCGACGTCACCAATCCCCTGAGTCTGCGTTACGGAAATCCGAACCTGAAACCCTCGTTCACCAACAACCTGAACGCCAGTTACGAGCGCTATTCTACCACTACCATGCGCAGTTTCCGCATCCGCATGACTTTCAACAACACGCTGAACTCCATTGCCGACCGCATGACGTATGACAAGACGAACGGTGCACGTACCTACCACAAAGTCAACATCAACGGCAACTGGCGAACCAGCCTGAACAGCTCGTTCGACACCCCGCTGAAAAACAAGAAATTCAACCTCAGCGCAGGAATCAATACATCCTACAACAACCAAGTGGGCTACATTTCTGTTAATAACAAAGGAGCCGATGCCGAACTGAGCACCACACGCAACTTTACCAGCACCGAACGCTTCAGAGCCTCGTACCGCAGCGACAAGCTGGACATCGCCCTGGATGGCAACTTCCGTTACAACAAAGCCGAAAATGCCAAGCAGCAGAACAGCAACCGCGAAACCTTCGACTACACGCTGGGTGGAAACACGCACATACGCCTGCCGTGGGACATCGAACTATCGACCGACCTGAGGTGGCACATACGCGAAGGCTACAGCGGCAATGCCAATCGCGACGAACTGTTGTGGAACGCACAGATATCCAAGCGCTTCCTGAAACGGAAACAGGCCATGATCCGCCTGCGCGTGTTCGACATCCTGCAACAGCAGAGCAACCAAAGTCGCAGCATCAGCGCCAACGGCATTACCGACACGAGGAGCAACATGCTGACAAGCTACTGCATCGTCAACTTCACCTACCGCTTCAATACGCTGAGCGGTGGCGGAGGAAGAGGTAAACATACAAGAAAAGCAAATAGACATATTTACTAACCAAAAACAGAAAAAAGAGAAACGAAAATGAAAAAAGGAACAATTACCATCATTATCGTGGCCATTGTGGCCATCATCGCCTTCTGGGCTATCAGCGGTTACAACAGCCTCGTCAGCATGGACGAAAACGTCAGCAACCAGTGGGCCAACGTAGAGACGCAATATCAGCGCCGGGCCGACCTCATCCCCAATCTGGTGAACACCGTCAAGGGATATGCCGCCCACGAAAAGGAGACACTGGAAGGCGTCATCGCCGCCCGCAGCCAGGCTACCCAAATCAAGGTAGACCCGACGGACCTGACACCCGAGAAACTGGCCGAATACCAAAAAGCACAGGGACAGCTGGCCACCGCACTGGGCAAACTGCTGGCCATCACCGAAAACTATCCCGATCTGAAAGCCAACCAGAATTTCCTGGAACTGCAAGCCCAGCTCGAAGGGACAGAAAACCGCATCAACGTGGCCCGCAAGAACTTCAACGACTCGGCCAAGGCCTACAACACCGCCATCCGCCGTTTCCCCAAGAACATCCTCGCCGGCATGTTCGGTTTTGACAAGCGTGCCTACTTCGAGGCAGCCGAGGGTGCCGAACAGGCTCCGCAGGTGCAGTTCTAAGTTTTACTGCCCTCTGCCACACAAATTACCGGCCTCCTTGCACACAGCTGCAAGGGCCGGTTTTATTGTATGCAGGCTGCAGAGCTACTGCACACTGGTTGCACTGTCACTGCAAACAGGCTGCAGAGCTGCTGCACGCAGGTTGCAGCGTTACTGCAAACGGGCTTGCAGTACTGCTGCAAACAAGGATGCAGTGACGCTGTAACCTCGTTGCAGTAAATAACTCACAAGGGAGACGGGAAAACCGCCCCTGCATTTCACTTCATACCATCCCATTTCTTATGAAAGCATCCGACAATCATTCCTCCGCTATAAGCAGCAACAAAGGACTGTTCGCCTTTCTTCGCCATCCCTCGGAAGACGTGACACGCGACAACTCTCCTTTAAGTCTGCTGCGTACCGTCCTTTGGTATTTCAGCACCAGCCTTATCCTTGTAGTAGGAATGGCCATACTGATTACATTGGATTTATCACCGTCTACCGATTCCGACCGCCACATCCCCGTATGGGGAATAGTTCTTTTTCTGCCGATAGCAGAAGAATTGGCTTTCCGTTTCCCCCTGCGCCGCAAACGCTGGATACTGACTGTCTGGGCAGGAATTGTGTCCTACATCCTGCTAAGCATGGCTTTAAACACCAAAGTATACGAAACATCTTATCTGCCAGAAAGGCTGATTGGTTGTGCTGCCGTCACGGTCGGCATTTGGTTTCAGGGTTGGAAGTGGCTGAGAAGCATTAAATTCAGCTGGTACTTCTACCTACTTGCCATCGCTTTCGGCTTTGCCCACCTGAGCAATTCATTTACCGGTAACGGTACTACGGCAGGCACAACTGCATTCTTCCTCCTCTACTCCATCTATCAGATATCAGGCGGACTGATACTGGGCTATGCGCGTATAAGGCATGGTTTTCTACTGTGCATCCTGCTGCATATCCTGACCAACCTGCCCGCAGCCCTCTGATTCTTGCTGTTCCAAAGAAGAAATCGGAAAATGCCAGCCACACAGTAGGCTATCTGCTAAATAATTGCTACTTTTGCATATTCAATTGAACAAAAAAACTTATTAATTATCTCATGAGTAACCAACGATACATGATGCGCGGCGTAAGCGCATCGAAAGAAGACGTTCACAACGCCATCAAGAACATCGACAAGGGCATCTTCCCGCAGGCCTTCTGCAAGATTATCCCCGACATACTGGGCGGCGACCCGGAGTATTGCAACATTATGCACGCCGACGGCGCAGGTACCAAGTCGTCGCTGGCCTACATGTACTGGAAGGAAACGGGCGATCTGTCCGTGTGGAAAGGCATTGCACAGGACGCACTCATCATGAACATCGACGACCTGCTCTGCGTAGGAGCAGTGGACAACATACTGGTCTCTTCGACCATCGGACGAAACAAACTGCTGGTGCCGGGCGAAGTCATCTCGGCCATCATCAACGGTACGGACGAACTGCTGGCCGAACTGCGTGAAATGGGCGTAGGCGTCTATGCCACAGGCGGCGAAACGGCCGACGTAGGCGACCTGGTACGTACCATCATCGTAGATTCTACCGTAACCTGCCGCATGAAGCGTAGCGATGTCATCAACAATGCCAACATCCGTCCGGGCGACGTCATCGTGGGCCTTGCCAGCTACGGACAGGCTACTTACGAGAAGGAATACAACGGCGGCATGGGCAGCAACGGCCTGACTTCGGCCCGTCACGATGTGTTTGCCAAATATCTGGCCGAGAAATATCCCGAGAGCTACGACAAGGCTGTGCCCGACGAACTGGTGTACAGCGGCAAGCTGAAGCTGACCGATGCCGTAGAAGGCAGTCCGCTGGATGCAGGCAAGCTCGTCCTCTCGCCCACCCGTACTTATGCGCCGGTAGTAAAGAAATTGCTCGATGCCCTACGCCCCGAAATCCACGGTATGGTACACTGCTCGGGCGGTGCGCAGACCAAAGTGCTGCACTTCGTAGGCGACAACTGCCGCGTCATCAAGGACAACCTCTTCCCCGTACCTCCCCTGTTCCGCACCATCAAGGAGCAGAGCGATACGGACTGGGCCGAAATGTACAAGGTATTCAACATGGGACACCGCCTGGAAGTCTACCTCTCGCCCGAACATGCCGAGGAAGTCATCGCCATCTCCAAGTCGTTCAACATTGATGCACAGGTCATCGGCCGCATCGAGGAAAGCGACAAGAAGGAGCTGATTATCCGCTCGGAGTTCGGAGAGTTCAGGTATTAAGATATTGCACGTTATGGGCTATGTAGTCATCATTCTGATTGTGGTGTGTGCATTGGCTTGGGGGCAATATTACCGGAGCAATACCACCCGCAAGAAGAAGGGATAAAGAAAGCAACCAGAAGTCATTTATGGAAAGAGAACATCAAGGTTGCCTGGTAGGTATCGGCATGCTGGCTGTCTGTGGAGTTATCCTCTTTGTGGCTTATAAGTTGGACATTCCATACCTGAGGTGCACCAGTTTCCTGCTACCGGCTCTGATAGGTCCCTACATAGGCAGCCGGTATCTCAGCACTGCAGAGCAAAGGGAAAAGAACAGCTTCTCGCGCCGGACATGGATATTGCTCATTATCGGATGCCTGGCATTAGCAGCCCTATTGGCCTGGCTGCTGGATGGAAGATTGTGGTAAAACAATAAACAGACAGATATATAGTAACAAGAACAACTCTTTAAGATAAGAATTATGGAACGAGAACACCAAGGTTGCCTGATAGGTATTGGCATGGTAGCCGTCTGTGGAGTTATCCTTTTTGTGGCTTACAAGTGGAATATTCCATTCCTGAAGTGCGTCTGCTACCTGTTGCCGGCTCTCATCGGATCCTACATAGGCAGTCAGTATTTCAGCAACGAGGAGCAGCGGGTGAAGAACCGCTTCTCGCGCCGGACATGGAGTTGGCTTGTTGTCGGCTTTTTCCTGCTGGCTGCATTACTGGCGTGGCTGTTTGAGGGAAGATTGTGGTAAAACAATAAACAGACAAAGATATGAAACATTTACTCAAAGTCATTCTCGTGGCCGTTGTCATCCTTGCCTTCTGCTTCGGCCTTTACGTCCTCAGCGACCGGTGGGATGCGCCTGTTCTCCGATTCCTGAACTACACCATCATCTGTGCAGCTACTGGAATTTACTCCGGTCCCCGTCTTGCTCCCGAAGCCGATAAGGCGAAGTATCGGATGACTCCCAGAAAATGGGTACTGAACATCGCAGGCGTGGTCGTAGCTGCGGCACTGCTGGCGGGGCTGGTTGAGGGGAGGTTGTGGTAAAACAAATAATAAAGCTATCTTACTAAACAGAATAAAAAGTTATGGCTACATTAAAAATCCGTACCAACTTTGATTGTAATATCTATATTGATGATGAATTTACGGCACAAGCAACCAAAGATAAAATCACCAAAATAAACATCCCTAACTTAGGAAGATACCACGTTGATTCCCAACTGATTTTAAATAAATCTATTATATCCTTGTATCAAGATTCAGGATTAAACATTCCTATTTATCATAAAACTAACATAATAGAAATATCTAATAGTACTTATGAGTATTTATTAGTATATGATTTTTTATTTGAACTTGTAGCCTCTCATTTAGATTTTGTAAAAATAAAAGCCACTTCAATTTACCAATCAACCCAATCTATAGCTGAAAAATTAGGACTCTTATCTAATATAAAAAAAATTGTAAGTACACTATCAAAAAATATCCCTAAAGCTAACGATAAAGAGAAAGAAAAAGAATTAGAATCTTTAGAGACATCTATAATAAAAACAATAATGTTTATAGAAGATTACAAGACTAATATTAAGGAAAAAGTTTTAAGAATGAATTACAAAGACATTTTAAAACTAAATTGTTCCTTTATAGAAAAAACTGTAATCTCTGATTTCCCAAATGAAATTTTAGATGAAGATATAGATCTAGGTGAAGAAGAGATACTTTCCTATATCATATACCATGACTATGGATTCAAAATTAATCTACCTTATTATTTTAAAGAAGATTTCAAATATGGATTTGCTATCGTTCAAGACTCTAATAGTAACTGTGGAATAATTGACAAAGCTGGAAATTTAATATTGCCATGTAAATATAAAGATATTAAATTACTTTTTCAAACAAAAGATAATTCAATTATATATGGTATTGTAAAAGAAACCGAATCTTCAAATGAAGAACTTCATTTATTAAAAATTTGCGATACTTCTGATTATTCGAATGTATTTAGTGCAACTGTATATGATAATCTAAAATGCGTTTACAACGAAAAACTTGGCTTGATTGCAACTTTCATGTCTATACAACAATACATGGAAGAATATAATATACAAGATGAATACGATATAGATCCTGATGAAATTAGTTACAATATTAATATCATTGATGTAAAAAACGACGAATGGGATATACCTTCAGGTTGGGGAGAAATTAAAGAAATAACAGACAATCAATATATAATTTATTATAGACCCAACAATGGTTATGGGATAAGTATAATAGATTTAAAGTATCATTGTTTTGGAAGTCCCCTAATCGATAATTGTAAAGAAATATTTCACGTAGGAGGTGATTTCTTTGCGCTGAGAAAATATGATTTAACGCATGAACGAACTGATGTTGAAGAATGGTTTCTTAAGAAAAAAGATGATTGGAGAATATGGGAAGGATTTTGGAAGTTCTCAGAAACTGCTAACATCTTTAATACTGTTTTTTTCAATCCATGCTGTGGCATTATTCATAATACAATTATAAAAGAAGATGGAATCCCTTATGGCTTTTTCTATTACAAACCAGATCTATGGTCCGGTGATAAAATTGATTATGAAGATCTTATAGTCGTTAAAGGAAAAATCTTATATGACAATGATTATGCATCAAAACCTATAGAATTTGAATGTAGAGCGTTTGGATTTGCAGGAAGTGGAGAGGAGGTCTCTGAACTTTTTAGAGAATGGACATATTATAAAGATTTATATTAAAAAATAAATGGCAGAAAACAACACCATACTGGAAAAGCTCGACGGCCTCGTGGCCCGCTTCGAGGAAGTGTCGACACTGATTACCGACCCGGCAGTCATTGCCGACCAGAAGCGGTACGTCAAGCTGACGAAAGAATACAAGGAACTGGGCGACCTGATGGATGCCCGCAAGGAATACATGCAGGTATTGAACGGCATCGACGAGGCCAAGGACATCATCGCCAACGAAAGCGATGCCGAGATGCGCGAAATGGCACGCGAGGAACTCGATGCTTGCCAGACGCGCCTGCCCGAACTGGAGGAACATATCAAGCTGTTGCTCGTCCCGGCCGACCCGCAGGACAGCCGCAACGCCATCCTCGAAATACGTGGCGGTACGGGCGGAGACGAAGCAGCTATCTTTGCCGGCGACCTCTTCCGCATGTACTCCAAGTATTGCGACATCAAAGGCTGGAAACTCGAAGTGTCCAGCGCCAACGAAGGAGCCGCGGGAGGATTCAAGGAAATCATCTGTTCCGTCACGGGCGATAATGTATATGGCACACTGAAGTACGAATCGGGCGTGCACCGCGTACAGCGCGTGCCTGCCACGGAGACACAGGGACGTGTGCATACCTCGGCCGCCTCGGTAGCCGTACTGCCCGAAGCCGAAGAGTTCGACGTAGTCATCAACGAAGGCGAAATCAAGTGGGACACCTTCCGAAGCGGCGGTGCCGGCGGTCAGAACGTGAACAAGGTAGAATCGGGCGTACGCCTGCGCTACAACTGGAAGAACCCCAACACGGGCGTAGTAGAGGAAATCCTTATCGAGTGTACCGAAACGCGCGACCAGCCCAAGAACAAGGAACGTGCCCTCTCGCGTCTGCGTACCTTCATCTACGACAAGGAGCACCAGAAGTACATCGACGACATCGCCTCCAAGCGTAAGACAATGGTCTCCACAGGCGACCGCTCGGCCAAGATACGTACCTACAACTACCCGCAGGGACGCATCACCGATCACCGCATCAATTATACCATTTACAACCTGGCCGCCTTTATGGACGGCGACATCCAGGACTGCATCGACCACCTCATCGTGGCCGAAAATGCGGAACGGTTGAAGGAAAGCGAGCTGTAAGGCAGCTACGAGTGATGAGCTACGGGCTACGAGTAACGAGCTACGAGTGACGAGCTACGAGCTACAAGCTACGAGTTCCGTCATCATGTGTAAAACTCCAACAATAACCAAGAGCTGCAAAGCCGCACGCTACATACTCGTAGCTCGTAGCTTGTAGCTCGTAACTATAAATAAACCTGAGCAACAACACTACGACACTTGTAGCTCGTAGCTTGTAGCTCATAACTATA
>NZ_JAULLJ010000029.1:0-48449 GCF_030518095.1 Bacteroides sp. ET489
CACGGGCAAATATAGTAATTATTCTTTGATAGGCAAAGATAATCGTGAAAGGTTTGCAGATAAAAGGACACGGCCACAATCAACTGACAAGCTATGTCAGCTTGAAAAAAGAAAAAAGAAATTGCCACATTATTATTTAAAATTATACATTTGCAAATAACAAGTAAAACATTAAATTAAAATGCACAACAATTTCATATGAAATCAAAAAATTGGATAAAAGCTTATGTAATGCAAATTACACCTATCATAGCACTAGTAATCTATATTTTAGGTTTTGCATATTATATCACATATTACTATCAATTTGGAATAAATATAATTTCATATATTACGCTATCCGAAATACTTGTGTCTACACTAATACCAATAATTATATTCGTGTCGTTATCTTTTTCATTTATGATTGTGAATAGTTATCTTGAAAGGATTAGGCATACAACATTTAATAATAAGAAAGGTATACTAGGAAAAATCAATCAATGGATTAGAAACAAACTAAATCCAATAACAGGAAAATTGAAACGATATCAATCTAAAAATAATATACCTCCTTCTACTTTATCTATTTATGCGATTCTAGCAGCTACAATTGGAATCGTTATACCATATAATATATATGTTAATAATTTCAGCGTTCCATACAAGTACTTTTTTATATCCATTCTCATTTTATTATCATCGTCTGTGTATCCTGCTTATCAAGATGTACGTCAACAAATTAAAATCAAATCTGTAAAGAATTATTTCGATATCATATCATTTTTTATAATATTTTTCACATTGTTAGTATGTGCCATACTATTAGCTATTTATAATTCCAGACAAAATAGAATAAACAATAACGTTAAATTTGAGATTACAACAATTAACAATTTGCATTATACCGACTCTGTCTATAATTATATAGGTGAATGTAATAGTGTATATTTTTTGTATGACAGAATAGATTCAAGTACTGTGATTATAAATTTTGATAACATACACGACATTAGACTATTTAATAAGAATATAAACATCTACGAGAGAATAATATTAGATACTAATAAATTCATAGAAGATAATAAGAAGAACTAAATATCCTAAAGAATGACTAAAAATAATTAGACGATACCTATGTATAAAAGAGGTCGTCACATTGATCGTGACGGACTATTTCTGTGTCGTGATATTACGTGATATTTCGATCAAACTCCGTGTTTAGCCCTGCGGATTCTCTCTGCCAGCACTGCAAGCAAGACAAAGATGACAGTTCCCAACAGCAGCCGCTTGGGAACTGTCGCCATCGTTGAGGTAGAGAATGAGTTTGACATGGTTGTAGATATTTATAATTATTCTATTACCGTTATTCTCGCATATCCATTACCTGAATGGCCAGTCTCATTCCCACCTGAAGGAGAAGAAAACGATGTAGAACCATCCTTTGTACTTCCACTTTCAAGCTGCAAACCTGTATAACCGCTTGGCCGATATCCCGCATTTGCAGCTGTGTTGACAAATCCAGATCCACCTCCTGAATAGTTCACATAACTGGTACCCGTGTCCGAATGGCTTGTACCACCACCATACCATCCACCACCTCCTGCACCCGCATCATAGCGGTAGTTGGTAGTCGTTTGGTTTGCTCCTAATCCAAATGCACCTCCTGAGCCTGCCGAGTTTTGCGTACCAGGGTACTGTCCACGACCACTTGTACCTCCTCCTTGTTGTGAGGAATTTGATTTTCCGGAAGAAGTAGTAGTCTCTGTATCAGTAACTGTTATTACTTCATCTAAAATATAAGTGTACGAAATGCTCGATCCAAGTACACTTTCTAAAGCTAATTCATAATTATAAGTATCAATATCATAAGAAGCATTAAAAGTGGTGCCCAAATTAGTGACTTGTTGCCCAGTACTTTTATTTTTTATTTGAATAAAACATCTATTAAATGAGCCACCATTTATAGTTAACCTATATCTTTTCCCCTTGACTATACTATCATTCAAATATTGTTTGTAATAATACCAATATGTACCGTTATTCCACGAATACGATAGTTTTCCATTACCTACGTTTTCGTAGCTTGTACTAGTTGTCTCTGTTGTTTCTTCTGTATACCTGATAGATGCTCCTGCGCCACCGCCTGCCACTATAAATCTACTCAATAGTGATACAGAGCTCCTATTTGTCCTCCCTGAAGAATAATTCATAGTGGAAGTAACAAGGCACATATCTGTAGCTCCACCTCCGGGGCGAGGATAAGATTCTCCGTAAATATCACTGTTATCGTACGATGATTTTCTTATAGAAGCACCTCCACCATTCCAACCACCATTAGCGGTACCACTTGTGCTCGATGTTGAGGAAGATGTACCCTGTCCACCCACGAACACATAGATGGTTGTAGGTTCTGTAAGAGTCAGAACTCCCTCGGAATATCCTCCCTTGCTTCCGGTAGCCGTGTAACTTCCACTAACGTGACCTCCTTGAGCACCCCAACATTGTAACTTGTAACGTCCTTTCGGAAGAGTGATTTCCTGCACTGACCCCGTATAAGCAAAATTGAAGACCGTACCAATTGGATATGTTTTTCCCTTCAGAACGATCGTTTTTTCCGATTTGGAATTACCGCATATAGCCCTAATCCGAATAGTCTTGTCTTCAAAACTATCGTTCTCGGATATAAGCTGGAAACTTATAGGATTTGTTCCAGCTTTTCCGGACTGCGGTGTGATGGCTAACCAATCAATGTTCATACGACTTCCTCAATATACCAGTCTGAGTTTGCTGTCAAGTTATTATTCTTGATTTGATTAAGATCATCGTTCGTGAACGTAATCGTGTCGCTTTCCCACGAAATTGCGTATGCTTCTCCAGCAACCTGTTTTGCGGCAAGAGTACCGATAACACTGCCTGTAATGTTCGACTTGAATTTGATCGATACTTCTCTTGCTGCTGCTCCTACAGCTTGCGCTGCTGCTGTAATGTTCAACTCTTCTGTTGTAGCGGTACCTGATTGGCGGGATAGTGTCAACCAACTTGTTTCAACATCTCCTTGCACTTCGATAGAATAAGCCACGTTAGATGTGATCGACACTGTTTGCACACCTCCTTCTTTTGCAAAATCTTCGAGAGTGTTAGGTGTGATAGTGAACGAAACATCTGCATCCGAAGATGACTGGATGATATTGTGTGTACCTGCACTTTGCCATTCGCTACCATCCCAATATTCTACAAGAATGGGAATAGTCTCCGAGCTACTCGTATTGTTTGCTGCAAATTGTAGCTTAATTGCCACCGAACCTTCCGCTTGTTCGCCGAACCCTGCAGAGAAAGTACCTATGTTTTCAGACACAGTATATCCAGTGTTAGTTACAAGCGTGATTGATTTGCCAGTTGAAGATACACGAAACTTCTCTGCATTACTCTTCCCGTTCAGTGTTGCTGTCGTTACATTATAGGCAACTTCTGTCTGCGAAGTGTTCAATGTCAGATAAGGTGTCATACCTTGCACTTCAAGAGTCTCAATCGCCTCCGATTGTGACCCCGGAGCTGATATACTCGCACGCACCATCTTCTGATACTTGTTTCTACCTGTGTGTTTCTCGGTGAGCTTATGCCCAATAGGCGTTTTTCCTGCAGTTCCACTCTGTTGCGAAATCTCAAACTTACCAATTTTAATACTACCCATAATTTTATTTATAAAAGTTCTTCTATTGTTACTTCTTCTAATTTCCAATCCTGAGTCGATAGCAGACTATTGTACTTCACCACTCCGACTTCATTGTTTAGCCAAACTAAGTACTTTTCCGACCACAATATCTTATCCTGAGAGTTTACTGTGCAAACAAGTCCACATGAAACACTCATTCCACCTATCCGGTCGGCAAGAATCTGAATGCCTTCTCCGACACGTGCGGAATGTGCATGGATACCGTCACCGATACGATTTGTTATGACCTTCAGACATCCCATTTCATCTGACTATTGTAATGCCCGTATTCACTTCCTCAATCTCAGTACGGATTCCATCATCAAAGTCCGCATCAGGTATGTGTGCAGTGACACGGCATCTGATTGTACCCGTCCCCAACTTCGATGAGTCAACCAAAGCCACATAATTGTCATCGTCAGCCTTTACCAT
The DNA here is from genome assembly GCF_030518095.1 of Bacteroides sp. ET489. Taxonomy (NCBI): domain Bacteria; kingdom Pseudomonadati; phylum Bacteroidota; class Bacteroidia; order Bacteroidales; family Bacteroidaceae; genus Bacteroides; species Bacteroides sp. ET489. The sequence continues at coordinate 4,127 of NZ_JAULLJ010000029.1, forward strand.
ATGCTCCTTAGCCATCGTCACCCTACGGTTGGTATATACATAAAATTCACAGGTAAAATCTATGTCACTCATCTTATATCCGTCCAGTCTGTCGATACGGACATTTATCTTTAGTTCTGTACCTATGCTGCTCATAATCATACCTCCGTTCCTGTTGCGTCAATCCATTTACTTCCATTCCACCATATAGGTTTACCTAAATCGGTATTATAATATTGGTATCCATTGTTATTAGAACCCAAAGAAGGTCTACCGTCATTATTCCCCGAAAATAACAGCTTATTCTCATTCGTAGCCACTTCAATAGTTTTATTACTAATTAAAGTGTAATCATCTGTCAAAATAAATGATACATAATATTCGTTTTCTGAATCATTCTGGACAAATCCACTGGTTGTCTCATCCGTTCTTGCTTGAATATATGCTTTATAACTTCCAGAAGTGATTTCATATAAATTGGTTGTATCGTAGCTAATATCTGACGATGGATAATCAATCCTTATCATGTTACTGTCATAGAATACGATATACATTCTGCCACTAGCTTTCTTTGAAAAAGAAATTTTTTGTGAAGGAGATAATTTGATCTTTTCACCTATTGTTGTAAAATGATTGAGGATAGACGTGTATTTAGGAATTGAATTATTAATTCCTACCAATACGAACTTATCATCTATGTTATAATACATGCCAAGGTATCTTAAGCATCTTTTCGCATAATCAAAGTCGAATGAATGACCTGCAGAGCTACTTACAGATCCTGAAATAGAAGTCCATGCACCTCCAATTAGTATTTCCTTTTTCTTGGAATCCGTGTTGTAATATTCGAAACCATCAGATGCTGATGTCAATGAAGGTCTGTCTGCATTGCCACCTCGCATACGAAGTTTGGTAACAGTATTCGTAACAATAGGTTTATTACTTTCAATCGTATAGTCATCTAAATAAAGTATAGAAAACCTATAAGTTACAGATGTGGATTGATTAACAAACCATGCGCTTCCATCTGTATCATTTGCGGTACTTAGATGATTTTTATACCCTGAAGATGAGAATACATATAAGCTGCTTCCATATTTTATATCACTTGGTACATCTATCTTTGTACCTGAAGAATCATAAAACATAAAGAATGCTCTTTGGGTTTGTTGTTTAGTGAATCTAAATATCTGTCCTGGAGCAATATTAATAATATAAGAAGGACAAGCAAATAAGGATATAGAATCCGTATTACTAACATCAGTTTGTCTACTTACAAGTCTTATCTTACTATCAATGTTATAATACCGGCCACAATAATATAACATAGATGCCATCGCTTTGTAATCAAAAGCCAGCCCATATATTGTGTTATTAGAGTATATTATTCCTGTGGATTTTACTACAGGATTATTCAGTGAAACTGTAACCCCATAATAATCCATTTCCATAGTCGCAACAGAAGTATATAGATTAGTTTCAATATTAATATTCTGATGTGGCGCGTTGGATTTCCAGAGGGTTCCACTACTAATTGTTGAACCGATATTTTCCAGTCTAAGATTTTTAATAGAGAAATCTCTAAAAGGCTTAGAAGAATCAACGCTATCTAATTCTATTTCCATAAAATAAATAGGGTATTTGTTCAATATCTTAGTCTCGATTTGAACATTGTCAATAACCCATGAATTAGCAGCATAAGTTCCGTCTCCGATAAATTTTAAAAAATTACCATGATTGAAATCAGATGGAACAATTATTCCTCCTGCAGTACCGCTTTGTCCAAGAAATATAGTGTTACAAATTTTATTTCCATTACTCCAGCCTTCTTCTATAGTGTTCACAATAAAAGCATGTAACGTAAAAGAAATATAATGCACATCGAATATACACTGCCAAGTGCAATCAAATCCTTTACAACGCATATACACTCCAGTATTAAATCCAAATATCTGGTGAATCTTGAAATTACACCAGACACAAGTTCCAGTTTTAACGGCTGCGAATTGGATATTATCGCTTAAATCCGTCGTTACTTCAGTACTTTCAACATAGCTTGTGTCCATCCGAACAACAGAAAATTCAAATTTAGTGTTGTATTGATTTGTTATTATTATTGCTGCACCTGTAGTACTAAAATTATTAATATCTTCTGCAATAGATTCACCTGTATATAAAAATACAGGGTCGCCAAGTATATGGCATTTGAAATTTATATATATCGGTGATGTTATTTTGTAATATGCTCTTTTTTTGAATACGATACGAGGAGAATAGTCCGCACCATTCCTCATTTCATGAATTTTGTTTCTAATATTCTTGCAGAAAGACAACATATACTTGATAGCTTCTGTATCATCAGTAATACCATCACCTTTTACTCCGAACCAAGCTGGGTTAATGTCAGTATCACAAAATACAGAATCTGCTTGCAATGTAACTCCATTGAAAATCTGCCTATCCGCATTTATATTGCATGGTTTGCTAAATGATAAAACACCGTTATTTAGTAAACCACCTTGAAATTCAAGTTCACAATTTTCTGGTATATTCAATGTTCCACCATTCAGGTCATAATCATACTGAATAATATATCTCGTATTCGCTTTGCCCATCATATCCTGCGTCAGTATATTTTTTGACGCAGAGATATTTCTTCGAATATAAACACGACCAAGACCGCTGAACCCGGCAGCATTGTATTCCTTGTCTGCCAGTTTCATGACTTTTTCTTCATTCTCGTTTGTCTCTTCCGTCAGATCTTCATCATCCGGATTATTAATTATGTCACCGTAATGGTTATTCTCTGTTACATTCGTTTCCGTAACGTTCATCCCATATCCACCACCGGTTTCACCAGTAGCAGACCATACGCCTTCTGTCGAACAACGGTATATTGCTCCAGGTATAGTATCACCGACGATGGCCCAATCTCCAACTGAAGGGTTGGGCTTTTCTTGCTGGAGAACTTCGAGCGATGGGTACAGCTTACTGTTATAGGCCGCATACTTCAACTTGTCGATCTCAGAACCCACATGCGCGAAGTTCGTATTAATCGATTCTGTTGCTTTACCCCAGTTGCTTTTATTTTGAATTGTATTAAGTTCCATATTATTCCGGTAACATTGTATTAAGTATTTCCTTTGCGGTATCGTTCAGCGAGAACACGCTCCAGATTGTTTCATTATTATAAGTTGTACCTACAAGCAAGAAGGCAGAACCTCCCGATCCTGATGCGGTAAATTCAATTCCTCTATCCAAGTAGTTTCCGTTGATGGCAATTTTCACGTTGTCATTCTCACCCTTAAACCGATAGGTTACCAGTAATCTTGTAACCAACGGAACGATCATTTTTATTTCTCTACATCTACCTTCTTGCAATTCTGGTAGTAGCCCTAAGTTGGAGAAATAAACACATGCGCCGTCACACGTCTCCTCATCTTCGTTGGTAGTTATCCCAAGCTGTAACGTTTTTGCTTCGATGTCTCCGAGGAATCTTCCACCGATGGCATATACATATCCGCGTATAATGACATCGTTAAAAATTGACCTACCTCCATGCGTGATCACTGCCTTGGCCATGTGCAACAACTCTTCTTCGGTTGGCTGGTATGATGGATTATCCTTATACTTCATGACAGTATATATGGCTTTCTCCATGTCACCACCCGATGCAAAGGCTACATCATCGTCATCGTTATATATACCCGAAAGGATTGCTGTCACTTTCTGTAGTACACCGTCCTTGTAGTTACCCAGCTGGATTACATTAGCAAGTATCAATCCGCCAAGAATGTCTACACTCCCGTTCTTGATTGCATCAGCCAGATACTTCAATGTCTGAAACTCTGACATACTCTTGTCGTTGTCCTGGGGTGATTGACTCCAGTCAGTTGCTATCGTTCCTCTCTCTAACTGAAGGTCACAAACGGTTGCGGTACCACTGACAAGAAATACACCTGTGCCTGTGAAGGTGAATCGATGCGTATATCGGACGTATTCGGACGTAAGAGGTTGAGCAACGTTATAGTCACCGCACGACACAGCCAGTTCTTCGCCTTTTGCCTTATAACTGATAACATACGTTTCATCTGGAATTAAGTTTACTGATTGCGACAGACTGCCAATTACAGCAGATCTTCCGGATGCTGATTCTATATCTTCCTGTACGGTTGCCACTCCAGACCAGTGAAGCAGTGCCTTGCTGTACAGTTCGCTTTCTTCCTCCAGCATGGTATCAGCTTCCAGTTCTTCGGTCTCGTAATTTCCAGTGAATCCGGAGTTCAGCAGCAGGTTTACGCCACCTACCTTGACGGCGAACTCCGCCGCTTTCTGCACCTCCTCCGGAAGATCCTTAATATTTCCTGCTCCAGTGCTTCCGTTCTCGATATGCAGCACACCTTTCACTTCCACACCGTTCTCCTGGTCGTACTTCATATACGTGCTCCCATCCTTGGCCCCCACATAAGTATCACCGTAAGTCACAGACTTGAAACGCCCGCTAACAGGGTCGTAATAATCCATCTTCACAGCCTTGTCCACAAGGTTGTAGGAATCGATGCCTTGGTAATACTTTATCGAAGGAGAATCAGTACCGAACGCCGAGATGATGATGGCCGACTGGCGTGTCTTATCTGTCCGATGGCCGAGGCCTACCAGTTCGTCGCCGGCCAGCGGGATGGTCGAACCTGTGTCACAGTCGGTTTTGCTCAGATCCACGTAATCATCTCCGACTTCCGTCACCAGCCGCCAATAGTATGCCTGGTTGGTGAGGTTAAACGTCTGCCGACGGGCCTGCGTGCCGACGGTGAACTGGTTCTGCAAGGTACGATCTCCGTCCGTCCGCTCGAAGTAGCATCGGTATGCAGTGTCAGTCTCTTCTACTTTGGAAATCGTCATTCCAGATGGAGAAACGATTAGCATACCACCCACGTGCTTGGCCTCCTGTATGATTAGTTCGATGAATAGAGCTACCTTGCGGATAGTCAAATAGTCGAACTCGGCGTGTGAGCAGCCATCATCGTCTATCTGTACAGCTCCACCTGTACCGAGAAGGCCAGATACGAATTGGCCAAATTCAATACCTGACAGGAACTTGACAATATACTCAGTCTCGTCTTCTTTGTCTTTACGTATAAAGTATTTTGCGAGTTCATCAATATTAGCCTTTCCTATTAACTCCAATATTCCTACAAGCGTACGGCCTACCCTCTCTGCCGTATTTTCGCCAGCAGACGAAGCATTACGCACTTGCAAAGCTAATTTCTTTAATATGTCAATGCTATCTGCCATCAGTCTCCAATTATTCGAAATACAGTTCTGTTAGCTTTCAAACCTCCCTCACCTTTGTATAAAGGGTATTCGTTCTTATGAGATTTAAGATATAGCACGCACTCTTTCATATAGCTGTCTGCAATGGAAAAAGCATCGTTGTACGCCATCACTCTCTCTTTCGAATCCGTTCTGGAAGAATATTCGTCCTCCTTATTCACAAATCCGTATCGTGTCACATTCCCGTCCCCATTCTTTACCAAGCGGGCATAAGAATAATAAGCAAGTGCTGTTTTTAAACCTGTCATCACATGCTTACCACCTTTATCTTCGTACACTCCACCGTTTATAAGAAGATCATATTTATTCGGATTATCTTGTATATCGATAAAAAGAGCATCACCAAGAGCCGGTTTGATGTCTATATCCTCACTTTCACGTATATAGATCTCTATTTTTTCTTGTTCAATGTGCATTGACATACCACGAGCAAGTAAAGAAACTTCATCAAATGTTATTAGATACTTCCGCATTTCTCACATATTTCAAAGGTTGTACACTATAGTCATTAGAAGAATTTGCAATCTCATACCAATGCTCAAATATCTTCATAAATGAGCGTTCAATCATCCGCTGCTGTCTGCTAACAATAGAATTATAATACTCAAACGCATCTTCCAAAATATCACCTGAAAATCCAAGTTTTCCAACACGTATGCAATACCACGGTTCCTGCCCAAATGCAGAATAAATACGTTCTACGACACTAGCGTCTGTCACCGTAAATTCTTTATCATAGTTTTTTGAGCTCAAGTCAACAAATTCCGGCTTATCTTCATCCGAATTAAGAGTTACCTCAAGTAATTTTCCAGCATTCGTATCTCCCTGCAACTGCTTTATGGTATCAGAAAATCCAGTATCTTCATTTTCATAATCCGGAATAGGTTTCCCTTCTTCATCGAAATTCACAGAGCTACCCTTTTTAGTGACAATCATACCACTTGGCATGAAATTACATCGTACATTCCGGTATTTGACGTTGGCCAGACCCTCGTCTGTACTCATTTCCGTAGCTACACGGTCCGCACGAGATATAGGATAGACTAAATTTCCTGCTCCGCTAACCCACAACACCTGCCCTTTGTAGTTTTCAATGCCTCCTGCCGAACGGATCTGTTCATATACGACATTTTTCCGAGGATTGAACACGTCTATATAGTCAGTATGCTTTTTGTCTATTTTGATGGTCTTACCATCTCGAATTTTTCTACCAGTCCAGTCGGGATGGATTGCTATTTTACCAACATATCCATTCTCATCTTCTTCTTGAAGCCGACAATTTTCAAAAGGTATATGCTGTATCTCAACAATCTCACCGAATATGTTATAATTGACATGTAAGGCAAATCCGTCATACTTTGCAACGTCCTTACATACTAAAGTATGAATATCATCTGCTGTATCACCTCTCCGATTTACGGTATATTCGGAAAATGAAACATCACGGAACCCGTTACCTTCAATAAAATCAGCATACCGCTCGACACATTCGCTCCCCGTAGAACTCGCAGAAATGATATTATTCAATATCTGCGGGTAAAGATTGTCCTCACCGTAGCTCTGTATCCCCAATGTACTGATATATCCAGTTTCAAGCCTGTTAGTGCTTTTTTTCTTCAGGTCACTTACTTTCATGGTCCCGTGATGTTAATTAGTTACTCTTCTGCTTCCTCGGAGTTATCGATCTTGTCGGTATCCACTGTCGGTTCTTTAGCAGACTCTACTTCAATTCTAGCCTTAGCTTCCTTAATGTGTGCATCAAGGACTTTAGCCGTCACCTTCTTTCCACCAAGCTGATATGTCTTGAAGGCTTCTTTGACGGTTTTGTCAGTAGCATCTTCTACTTTCAAGGCTTCCATCAGCTCTGCAACCAGCTTATCATTAATATCAGATGACGGTGCCACTCGTTCCTTCACCCTTTCTTCCCAGTCGTTTGGATACACAGAGAACATATTGATGTTTTCGGGATGTTTAGCCAAATACTTCTCAGCGACCTCGTCAGTGAGATTGGCATTCGTATAGAACGATGAATTTCCAAACTCCGGCTGGAGAAGGATTCCGTTTTTAAGCGCATAATTTGATTTTTCTTTCATTTTTCCGTTACGTTTTAGATATAAATAAATCTCGATAGCTGCATCACGATAGCAGTCGCCACAGGATGTCTTATGGAAAGTCTTTCCAAGTGCTTCATAATAGCAGTGTTCTATTTCAGACCTTTCGGAAGAAGAGAGGGAAGCCTTGCTTCCCAACTCTTGCATTCTTTTTACCACTTCTTGTACATCCATCATTCATCAGGCGTCGTTACCAAGGTCTCCAAAGCCTGTTTGGTAGTATCATAGTCGGTCTTGAAATAGAACAAAGCTGACTTCGGGCACTTTGTCTCTTCTAGATTAACCAGCCAACCACCTTCAGTATCTTCGCTATACTTATCGTTTTCAAGCGTTGTTGCAGTCAGCCCTTGATAATAACCGTACACTTGGAATGCTGCATTCCCCGGATTCGATTCCTTCTGCAGGGCTTTGTACTTGTTCTCCAAAATAACCACGTAACTACCATTAGCCAGACCATCGATAATGTCCGAACAAACTTCAGGTCCATGGTCTAAAACCACAATCTGCAACGCATTCGTGAACGTATTGCGATAGGTACCGGTAGCCAACGAAGTTTTGGAACCAGTATAAGGCGTTTTGCCAGGTACAACAACCTTGTATCCTTTTTTTCCGGATTTCATCGCTAAGGTTTCGATGACATTCTTCTGAGTTGCATTGAAGGTAGTCAAAGCAAAATCAACCTCATCCCGGTTCATAATGACGCCTTCTTGCTCATAGCCAGGAACTACAGGATCATCGCACGACGGTGCGATGTCCTTTTTCAACATTTCGTCACATACTCCCATGTTTACCTCCTTTTTTAGTAAGCCACCTGTACAAGATTGTCTTCTGCAATCACAGAGCCGAGCTTACCTTCCGAATAGATGTAATTATTCTTATCCTTCTTCTCAAACCAGATTCTCAAGTCTGAGATAGCTTCCGTACCCTCACAACCATACAAAAGGTTATCAGGAGAGCACAACACAGCTCTATGAGGGAGATTAAGTTTAGAAGTGTCGTTTTGATAGGCTTGGATGAAGCGGTCCCAAATAGAGCACTTGACAACCGGCACACCATCATATTCTCCGACCTCCAGTCCGTCAAATACTGTCTGCCAAGGCATGATTACCTTATACTTGTCCCTGATATCACGTGACAGAGCGTCACACAAAGATTTCGTAGCAAAGATTGCATGACCATCATGCTGGAAAATTCTGCTGTCAGCATTCTCCAGCATTTCATCAAAGATGGAAGTAGCAACACCGCTCTCTTTCAACTTTGACTTCTGCAAGGCGTATGATGCCTCGGAGTTCGCAGCAATCGTTGTATGCTGTCCCTCATTCTCTGTACAGATAGCAAACAGACGTTTGAAGAAACCATCGCAAGTATCGAACAACTTGGTGTCCAAACCGTCCGTAATCTGTCCACTGCTGGAGATATTCTTTGCATCCTTGTCACCGAACCATACAAAGCGCCAAATCATCTTCATCATAGCATTGGAAAGCTTGGGCTCAACAATACCACTCATATATTGTGAAGAGGTAAGGTCTGCAATATCTGTACCTTTCTTCAAGCAATACTGAGCAATGGTATTCTCCAGATCAGTATAGCACAGAGACAAAGGGATTTCCCATGAACCAAGTTCCCATTCTTTTTCAGCAGCAGCTATCTTGGCACTTTTGTAAGTAGGATTACATCCTCCACCAGACTGGCCAACGTCTTCCATTTCTCCGACGAATCCTACCTTTTTCCCGTTAGTCACGTTCGGGACAAACGTCATAAAACGTGCAAGATCCTCATTCTGGAAAACGGTCAATTCCATCAACTCTCTCAGGTCCTGTACGGCCTGATTGCTCGGCGTCAATTTTTCAAAATCCAACTTAGGCATATTCTATTCCTCCTTTCTAAAATCACTTCATACCACGTTTCTCTTTCTCCTCACGCAGCTTACGCTTGATTTCGTCTTCTTCACCATCTTCGACGTCTTGTTTACCAAAGGTTCTTACAGTCTGCGAACGACCGGCAACCTTATAAGTGGAGCAGTTTTTTGCCAACCAATCCACACCTCCTGCCATCTTGATAGCATTCAGTATCTTGTTGTCTTCAACTGTGCGAGCATTCGCTTTAAGACTTGCTACTTCAGTCTCAAGTTCCTCAATACGGTTCTTAAGAGCCTGTACCTCCTCATCAGTAGATTCTTCATCTTCTCTGATTTCCGTAATGACACCGTCTGTTACAACAATCGTCTTACCATCCGGCATCACATGTTCTCCGTCAGGTGAAGCTGCATCACCAACCTGTGGCTCACCTTCTTCACGTTCAACAGTCAACACATCACCTCCAGCCGTTGTCAACTCAAGTGCAACAGCAGGCACATCTTCAATTTTTGCATAGCCCAATTTGGCCAGCAAACGGCCAAGCAACGACTTGCTGACCGTCACTTCATCTTCTTTTTTTGCCATACTTCTTTTATTATTGATTACTACTTTTGCCGACTTCGGCATGATTACCTCACTCACAAAACCAAGCTGCTTAGCTGTCGCTCCACCAAACCAATTCGCCTTCTTCATCTGAGCATCAAGAGCATCCCGATCTACTCCACACCGTTCCACATACAAGGAAAGCATCCTGTTCCTTTCTGTTTCGAGACCAGATTTAATCTCGTCCAATGTATCAATGTCAAGAGCACCATCTATACCCGGACAATACGGGTCATGAATACAAATCTTTGCATGCTGATACATTTTTCTTCGTTCAAGTGGAGCAGCAAGAAGGATTATTGTCGCCATAGAACCACATCTTCCGACTACGGTCGCAGATATTTCTTTCCCAGTAGCACGAATGGCGTCATAAATGGCATATCCTTCATCTACATCTCCTCCACACGAATGAAACTCAATGTCGATATGATTATCATCTGGGTCTACCCAACTGATGAACTGTTGCACATCACTGAATGACATACCATCTGCACCAGTCAGATACCAATGTTTCATCTTATCGTCATCGGCCACAATGTCTTTGTTGATAAATAATTTAGCCATATCTCATAAATGTTTGAAACAAAGGTAATGAACGAGATATGGCTATAAGAATTTTATAAAAGAATAGCACTGACACGCCTTGTCAGTGTTTTTTCTAATGAAATAGGGTATAAGCAAGTCTGCAATTAGAACTCAACATGGACTTGCACCGAGTAACTAATGCTCATACGATCATATAAAAAAGGGAGCTATTGATCAGCCCCCTTAAAATTGATATCGTTCGAAAACTTGTCGATTATACGATACACATTCCTGTCTGACGTTCCATATTCATCAGACAGATATTGAACAATATATGTTTTTTTATGACCTTCTTTAGACAACCTGACATACTCTTGATACATAGCCAGATATTTTATATCACCTATATCAAGAGATGCATCCTTCATTATTTGTAGGACATTCCTATTTAGCATCAACAATTCATATCCATTCATACGTCACCCAAACTTTCTACATACTTAACTCTATTTGCAACTGAAGTAAACTCTTCAACTGAGACCACTGGAGCTGGTGCCATCATAACCCCCTTTGCTACAGCCCTCGCCAACATATCTTCTCCCAACGCTTGATTGCTAGACTCCGTAACATTGATTGGTACTCCTCCACCAATTTGATTAAACGAAGATAGCAACGGTGCAAACATTGAAGTGGCAGCAGCCGTCAATACACTTTCCCCATTACTTAACATGGCAGGCACACTATCCGACGTTCCTGATCCAGGACCTACGACTTTACCTCCAGTTGCAAATTTAGCACTTTTTACGATACTTATAGCAGATGCGATATTAGAAAGTATCGTTGCAATACCAGATGCCATTGTTGCAAGGCCAAATATACCTTTTCCTGCTTCTGCACTAACCATCTTGGCTATTGCAGTTCCTGTATTAATAGCAATTTCAGCAAGAGCTAACGTTTTACTAAGCATAGCAAATGTCTTGTTATCCTCCCCCATCGAATTAAACAAATTTGAGAATCCACCAGCAATAGACTCCGCAGCTTCATATTTAGCCTGCTCTATTTCTATCTCTTTGTTCGCTAATTCCTGTTTGGCAGCCAAGTATTCATTCTGCATCTCAATCTTCCGAAGATTGAACGCTTCCGTGCTCTCTCCTTCCAACTGTTGTATAGAGTCCAATTCTGCTTGTTTCTGTTCAAGCTTGATACGAAGTATTTCTTCTTCGTTCCCATATGCTTGTGCTATTTCTGTTTCATAGCGCAGTTGAATAGCCTCTTTCTGCTTCTGCAAAATCTCTGCATCATGCTGGACAGAAAGGTCTTCCATCTGCTTGTTATACTTCGCTACGATTGCCAGTTTCATTTGCTCGGTCAACTCTTTCTGATTCAGTTCAGCATCACGAGCCGCTACGAGCTGCTGTACCCTCAACTGATACTCTTGCTCGCTTCCTTCTTTAACGGACTCAAGCTGCAGAGATATTAGTTTTTGTCTATTCTCTAATTCTTTTTCAAGCTCTTCATCAGATAGTTTCTTTAAAGCATTTGTCTTTTGCTGTTCAAGAGATTCAATTTGCTGATTGATAGCTTTTCTTGAATTAGGTGTAAGATTCTCTTCTTCCGCCAAACGTTGTTTTAAATCCTCAATTTGCCTGCCATATTCGTATTCTATTGCTAATGTTTGCTTCTTTCTCCCTTCTTTTATGAGTTTTAGCGCTTCATCTTCTGCCTTGCGTATCTCTTCTATTTCCTTCTTCTTTGCTTCAAGAGCTTCAGAATCAAGCAAGTAGCTTCCGGATGTTTTAGTAATGCTGTTTGGATTGTATGAAGAAATCAGTTCTATTTCCTTTTTTGTAGCTTCCACTGCTGCAATTTGGTTTGTGTAATCCTTCCATGATGAAGCAATGTCTTGATAAATGGCACTGTTTGAACGATCCAGCCCGACACCCTGTCTCCAGAAAGATGCTTCTTGACGTTCTTTATTGTACTTTTCGTTAATTGAATATGTTTCTTGCAAATATGCCTCTTCTTGCTGCAAAGATAACTGTAATACTTGTAGCCGTTCTTCCCTTGCTTTTTTAAGTGCCTCTTCTTCTGATATACCTTGCTTAACATATCGTGATTTAATATCTTCTATTTTCTGATATTCACTAGCTATATTCTCAGATGCCACACTCCTACCAAGTTCTTTAGCTGCATTCGTTTCCCGATCTGCTATATCCTCAACACTTTCAAATAATGTTCTAACATCACGTATAAGAGTTGACAATACATCATTAACGAAAGATTTCACTTTCGATGTCATTTTTTCAAATGACCCTCCTGTCGCATCGAAAAGAAGTGATATTTCCTTGGTAAGTTCTGTTTGCGAAGCTATCATATCCTCCTCAGCTTTCCCTAGTTCACCGGTTTTCTTCTTGACAGCATCCAAATCAGTAGATATATTCTTCAATGTTCGAATATAATTTAATCCAGCGTCTTCACCTTGTCCTCCAAATATATCCGCAATAGCAGTTCCAACTTTCTGTGATGTTCCAGGGAGCTCATTCAATCTCGCAGATACCTCTTGCATGATCTGGAATGTAGTTTTATAGCCAGATTGAAGTTCTTGTTGAACCCTCTTAGATGATATGCCAATCCCATCAAGAGCATCTGCAGTAGTTGTATTCATCTCACGCAATCTGATATTTGCTTCTTTAATTGTGTCTATACCCTTATCTGAGAATATACCCATTTGGGTTGTCTGTGCTATAATAGCAATAAACTGATCTGCACTTATGCCCGCTTCTTTGAAGGATGAAGAATATTCCTTTAGAATATCAAGATAATCTCCACCAATATCAGCATTTGCAATGAAACCATCCCTGATAAGTTTCAACGCATTTGTGTTTTCAATGCCGAATTGTTTAGATAACGCATTGACTACTGTAAGCATCTCTTTGAAATCCTTACCATAGTAATCAGCAAGTGCCTGTACCTCGCTTCTATACTCTTTCAGTTGATTCCCTGAATAATCGGTAAATTGTTTCGTCAACTTTGTAGCCTCTTTAATCCCTTGGTTATAGTCGTACCACCATTTAAAGGCGTAGCCTGCTCCAGCTATCCCGGCAATTCCAAGGAACACCTTATTCTTAAGCAATCCGGTAAGCGATGAAGTGAAAGATGATATTTCTGCCTTAGCATTAGACATGAATCCTTTAAAGCCATCCGAATTTTGTGATATGTTAATCAGAGAATTAGCAAAATCATTATTGATGCCAACCGCTCTTTTGATGGACTCTTCATAATTCCCCACATTTCGATAAAACCTTTGCGTTTCCTCTTCAGCTCCTTTCAGCTCATCGGTTATTGCATTGATTTTATCTTGAAGTTCTGTTCCTTTAGCGCTTTGCCGCTCTGCCCGGCTCAAAGAGTCATACTCCGCTGTCAGATTGGATAACTCTGCACGTAAGGCTTTGGCTGACCCTTCTAACTCCGTTTGTTGTATTCTCTCATTCTTAATTTCCTTATTGAGTATTCTAATTGCATCCGCATATTGCTGTCTTTCGGCTTTAGACTTAGCCATTTCTGCGTTATAACGTGTCATTGCCGCCTCCCGTTCCGAAGCAGATAAGTTTTCCTCTTTCAGCCGTTTTTTCAGTTCGTCAGAGAACTTCTTTTCTTCGTTCTTCAATTTATCAATCTCTGTCTGATATGCCGCAATTTTCCGAATAGCATCATCATATTTCACCTTTATCTCAAGGATTTTTTCAGTAGCATCTGCCATAATTATACCTCCAATTGTAATAGTTTACATTCACATATTCCTGTATTCTCAGCTTTTATAGATATGATCGCATAATATCTACCATATTGAGCCAAATAGACAGGAATCGTAACATCTAATTCTTTCAATTCAATATCGCTAATCTCAATCTTTTCATTAATGATAACAGGTTTTCTAATTATCTTTTGATAAGACTGATAATTCTCTGCTAATATCGTACCCCAGTCTAAACCTGTAAATACCCCTCTATTGCCATCATAACGTAATAGACGCTGCTCGACATTGTTATATTGAAGCCCCGTTTCATCATCATACGTATATAATGGAATATTAGCAATACCGCCAACCATATTTGTTGGTGAGAAAGGAATTTCTATTACCTCAGCTTCGTCAGCAATGGTACTATTCTCCACAATCAAATAACCATCATAGTTTCCACGTATCGAATCATCATCTTGCCATTTATATATGTTCTTTTGTGCAAACCCATCAAGCGTATATGAAATCTGCATTGGTTTATTATCCAAATATGAAGCAACTACACGTTTAGTCCAATCATATGCATTCTCCTTTGATATCAATTTATCAATAGTAATAAAGCGAAGCACATTCTTTTCAGTTGAAGAAGCAAATACTCCCATCAGTGATGATACTATTTTAATGAAATCAATCACTTTTACATCAGGCAAATTAGGAATAATCCAGAATCTACCATTTGCACTTTTATCCATTGCTTCGTCCAAATATTCTTGCATCAAGATTTGCTCCTCAATATTCTTTATCTTTACATTTCCACTTATAGACACGACGTTATTGACATCTCCAATATTTTTAATACCAAACTTTATATATGGATATGACCATTCCGTAGAAAGCAAACTTGACTGTTCATCTGTGAAATCAAAAACTAATTTGTAAGTACCATTATTCATGTTCTCCATACTAAAAGGAGAAACCTCTAATACAGTACTTGAGTCCAGATTTGAACCAGTTCCATCAAAGTTATAATTATACACTTCAAATAAAGCTGTAGAAGGCTCTGAGGAACTTCTTACCAATACTTCAAAATTGCCAGATATCTTCGGAACGGAATTCCGAATATATGAATGATATGCAGTCACTGTATTTGAGCCAACAATACCACCGACTTGAACCATATTCCCATAATATGATCTATCTGTTACATTTTTAAAATATAAACTAACATGTTCTGCATTATCTAAATACACTCCATTAATCTCTACAGTAATCGAACAATATTCTGAATACGCTTCACTGGGATTCCTGTTAACAATCGGAATGAACAGGTCACTTAAGATGTGTTCCTTTTCTGATGGCCAATCAAAAGCAACACCAAAATCTTCGCTTATATAGCCTAAGATTTTTTCTAATGAGACAGCAGGATGGTACCATACCTGACTTTCGTCAGACCGGAAACCATAATTTACATAAGGGAAGTTCCGATCATTCTCACCCCAATTTTTCCAAATAAGATATCTTGCTATTCCTGAATCGTTTACTTCAATTAGGTCATTCAAAGAATAATCCGCATCCACCAAATCTTGGAAAGCTGTTGAATTTCCCCATGTCATTGCCATTTCTATACTATCTGAAACAGATATAAGTACAACCTTAGCATCCGATATTATCTCTACACCATTTCGAAAATATCTACCCTGATGATATTTTCTCGAATAGTCAGTATTACATGCCGGCAAATCTGCATGTTCAATAATGCGTTGGTTCCGCACTGTCTTGGGTAGTTTGATGGTATAGCTATTGTTACTAACAATCTTGCTAAGGTCTGTGAACAGATTACTTTTGATGTTCAAAGTAATCTTGGTGTCTTCATCCAAATCCACTAATTCACCATCAATAAAAAGCATTTCATCTCTCATAAGCTCTGTACTCTTGTTTCTGGTAATATAATCTCAGCCACAAAATCCTGGAGGACAGCCCGCGTCTTGCTATAGGTACCGACAGAAATATTGACAGCCATCCAACGGTCCGTTCCGTTGCTATCCTTTCCTGCATACATATCAACTACTGGAGACAACGCCAATTGAAAGAGGAAGTCGTAAGTATCGCTGTCAACCAACGGAGCACATACAGGCAGCGTGTTCTCCTCTGTCTTGCGCTGTTTGCGTCCGCTACCACCATGGTAACCGTTCTTGTATGAATAGTCCTGCATATTGTTGCGGATAAACTCACCGTCATTGCTGACAACAAGCTGGGCATCCCCACGTTTGAAGAGCCAGTAGCAATAAAACCCATGTCTGTTCACCCATCGTAGATATATGCCATCCGTACACTCATCCACCACCAGCTTCACATTGGCCGCCATATTCAGCATCTCCTGAAATGTAAAATCAAATGTATGGTCAAATACGCTGGCGCCAGTACTTGTTCCCGGCAGATTTAAAACGACCTCATTCACGGCGTCAATTCCATTCAGCATAAGATTATATACACGGCGTTCCGATAATGCGATAGAGGGCATTACCTGGCCGTCAGCGGTCACGCTCACCTCTCCACTACCTGCCGTGTACATGCCTACTGTGAAAGGTAGATTCTTGAACCATGTCAGCACCCTGTCTCCGTTATATCTTTCCCCCACTTTCATAGCTCCCCAGATAATGAATGTATCAAATTGGAAACTTTGTCCAATCTCAGAATCGGAGCTGTACATATCAACTTCAACAGAGAAAAGCCGGCCAAGCTGACTGTCTTGCGCTGTAGTTTGTGAGTAGTCTATCTTTCCAAATTCCGTAGCATCGAATGCCGACTGCATATAGAAGGAGATATCGAAGAAGCAAGCCGTTTTGAACATGGCCCTTTTCTCATTGTGTAATGTGCCAGTAAGTACATCAGTAACCGTTACCTCCACCCATGCCCATTCGTGCCCGTAGATGTTTATCACTACCGGATTAAAACAGAATCCTATAACATCCGGGTACTCAATAGTAGTGTCTTCAATGTTATGCGTCCTCATTGCTATTCAGATTTATGTGCGTCACGTCATCCTTGAAGATGGCAAACGCACGGTTCATGATTTCCTGTATCGTTTTCTCTACTTCTGGCGAATAGATGTCGGCTCGCCCACCCTGCCTGTGCAGCTCGGTTCCTTCCCGTGCTATCTTTCTGGAAACAAAGTAAGCAAACGACTTCGGGTTCTCAACCTGTATTCCTTTGTCCTTCGCCCACTGCAGGATTATCTGATAGAACCCTTTCGGAACCTTACCCGGCTTTCGTCCGGTTTCCAACACACCAAACGCCTGACGACCGAACAATATACCTTGGTTGTCTTTCACATCGACACGCAAACTGGAGATAGTCTTTCCACTGGCTCGCTGTCCTGCACGTATATGGTTTTCAATGATACGTTGCCTCAAGCTTACAAGTTCTTCACCCAGTATTCCCTTTATTTCAGCTCTCGGATCATTCATAGTCAGCACATAGGTACTCCTTGGACCTCTTTAAGTGACAGCTCGATGACAATACCCGTAACATTTACATTCAGTTTGTCATAGAACACAGAGTAAGGGACTTCATCCGATACGAATTCAAACATGCCACTCTTGTTCAACTCACGAATGAACTGCACCGCATATGCCTTGCAACGTTCGATGATTTCGTCATTTTCCACACCATCAAAATCGAATTTTGTTTTATCAGCAAAGGCAATCATACAGTTGGGTCTGTCACGAAGCTGTGTCTTTCCGATGACAAAACGACCGGAAGCAGGTAGCAAGTTGATGATGGCCGGAAGTTCCATCTTATCGAGCCGAACGTTAGCTGTAGCCCAATTCTCATACAAATAGGTGATACCAAGCTTCTCGGCAACCGAAGCTATTTTCCTCTCTACACTCAGCTTCATTTCTTTTTGCTCCTTTCTTGAATTACTTTTCTCAATCTACGTTCATATTTTATCTTTTCAGCATCCATCTCCATACACTTGTACACCCGAATCCATGGCACACGT
The DNA here is from genome assembly GCF_030518095.1 of Bacteroides sp. ET489. Classification (NCBI taxonomy): domain Bacteria; kingdom Pseudomonadati; phylum Bacteroidota; class Bacteroidia; order Bacteroidales; family Bacteroidaceae; genus Bacteroides; species Bacteroides sp. ET489. The sequence continues at coordinate 22,274 of NZ_JAULLJ010000029.1, forward strand.
TCTACCTCTTCATGATTGGTTATGCCCATTCGTAAAGCGAAATAGTCTAAAATGCCAAACATGCCAAAATTCAAATCACCTACCCCAGCCTGCCTTTCCTCGTCTGTCGGGGGAACAGAAGTGGACGTAAACAGCTTCGAAATACGTTCCACCTCTTTGGCCACCCATGCAGACAATGCAATCACGTCCTCCGCAGATGTGGCAAGTACTTCCGTTTCACTCATACCGAACAAAACCCGGCAAACGACAAACAGACAATCCTTCACCTCACCCATACCTTGCAGTGACAAAAGCTCACCGATTGTCAGATCATTCAAGCTATCAGGAACCTTATGTTCTCCTACAAATTTGGGAGGGGGCAATTTCTTCATACTGTCCACCACCTCGGCTGTATTGGTTGCAACCGACCCCAAAACCAAAAACTCTTTCACGTTCATATCAATTCTCCGTTAATCTGCCTTTCGGCCGTTGTACAATAGGTTTGATACGGAAGTACATTGCCATAATCAGCATATCAAGATAGTCCGGCGAATGACCCAGTATCTCTTTCATCTTCTCCTTGCTGATGATACCTTTCTTCCGCGTATCTGCGTCGATGTGTGCTTGCTTCAATACGCCCAGTTCATCTATGATGCGTTCCCTCTGTGCATCCGTACAAACAACACGCAATTTCCTGGCATTGATAAGTTCGGCCAGCTTGAAGGCACATTCGGACTTAAGGTTGTCATACTCGGGATTGATAGGCCGCGTTCCTCCGTGGAACTCTTTGATGCCATTCAGATAACTTTCCAAATAACTACCCAATCCGTCAGAGTCGGCTATCATCATGCTACGGGGTATGGAGCACTCAATCATCATACGCTTAAGGTCTGTTTCGATGGACTTACCCGTGCTGTATTCCTGATCCAGCTTAATGTAGCACACATTTCCCTTCCAGTGGCCGGCGATGAAACGGTCACGGCCCTTCATCGCAAGGTCGGCAGAACCGGACGAAGTTCCTGCAGGTTTGACAAACTCATTCGTGAACAGGTCACAGATAGCATCGTACTCACAAAGCGCCGTCGGGTCATTATCATACTCCCAGTTGCCAAAATAGAGTCGTTCCTTGGTTACCCTATCCTTCGTGTTACGCAGGCTCTCGATATAGTCTTCTGTTGCCCACGGGTTATCTTGCACAAGTGCCTGGATAAAGGCGTACGGTTCTCTTAGCTTACCTTCTTTCCACGGCTTGTAAAAGTCACGGTACAACCAATTCTTCTTGGGATTGCATGTGATAAGTATCTTACCAGGTACATTGTACACATCGTTCATGTGCCGGCCGATACGAGTCTTCAAAACTTCAAATGCAAGGTAATGCACCTCTCCAGCTTCCTCAATCCATCCGCCTGTATATTCTTTAGACCCCAACCGTTCATACATCGGATCCTTTACCGGATAATAGGTCAGGTCAATATAGACAATCTCGCTTCCATTGTCGAAAACTATACCGTCACTGATTGTCTTGTATGCGGTGAATCCGTGAGACTTAGCTACCTTGTTGAAAGTAACGGTTACAGACTCACGGCTATCCTTCAGATTGTTTCGGCCAACAAACCAGCGGGTGCCGGGAAGGTAGTAGGCACATTGCATCAGCCATTCACAGCCGAGCCACGACTTTCCACCTCCTCCGGCGCCACCGTACAACAGAAACTTAGTCGTGTCATCACGAAGATAGTTGTACGCTAACCGCTGCTTTATGTTGACCTTGTTATTCATCCTTTAATTTATCAGCCTCAGGTGTATATGGAAGGAAATCGAATCCTCTGAACGACTTACCTTGCGTGGTATGGTCTAATTCTTGTTTATCGGCCAGGCCAAGCTTACGTGCAATGATGTTCGCATTGAAAGCTCCGACACAGGCTCCTTCGAACTGCTGGGTCTCGATAACCCTTTCTATACGCGATAAGACCTCCATAAATTCTTTTTCATTTCTTTCCTTGATGTTATACCACGTCTGGAGCGAAATGTCAAGATAGAGCACAAGTCCCGTGATAGAGTACGGGCGTTGCGTGGGTGACTCTTCTTTTTCCTTTGTCTTTCCTTTCGTCCGGTTCTTTACTACCAACCAGGGGTGCTCGTCACACCATTGGAAATATTCACACGCCGCTTCCCACAAAGCTTTAGGTTCGGCAAACAGTCTGGTTCTTCCGGTCTTGGTTCTCAGTTTCCAAAACTCGTTTCCTTTCGGTGCAGCCATAATCTAATCAATTTATTTATTGGTATATACAACAAAAGTACCGGATAATCCACAGGGGGACTACCCGGTACTTCATAAAAGCACTGACATCTTCGTGTCAGTAGATTATTTTACGTTCAATATCCCAATACTTTTGAAGTTTCCAATCGGATACGTTTGATGGTCTGCTCCAATTCCTGGATGGTTTCGTCTTTCTTCTGCAACTCCGTATTGAGGAAATAAGCGGTAAGCAAGGCGTTGTTTACGTGTGCCATGATGTTCTTCACGTTCTTGATGAAGCTATCCTGCTCGTACAAACTGAATGATGATGGGATGTCGCCAGCCGGCCCGTATGCGTTGCCATACTTCAACCTGCCTGCCGTAATGGCTTTTCGCAGGTTCTTGTTCACCTTTACCAGTTCACTTTTCAGTACCGAGAGAGCATACCTGTTTTCCTGCCCGCTGCGCAGGATGTCTTCCATTTGATTAAAAGCATTGATGTAGTTCTCCTTGAATTGAGCTGCCACCTTTCCGGTAAAACCCATGGCCAGAAAGGTGAAACCATCGCGAGTCATGTAATACATAGGATCTTTTTTTGTTCCTCCATTAGGTAAGTCCCTGGTATAGAACGAGGGCGAAAAATTGCGCCCTTGAAAATCGTTTGAGCACTCAAGAGCCCTAATAGCTTTTAACACATCTTTATGTGCCTTTCCGAAATATTCGGCCACTCTTAAAGATGTGGTTACTGCCTGACCATTAACAGCTGTAACAAGTTCATAAGTTTCTTCTGCTTCCTTTACGGTAAAAGGAATAGTAATTTGATTGTTTTGCTCCTTTTCTTCCTGAGCTCGGAATGAATTAAATGTTTTCATCTGGTTGTAGCGTTAGATGATGAAACAAAAAAAACGTCTCCACATAATCCAAGTTTGCTACAACCACATATATTACTGGAATATATGAACGGACTATGGGAGACGCAATATCTTCTCTCATTCCAACACATTGCTTTTGCAATGCTAATATATGTAGTTGTAGCACTGCAAAAGTACATCATTTTTCTTAAAGCACAAGAGATAAATGAAGTTTTCTTTCCCGTAAACCCCATTACAAGGAAAGCAAACCCATCACAAGTAATATAATACATTATTCGTTTCTCACCTTTGGCATCTGTATATTCAACGGGCTCAAAATTGAGCCGGTTAAATTCTTCACTACAATCCAGATTTTTAATGGCTCTGATTACATTTTTGTGCAGTTTACCAAATTTCTCTGCGACTTGCAAGGATGTTGTTACTACTTGGTCATTGCTGACCATTACTAAATGTTGGCTGTTTTGTTCCTGAGTTGGGAACAGAGATAATGTTGTTGCCATGTCTATAAGGTATTTTTGGCATTATAGGCAAAAGAAAACGGCTTTGCCTTTCCCGTTACCTTACACCGACAAGGGCAGTGGGCGCATTAACGCTCCACACGGGGGTACAAAGCCGCTATACTATGAATATGCAGCACACGTGCAGACATAAAAAAAGCCAGCACTTCTATGTTGGCAAACTATCGCTTGCCCTTTGTCGTAATGTAAGGTACTGCAAATGTATGAATTGTTTTTGAGAGGACAAAAGGAAAGCGGAAGTTTTTAAGTTCCGCTTCTATATGTAATTGTCAACATCAAGTGTAATAGACGAAGTCCCTTCTGGTACTTCCACATAATTAAACTCTATTTCTTTGAAAATACCAGTATTACCCAAAGGAAGTCCTTTCAATTTAAAGCAGTCCGTTGGTACAAGCTTAGTCTTTTTCTCTTTATAATAACACAAATCAATTACAAAATCTGCATCTGTTTTATACTTACTACCAGGTTTCGATAACTGCTGTTTATTTAAATCACGCAAATATCCTTTCTTCGGAGGCAGACATGCTATGAACCCTTTTATCACAAAATCATCGTAATTATAACAGCGTAACAAATGCATAAGCATATTGATTTTTAGATATGAGGAAATTATCTGGTCTTTAGCACTAAATAGTTCCGATTTACTAAATGTTGATTTTAGCTCTGAAAAAAACATGTATTTTTTCCCATTTTTTTCAAATATCACAATCCCATCGCAATCTAAATGAAAAATATCCGAAGAGTTTGCCTTTTGAAAAAAGGAAGTCATATCTTTCACAATAGTTGCATCTATTTTATGAAAATCTGAATTAGACCAAATCAGTTCTTTTACCTTTGCGGATGAAGAATCCTCTGTTATGGATACAGTCCTCTTACAATATTCCATGGAATACTTAGGGAACAAAACTTTCAAATCATCACAAAACGGCATAATTAAATCCCTTCCTTTTTAAACAAGTTTCTAATTGTGCCGGACAGTTGAATATCTTCATCTATCACTTGGTAAAATGACTCAAATGGAATTTCATTATCCAAAGAAATATCTTGTGTCACAATCTCAGAATATCCATTTCCATTTCTTCTTAAGAGGAATGCCCCCACATTTTCCGGGTCTATCAGACAATCTTCTTCAATATTGTAAGCAACCAATAATTTAGAAAACTCTTCTGATGACATCCTTTCTTTCAGCAAATGAAGTTTCATCAAATTGTTAATACGCTTGATGAAATAATCACTGTGAGTGGTTACTTGCATTTGACAACCTTTGTTGACCGAGCAGGCTATTAAATCCGCGACCTTAACCTGTCTTTCCGGATGCAAATGAGCTTCCGGCTCTTCAAACAGTATTGAGATTCCCTCTGGAGAGAACTTGTTCAGCATCATTGTAAAAGGTGCAAGTTCCTTAATGGACGAAGCCGCTGCTGTCAAAGGCATGTCTGCTCCATCCTTCGTGTAATACATAATTCGTCCTTCTACTTGCTGTAAACTTCCCATGTTCACTTCCGACAGACACTCTGTTATGGTAGCATTTTGTTCCACCGATTTTGCCAATGGCCTACTTAAAGCCACTTTTAAATCAAAAAACTCTTCATACATCCCTGAACGAAAAGCCGGTCTTTCCGTCAATTCCATTAGAGCTCCTCTTGAAGGTGGGAGTAAATAGCAATACTTTAGAGCTCGATAGTCACCCCATATTGCATCCAATAATACCGCACATGTTAAATCAGAAAAAGGTACTGAATCTGGTTGAAAAGAGCGGGATACGACACGATATGTAAAATGATCTAACTTTATTTTATAAAATAATTCTTCTTTATTATCTAAACCACTCAATTCATCATCATAGATGAATTCTAAAGTCTGATTCTCATACGGAAACTGTATTTCAACTTCACCCTCAAACTTCTCATGCCCTATCAAATATCCTATGTAATTAATAGCATCCTTATTAATCCAAGCAAATAACTCGTCTGCTGGGATGCTAAGAAGTACTTGACCTGATTGTTTTTTCTCAAAGATTGATTTAAAATCAATGCTTTTTTCATTAAAAAAAGAAATTAATCTATCTGATACAAGCAAAGTATAAAGATAATGAACTAAGAAAGCAACATAACTTTTACCTAATCCAGATTCACCAGAAAATATCATTAAGGGCTTGAGTTCAATTTTTGAATTTCTTACAGCACCTAATTTTTTAATATGGAATACTACAGGGTTCATTTTATTTATTCACTTGTTGGGCATACAAAGATAACAAAAGAAATTCTTTAATTGATTAAAGAAATCCAATAATTAATTTGTTTTTTGATATTAATGAAGTTTTTCTCTAATGCACATTACAAATCTATTCTCCCGGCTCTCCCAGATACGTCACAATGGCCTCATGTTGCAACGGCGTCAATGCACGTTGTCGGGGCTTGTAATGAAGCTGCTCCAGCCTGCGGAGCAAGTCAGTGTTCAGTTGAATCCATCGGCGAAGCTGTGCCGATGCACTGCGCGGTGTGTTTTTCGGAAAATAGGATTGCGCCAGTTCACTCATATATATAGCTTTCATCATTCCAATTATTAAGTCCTCACGGATGTTTGAAAACTACCCATAGGTAGTTGTGAAACTACTTACGGGTAGTCAGATAATTACCTACAGGTAGTTAACTGGTTACCTATAGGTAGTTTGTCAGCCCAAGGGATCCTCGTTGTCACTACCTCCCGGTTGCGTACTTCCTCCCGGTGTCTCATCCTCACTGCCCGACAATGCGGCTTCCTTCAAGGTCGGCACGCGTTTGAACGTCAGTCCGCCATCGCCTGCACGGGTGGCAGCCTTAATGGGCTTGCCCGGACGGAACTGGATGCTTGCACCCGTAATGTTGGCCGACGTAAACTCTTTCTCTGTCAGTGTACCGTCACTCTGAAGCTGCAGCTGGAAGCTGCCGAAATTTTCCAGCCGCACAATTTTTCCAGCTGCAAGGTGCTTGTTCACCTGCTTTATCAGTGCCCGAAGGGCATTCAGAACGTCGCCGTCTGTCAGCGACGTTGCGTAGGCAATGTCTTCTGCCATCTCGTCCATTGTCACCTCTCCGCTGGCTTGCGCCTTGGCGTAGTACTTCTTCTCACCGCCCGGGTTGCCCGGCTCGCTGCTCATGTGAGCAAGGGAATAATTCACACTCATAATTTACTCCTTTCTTTTTTAATTAATACTCCGTTTGATTATCACGATGCGAAATTATCCCTAATCTTTATCACGGTGTTCGACATGACGCACTAAGACGGGAAAACTGGTAATAAATGGTAAAATTCGGTTTTATAATACATAATTTGCGTTACGGACATAAAGTTACCCGATAACCGTCACAAAGCAGTTAACGGGTATTCGATTAAATAAATTAAATTTTATGATATAGGGATTCCTTTAGGAACAGATAGCGTGTCTAACACATCATCCCGATCACAGTTTTTTATAAAGAAATAGAAAGTTGAGTCAATTATTTTAACAGAATTGGTACTCAAATCAAAATCAAAAATGGGTGGTGATATATTTTTCTTGAGCTGGTTCTGCACCAAATTCTTTAGAAAATATCCAATATCAGAAGGTCTTACATCTTCAGGTCTATGATGTATTTCCTTAATCTTCTCATGTAGATACCTTCTCTTTATTCCTTTATTAATCTGCTCAAAAGGTTCTTTTAACAAAACCTTTACAAAATAATATGGTATATACAATGGTATTTCATTTGAACTCTTCACAATTTGTTCTATAAAACTCTCTAAACATCGAATATGTCTACTTGAATAATCATCTAGTTTTTTCTGAATAGCAGAATTGACATTATCCTTAGATATATATATTAGTTCTTCAGATGTTTGATGAATTTTACAAGCATAACATGCCTCTTTACATATTTCTTGAAAAACGCCTACACTATCAAAACAAGAAGAAATTATATCATCAACGACATATTCAAAAGATACATTAAGCAAAGGGAGTCCAATTTCTATAATTCTTTTTAAGTCTTGTGCATCCCATGGCTCTACTGGGACTTCTATTACTCGATCAACTAAGTCACCATTGTACTGACTTAATCTATTACGTTCTCGCCATATACCAAGGATAATAAATAAAATATTGTAATCTTCAAATATTCTTAAATCAATCGCCAGCCGGCGTTGAACATCATCTTGAAGATAATGGAAATTTTCCAAGACTATTCTCTTTTTAAAATTTATGGCTATTAACAATTCTGAGATATCTTGGGCTAATTCCAAATTATATTCAACAGTTTTATAATTTTCCACATGCTCATTCGACTTTCCTCCTTTAACTTCTCCAGAGCCTTCGCACTCTACCATGAGAGGAATCTTAAATTTCATTTTTAATCCTCCAGATACACTTCCTTCCGTAGAGTTCGTATCATCATAAGAACTTAATATTTCTATCCCCAACTGTCTGATTATTGATTTATAAATATCAATAACATTTGTACCAGTAGAACAATTGACTTTCACATAATCTTCTTCTTTCAGATGTTTATTTACTAAAGAAGTTTTACCTTGTTTGGAGGCTCCATATACAATAATATGCTTATTTCGATGTAAGCCATCTAAAAATAAACCGTCCACCATTGTACGTTCAATGTATGTTTCTATCATTTGATTTGAAACACCATATACTTCATTTACTTTTCTTATTTTCATAGCTTAGCTGATATTTATCGCAAATATAAATATTACAATTCCAAAAACCTAGATTTCCTTTCACATTTTCAGTAGGCTTATCAAACAGAACCGCATCTTTCAGCACCCAGTTCCAGCAACCTTTCTCAGCCCAAACAGACGGATGGTTCTGTACGCAGTCGGCTATCACTACGCTTCCTATGATAGCTCCCTTAGGGAACTTATCATATACGCAGTTGAAATATATGTTCCTGTCTTTACGAATTTCGTCATCCTGATTATAACTCCATGTACGTGCTCCTTTACCAGAAGAAGCATGAATCAGTACCCTTTGGCCGATGTACTTCTGAGGACACTTCCATGTCCGGTTCTCAATGTCTTTGATACCGTGAGCGATTAAGCTCGCCCACAGCTGTTTGATAGATATTGCTTTCATTTCTCCCATCCTAACAATTTAATCACTTCCTCTGTAGGTATATCTTCGTTTGTTTCATAGCCTCTCGCTATTCCGTAATCGACTACCATTCTTACTTCTGCATTGGTCAAACTCCGGCCATTGACGCTAAAGAATCCACTAAGATTTTTCCGCCAGGCATACTTCCTGATGCCATGCAGACTAACTGAAACTTTATGTATTGTCATTGCTTGTTCTCCTTTTTTGAGCCGTTCGACTTTTCCGAACGGTTGGCTCTGTTCTTAAATTGCTCTTAATTTGCTCTTAAAATGCTCTTAAAATGCTCTTAATCTCATTCAAGGTTTTTCAATGTCTTGGACAAACCAATGTACAGAATTGCTGCACATGTTGCTATCAATACCAACTCAAGCACGCTAAACCTGGAATACAACCCTATCACAACCAAAGTCATTCCTGAACCGTAAGCTATTACGCCAAGTATTTCTTTGATGATGTTTAGTATCTTCTTCATAGATCAATATCTTTCGATTACACAACGAATCCTGTTTCATTATATGGTGACATAGCCTCGCATATCTTAACTATGTACTCAACATTTTCTTCATTCAACCACTCTTTGGCCACATTCCATGCAATGCTTTTACTTGGTTTGAAATTATCAATTCGAATGCTATGGTGTGATAATCTTCCCCCTGTCGGCTTCAATCCTGCATCGTGCAGTTCACATAGACCGTCTTTGTAGAATGTACACCAGTCTCCTTCTTGTTTGGCCTGTACCATGGGTATAGACATTTCAGTAACTCCCATAATGATACCTACATACCAATCCGTTGGTGCAAGTCTATCTTTATATCCTGCTTCGATAAGCCTTAGAATATCTTGTGGAGTACCCAAGCAGGGCGTATGACATTGCTGTTTACATAACTTGCATTTACACTGGACCGGTTTTCGGCCTGTTTTTCTGATGATTCGCTGCAACGGCGTTTCATGTACAAGTAAGCTCATTTCGTTTCTCCTTTCCACCTACCCCAGCAGCCACCACATGACTGCTAGGAACAGGTAATACAATTTCATTTTCATTGATTATTTCTCCTTCTTTGAACTAATACTTCTAACCTCTCCTCACACTCTGCACACTTGCTTTTCTTACTCTCCAACTTCTTACGGAATCTTATCAGTTCCTCGTCCGTATTCTCGTCAAAGAACATGTTATTCTGACGGTTGTGCTCGATGTATTCACGCATCATCCGCTCGGCCTTCGTCACCTGGGCTTTGGCGGAAATCAACTTAGAAAGGCAACTGCTAACATCCATAGACTCTCCAGATCGCTTGTCATAGAAATATAGGCTTTTAGATATAATCTGTTTGGGATATTTACATTGTAATCTCGCCATCCTCCATCTGATTACCCACTCATATCTGAAATACATTTCACGGGGAAGGTTGTAGTGATAAAGACTCACTTGTTTATCTGCATATCCATAATACAGAGTTACTTCAACCCACTGCTCAACCTTCAGTTCCTTTTCTGCTTTGGCATAATCCTTAGCCATCTGGAACCAGTCGTCCATACTTTCCTGCTTTCCCATATCATTCGAAGTTTAAAGAGAGTTGGTTATTCGGTTCTTTATACCCGGGATTTGCAAGAAGGAAAGCCTTTCTTAAAGCATCTGAGATCCTATCACGCATAGCCTTCGTCACATGGTTCTTATCAGCTTCGTTATTAATCAGCAAGCATATTTCAAGGCTCCCGCTGATAGGTTTCTCATCGAGGAACAGGCTGTACTCTGTGAATATCCGGTTTTGACGTTTCCCATCGGCCATTTCTTCATTTGTCTGGTACCGCTCAAATACAGTGTCTTGTATTGTCCGCAAACATCTTTGTCCACGGTCGCTTCGGCAGCCCTGTATTTCGTTTTCGAACATAACGGACAATGCACGTTTTTTGCGGACATTTCCTATTCTCGACCACCCATAATAGACTTTCAGTTTACTCATAGTCTCATCTTCTCCCGCTTATATTTCTCAGCATACTCTTTCGTACACTTTGCTTTGGTGACGTAAATGACGGTAGTTGCATTAATCCGCAATGGATAAAGATTCCTTTCACGCTTCAACTGTCTCTGAATAAATTCGGTCAGATCGTTACCGTTCTTGCTGGTATCAGCCTTGCGCTCTTTAGCTGGAGGTAATGTGTTCTTGTTTGCCATTATGCTTTCTCATTTTTATTAATTAAACTCTACCTTTACCATCTTTTCGATGTTCATCGCCAGAATCTTGATTGCAAGACGAATGTTATCCGAACTGGGAAGTACGTGATCGCCGGCAATGGACATGCACGCACGGCGGATGTTAACAAGGTGCTGGTTGGGCCGTGGGATGTATGGCGACATGGTTGCTTTCTGGATGAATTGTGCCGTGGCACGCTCAAACTTCCAAATGTAGTCTATCAAAATGACGCACATGTAGAGGTTGAGTAGCAAGGTATAGTCTGTCAGATCGGGCCACTGCTTTTTCATTTCAGCATAAACCGACTGCTGCAACTTCTCGATGTGACCGTATGCTTCGTCGAAGAAGAAATCTACCTTGTCTTTCAGGTCTTCTTCTATCTCATGACCTACAAGTCCCATCGTTTCGCGCTCATATTCTTTCATCTCCTGTTTGAGCGTTCGGGTCTGTTCTTTGTAGTTCAGCCTTTTCTGTGCGCATATCTGGCAAACTACATCTGCGTATTCGAATGCCGCGCGGCTGGTGACAACTGGGATATATACCAGCTTCAGGGTTGTCTCCGGTGGTACATTGTATGCCATCAGTTCGCCGGCGGATATGCTGGTTCCGACGCCGGCATTGATAAGGGTTCTGATTTGGGATATTGTTCTCATAAAAAATACTCCTTACATTTAAATCCCTTTCTGGGTTCAAAATCATAAAAATCACAAGTTCGATAAATCTCTTTTCTGTCTGTCCATCTGGCCATGTCAATTTGCCATTGAGGAACGATCTGTGCTCGATCGGTAAGTGAGCGATAAGGTTGCGCATGCGGGAGAACTTTCTTGTACTTCTTCCAGTAGTTTATGCGTTGATAGCTTTCTTTTAGTTCCATTAAAATGCAGTACAAAAAGAATTCCCCTTTGTAGCCATGCGACCGAATCGAGTTAATGGCTCGTTCACATTCGGCTATCTGCCCGTGAGTGTCGCACCCAAATCGTATGCGATTAATCCATTTTACTTTTGCAAGTAGTTTAGCAATATCATCTGTAACAAGACGTGCATCAAGTGCTTGATTGAAATCGACTTTATATCCTTTTTGAACGATCTTCTCAATCTGCTGCAATCCGTAATCGCTTGCCAGCACATTGTTATCCATCAGAATAAGTCTGTTCCGACCGTCGACGGCAATATCGTCCACATCCATGTAAGGTCGTATGTTTCCTTCCTTCTGAGGTACCACGCACCACTTGCATCGGTTCGGGCATCCGCGAGTCAAGAAACCGTATGCGGTTCGGCTGTCGATGGAAGGATATAGGCTGTAGTCCGGAGTACACCGGTCTATACTTTCCGGCAGCGTCTTGTGGATGTCGATACCAGTTCCTCCAAACTCTACTTCGTCAGCATTGATGTAGAACCCGTAATCTGGTGTGAAGGTAAAAACCTTGGCTGCATACACCTTGTCGTAATGATCCAACGGGTTGTACCACTCAACAATATCTCCGCGCTGCTTGTGATAGCTGCTTATCTTCATCAGTGCCAGATTGGGATAAGTGCTGTCTATTGCAAGAAGTCCTATTTTATTAATTTTCATTCTGTTTCCTTTTTTAATTTTATCATCAAAAAACCTCTCCTCTCGCATTCCCTCAACAGCTCCATGTCATCCGGGCGGATGTCGCATGGGGGCGTGGTTGACTACCCAAAATGGTCATGATGCTCTGTTCCGGATCATCCACATATTATCTTTCATCAGATTCAATATACTATCGTGGTAGTCGGATATCTTATTGCAGACCGAACGGCTCTGAACGACATTGAACGTTTTGAGTGAAACCTCTATTGTCTCCAGTCGCTTTCCCTCCTTTTGGGCCGAAAGAATGAGGCAGTCAGGACGTGAATAATATTTCATGGTGTATACGCAATGGTGCATTGCCTTTCCTTCGACATAGAATTGCGTGACACTTTCAAGTGGCCGTATGACGATGCCTTGTCCGCGTATCTCCATTCCGAGAAACGGACGTATGCGCTGAATGAACTCGTGTATGTCATTTTTTAGGTTTTCGATGTTCTTACGTCTGTCCTCCTCAATCATCCGACGACGGTTCTCTGCATCATGCTTCTCCTTTCTTCTCTTCAGGCGGTCATGCTCCACTTTCAGGTTCTTCGGACATACATAGTGGGCATTGTGGGTATCAAGATTAAAATAGGTCAGCAGATGAAGGTAATCTTGCCACATGCTTGCGTCTTTCACAATGTATCTGTTCCGGTTGCAGATGTTGATTGCCCATTTATACGAAATCGAATAATGACTGAATCGGTATCGGATCAGGTCATATTGACGTGTCTTCAGCAGGGTTTCAACTAAAACATCGTTGTTCAGCAATGCTCGTACCAATGATGCCGGTGTGATGTCGTGAAATGATGTCCTCAACCCGTTCCTGCGAAGTATGGGAAGCAGTTTCACTGAAGGATATACCCATCCATTGATATTGTACTTATTGTAATTGCTATACCATTCACATTTCTCCTTTTTTAATGTCATAGGCTCTTCGTACTTCCATGCATTGTTGAACATGGTAAGCGGCCTTGAAATGACCAGCTCTCTATGTTCCAAGCTAAACCATTGCTGACATACTTCCGACAAAAAGTAGAATACCTCGCCATTATTATGATTCTCTCTGCGATAACGTCTTATATATATATGACGCAGTACTTGGAACTCTTCCGAAGTAGTGACAATAGTCATGTAGGAAGCTTCACTCAGATTCTTCCTTGTACTAACATTTACCTTCAGCTTTACTCCACAGTGCGGGCATGTAATGTACCCTTTTTTCTGTCCAGTAGCATCTATCCATTTTCCACCGCATACTGTGCACCACATTTCATTTTTGCATCTGTAGGCAATTCGTTCAAAGCAATGCTTCTTGGCCCATTGTTCTTGAGAAGTAGTAATTAATGGAAGATGCTCGCTCAGTGACACAACCCTCTTTTCCAACTCTGTTCTCGGTTTCATGGCTTAGAACAATGACATTTGTTGAACATCCGCTTCTTTCTTTGCCCTCTGCGGCCTTTTCTTCAGCAGGGAATATTGCTCCTCAGTAAGCCGCCTAATCGCTGCATCACGGGCAGCTTTTTCATCCTCTGCGCTAAGTTTTACTTCTTTGGATGTTGCTACCCTTGCGGTATCACAGACAGAAGATACCTTGATATCATCCTCGTCATAGTAATGTACAGCAAGGCCAAATACTTCTTCATCACTCATACATACCTGTGTACCTCGCTTTCTTGCCTCCCCAATAATATAGTCAAAGCACTCGTCAATACTCTTCCCTTCCTTTGAGTAAGCCTTAGCAAAGAGTTCATCTGTTTTAGCACGTTCATCCAAATAGTTCTTGATAACTTCTTTTGCTTCCATATCGCATTACAAATAATGGATTAAACAATAATCTGTCACCCAATATAAGGCAACATAAAAGGCGACATACGCAGCAAGAATAGCCAGTATTGTCGCCATAATCTTGATGTCTTTCATCTTTTCTCAAATTTATCACAGACTCTGCCATACCGGTTGCAAGCACATACTCTCTTTCTGAATGATCGGCAATAACATGAATTCTCAATAAACTGCGAAGCATTCCTGCACCGACGGCAAAACACATAGATTAACTTTTTTTCTTTCTCCCCCATGATGGTATTCGCTTTAGATAATCCGGCATTTCATGGTTCCTCTCAACCTTCACTTCTGTTTCTGGAGGTTTACGACGACGAATAACGGTATCCAGTTCATCGCTCCGCTCTTTCAGAAACCTGCGGAAAGCTTCACCAATAGTCATTGTATCGAAGTAGCCATAGAATTTTCCGTATCTGCCAAGCTTGAAGCGGGCCACGAATGACAGAAATTCAGTCAGCTTGATGTAGTGATACTGAGCCGCAAATAACTTGGAGAACTCTTCCAATGCTGACATATCCGCCCCCTCCTTGACCGATGACGTGAAGTCTATAGTCAAAAGCTGAGTTTTCACCCACAATGCGGACGATCCAGGAGAATACATACGATCCAGATCACTTATGACAGGCGACTTCTCGCTGTACACCTTCTCCAAATCATTCAACAATAACGGCTGAAGAGAACTTGAAAAGGCAGCGGCAGCTTGGCTAAAGGTCGGGTATCTCTGCCGTACGTGTTCCAGCATCACCTCCCTGCTCGATAGCCGCGTATTCGTCAACGAGCATTCTTGCTTTTGCAGCTTTATCAACTGGCCTATGGTCTTGTTTTCCATCTTTCGCTTTGATTTGTTTCTCGGTTATCCAAAGATTTGCCCGGCTGTCCCAGCGTTCCACCTTAGCGCCAGTAGCCGTCCTCCACCCCAACCCGTTGAAGTGATGGTAGAATAACGTAGCCTGCTCTTCCCAGTCCGGAAGTTGGCCGCGAAAGAATTCTTTCACTTCGTCGATAGTCGGTGGTACAAACTCCTGCTTTTGCTTGGAAGGTTTCTTCGGTGGTGGGTCGGGCGGGAATAACTCGCCAGAGTTATTTTCCCCTATAGTCTTTGTCTTTTTCTTTGTCTTATTTAACTCGGTAACAACCTGCTCCCTGACCTGCTCCCTAACCTCGGTATCAACCTGCTCCCTGACCTCGGTAAATTTTACCAAGGTATAGGAAACATTTGGGCTTCCATTCTTCGTTTTGAAGTCAATCAGACCAACTTGTTTTAACCGGTTTCTAGCTGCTGAAAGAGTTTTCAATGACGCTATACCAAGATCGGCAAGAACCTTGCTATTGTTGCGGTTAAACGTATTCGCCCACCTACAGAGGTTGTTAGTTTCTAACAGGTAGAAGTACAAAGCGGTTTCTGTGACAGTTAGCGAATATGCGTTATGTTGCAACCAAAAGTTCTTGATGTAGTCAATATAAGTCATCGCAAGTAAGTATTTACTTCATTTATGAATTGTTCCAGGGAACGACATACGACGTATCTGTTTCGGTACTTTTCTGCCTCTCTCTGCCACGTTCGCTGGTGTTCGCTCTGTACCCCTTTCGGAGTTTTCATTTCAATGCAGAGAGAGGCGTATCCTTTCTTGGGGATTAGCAGAATCAAATCAGCCACTCCACGAATACAGCCCTCGTACTTCATCTGTGCCCCCGTTTTTGTATCACGCTTTCCACCATTCGGAACGGCGAACATCATCATGCTCAAGCTGGGATACTGAAGCCGGAACCATTCCAAACAGCTATGCTGGAGTTGGCTTTCGGATTGTGGTGTAGTCTGTCTTTTCATAACCAAAGTTTTTTTGCCAAATCGAAGTTTTTTTGAGCTTCGTTTACCGCTTTCTTTGCATACGTCAAAGAGTATGAGTGTTCACGTGGATATTTGCCGGATTTCAACCCCTCATGATACTCTTTAGCCACTGCTAACTTATGCTCATAATAGTCCACGCTTTCAGGCATTGAAAGGTTTATAGTATCAGCCTTATTTGCCCAATACTGAGCAATTCTTTCATGCTCTCTGGCTTTCTCGTCAAACTCTACACTCTTGCCCATATTATTCCAGGCATCTTCAATGGCTTTTCTGTGTCGTCTTTCGCTATGATGGCCGATTTTAATAGGTTCACCCAGCGAGAGAAAATCACTGTCTTTATTTGATGCTTTGAAGTATTCTTCACTCTTTCGTTCTGCAGTGGCGGCCCAATCCAACCGGCGTTCTGCTTTTCGCTTTGCCCATTCTTGAACGTTAAAGCCATCAGCACGAACTATCGAGTAATAATAGAAGCCATCACGTTCAAATATCAGATTGAACACAAGACATTCATTCTCTTTACCATATTTGGTAGTCACAAAAATGGACTCACCTCTTTCATGCTTCTCTTCGCACTTTGCAAGAAAAACATTCGGACAAAATTTGAAATAGGTATTCATAATCAATTATAATCTTTGATTAAATATATTCATAGCCATATCTACTACGTTCTCTTTGACGACATCATCCGTACCAGTAACACCATTAGCGATGCTCTTCTTCGTTTGTATCACCTGGTACATATATTCGTCAATGGTATCCTTCCCAAGGAAGTAGTAACAGTTCACGTTATTCTTCTGACCGTTTCGATGGGCTCGGTCCTCCGCCTGCTCACAATCGCTGAATGTCCAAGGAAACTCTATGAACGCTACACGACTGCTAGCTGTCAACGTGAGGCCCGTACCACCGGACTTGTAATTCAGAATAATCAGCCTGCAATTCGGATCATTCTGAAAGGAATCTACAGCAGCCTGCTTTTGGGCAACATTATCCTCGCCTGTTACCGTAACAGCCTCGGGAAACAGTTTCTTCATTTCCATCACGACTTCTTTCAGATAGGCAAATACTATCAGCTTCTCTCCGCCGTCGATGACATCGTGAATAAACTCCGCGGCTGCCTTAATCTTTCCTCGGGCAGATATAGCTTTCAAGATACCCATCCGGACCATCACATCGCCGCGCATAGACTTTTCAATCTTCTCGTCGGAAGCATTCTTATAGACCCGCAAATAATTGATAAGGTCATTCTCAGCACGGGAATATTCATCCCTTGTCGTGATATCCATCTCGATATACTGCCTTGTCTTGTCAGGAAGCTGCGTCAACACTTTGGCCTTCTCCCGGCGAAAAAAACATGATGTCCACAGGCGCCAGTTCAGTTCCTTCAGATTAGAAGCTTTCTTGGGACCATTACAATATCTTTCCACGAAATTTTTATATCCTCCGAAGTCCTCAAGACGCCCCATAATCTTCAACTGCTGGATAAGGTCAGTATTGTCATTGACAACAGGTGTCCCGGTAAGCTCTAACACAAATTCTTTCCCTTTGCAGATACCTTCCACGAATTTGCTTTGTTGCGTCTTGGTTGACTTGCACTTGTGGCTTTCATCAATAACTACCGACTTGAACAGATTAATTCGTGGATCAAACGTAATGGAACGGAGAGTGAAGCGTGTGTCATTCTTCACGTCCAAGACAAAGAACTTTTTCAGGCTCTCATAGTTCGTGATAAATACATCGCAACACTTTGTCTCTACGAAACGGTGCCAAGAATTCTTGTTCTTATCATCAAGGATCAGTGCCTGTTTGCCGGCAAACTTTTTGAATTCACGCTGCCAGTTTATCTTCAGCGCAGCCGGACAGATCACCAAACACGGATAAGATTTTGCTATAGTCACCGTACCAATGGCCTGCAAAGTCTTACCGAGCCCTGGCTGATCTCCGAAAATGCACCGCTTATGCAATAATGCGTAAGCGATGCCCTCTTTCTGATACTCATACGGTTCCAATAGCAATCCATGTGGAACGGTTAACTTAGGCATTGGAGCAATATCCATATTATCTAATGAACGCTTTTGTTCATATCGCTGGATACTTCCACAATAACCGTGTTTCACAGCCCAATCCGCCATCGTATTAACATAATATTCGTCAGCTTTATCAACCCACCAAGCCTTCTCCTGAAACAGATATGCTTTCTTAGGATTATTTGCAACCGACGGTATTCGTTTTACAAGAATATTGAGCGTTGGATTGAAATTGAACTTTATTTTGAAGCCGTCTGTGTATTGATTGATTATAAATGGTGCCGGCATATCAAGCTACAGCTTCTTTCTTACGGTTACGACGCGGCTTCATCCGCGTACCATTAATAGTAATGTTCGCTCCTGCATCAAGCGCCTTGTTAATAAATGCTTGCGCTTCACCGAATGGTGCATCCGGAACATCGTCCGCTTTTATGTCTCCTGTTTCCGATTCATCAAACGGAAGTTCCTGCTGTACGATGGCCCATTTCTTGGCCGTCAGGTATTGCTCCACTTCGTAGTTACATGCTTCAATAGCTTGCTGCAATTCGAAAGCGTTAGTGTATTCTTCATTCTCATTATTGAACTTTGTAAATGGTGCGCTCAGATTAAGTACCTTCTTGGATTTCAAGAAACGCTTGCCAATAAGCGTGACACCTTTATCTTCATCAGTACTACCTATACTATACCCACTCACCTCAAGTACATTGTGAATTTCCTCGGGGATATCCTCAATGAAGGTCTTGTCATCTGCTTCCTTCTGTTCACAAAGGAAGGCCAAGTGAGGGACCAACGCATCCAAGGCAGCTTCAAGGTCCTTGTGAACAAGGTTCTTCCCTTCCACGGTCACCGTGTCGTCATTCTCATTTTTATAAACGGCCACTAATGTTTTGTCTTTAGTGATCTTTGCTTTAATGATATTCATTTTTACCTCCTATCTTTATATTCGTCAATAAATTCTTGGTAATATCGGTCGGCCGGAAGCGGCAATCGTATTCCAAGCTCGGCAGCCGCATCAGCCTGAACCTTATTAAGAAAATCTGTCATCTGCAATGTATTCTGTCTGGAAGTACTTCCGGACACAACGATTTCTTTGCCATTGATACAAGTCGTCCTACGAAGGAAACGACTGCAATAGTAGTCATGTATGTCCTGCTTGTCCATTCCGGTTTCCCGTTCGATGCAGGTGAACCACATCCACATTAGTGCATTTTGCGGAATAGTCCGTGGCTCCGTGTACCGTTCTATTTTCACCCGATATCTACCATTGCGAAGTTGGCTACACATGAAGTCAAAAGACTTTTCCATATGTATCTCACCTTTTACTTTTTCAAGGATCGCTTCTTGTGCCATATTACTCTCCGAATATTTTCTTATCAGTTATCAAATCTCTGTTGGCTTCCAGGAACTCGATGAACCGTTCCACATGTACTGTGAGCAACTTCACCGTCTGCTCATGGTTGTACGTATAATATTCTGGATAGCGAGTACCGCTGATGAGAGGGGTGCGGCTCGTTCCACCTTTTAAAGCAAAAGCTGTATATTCAAATGCTTTTACGCCAGCCATCTGCCCGGAATCAATCAAGCAATATGGATATACATGACGTTGCCAACCATGTTCATACTTACCGAACGTATAGCTGCTGGTTGTCTTGATGTCATAAACTACATCTCTTCGCAATTCGTCAATAAACCCATATAGTTCAACTGGGCCATACCGAGTATGTAAAATGGAAGATACAAACACTTGGCTCAATGAACCTTCAAAGTAGGAAGCTTGCTCTATACACCATTGTCGGTCAAACATGAAATGATGTTCTTCCATCAATTCCGACTTCGGGAAAGAGACTTGTACCACATTCGTTTCACTGTCTCCAATGATTGTGTACGGTTCGCGTTCAGTAGGTATATGCTTTTTACGATGAATGAAGCTATCCACAATTGCGTTAAATGCAGTTCCCTTATCAGCAGCTTCACTGGCAAACGGTACGCGGTTTATACAATCAATAAGTGATTGCTTCAACTCCTCCTCCACTTCATCCGGACTTTTCTTGTATTCGCCCGTCTCATTATCTATGTTGAAAAAGCTTTCCGCTTCTTCGTCCGCCCGTAAGTACTGCTCGAACTTGTCGAGCAGTGACGGGTAGATACGGTATTTAGGCTGCTGCTTCATATTTTTTAGATAGTTTATTGAACTTCAAGCCCATCGATTTGCACTTCTCATTAAGCAGCATTCCAGCTCTCAACTTGGAATCAAAAATATGTTGCATATTACCTATCGCAGTTGCCACTTCGTTAGCACTTACAACATCTGTTACCATTTCGATATTCTCTTTGATGACATCCATCAGTGCCTCATATTCGGAAGAAAGTTCGGTTTGCTTTGCTTGATACGTAGTATATGCTACTATGATTTTCGTCATGAAGCTGTTCGCCCCTGTGGGGTTACCTTGTTCATCAATTATGGTCGGTATTTCCATACGATCTGGCAGATTACACGTATTCTTCCCATAGAACTTCTCACATGGATTGAATGATATAGTCCGCTTCTTACCGATTGCTTCCATATATCCTACTAAGTCCAGTTCCTTAATCAAGTCGCCGGCAGATGAGCCACCGATTTCAGGGCGAATCTGCTTATCCTCTCCAACCTTCTCCTCTCGCTCGTGCGCAACGAATATCACAGATTTCCCCATAATAGTCACTCTCTTCACGAAGTCGATAAACATGTTCTTCCGTACTCCATACCCCTGCAGGGACAGTGTTCCATCACTCTTACGTAACTTTGGATTGTTCTGCATGATATACACATCCATAAAGGAAAGCATCTTTCCAGCAGTATCAATCACATACGTTTCGTAAGTCGCTGCTTCAGGTGAAGAAAGTACTTCGTTAACATCTTCCCACTTTGAAATCTGAACAGTATCTACACGATGTGCAGCATTCACACGGTGTACACCACCGTCGAAATCTAGAAGAAGAGGGGTCGGTGCACTCAAAGCCAAAGTTGTTTTACCCATACCTGGTTGTCCATAAATCAGTGCTGACAAAGTAGTCTTAACGGTCAGCTCGTTAGGTTTTTTGATTAATCCCATAATGATAATATTTAAAGTGGTTAATAATAGTCCAACAAAAAGCCCCGAAGCGTATTCTCCGGGGCACAGCACATGACACATTCTAATCCTTTTCCGATTTCGCGTTACCTTTCAGATAGAGTCAGCGGCTAACCGATGCCGCGCGGATAAAACCTGCGCTATCTTCGCCCTACTTTCGGATTGTAGCGGATTTCTTGTAAAGGGTTGCAGAACATACGAGAGTCGAACTCGCATAGATGCGTCCATCTGTTTTACCTGCTTAAACTAATGTCCTCCAGTTGTCTTCCCAACTTGCCTTATCTGCGCAGATAGTGGTACCGGCAGGACTCGAACCTGCATGAGTTGTCAGTTCTTTGCATCTATGGATTGACCGTCCAATCATCGAGCATAGCGTCTCCCAATTCCGCCACGGAACCATATGCCCGTCTTTCCGGGCTGTCTGTTAATTGGATTATAAAAACTTAAATAGGGGCATTCTCCCTACGGGCTCCTTTAACCCGGCAATTTGAATTAAACAATTACTGATAACTGAATCAAATGTGGGTAATGCGGGACTTGAACGCCGCGACCTGCGCATATCTAACTAACCTTAAATAAACTATGGAAAACACACAACAAATACCGAAATATGCGCCGCTCTACCTGACTGAGCTAATCACCCATAAAAATTGTGTGCTATCTTCACAGACCGCACACACTGACTGTTTCACACAAAATGCATTCATCTGAATTCTTCATCACTACCGAATAATTTATCAAGCTCTGCAAATAAGTCATCTTTGTGTCTCGCGATATATAGGCAGGACCAAGAAAAAACGGTCAACGATATCCAAAACAACAGCCCCAAACCTGAAACCGTGACCGCACAGAGAACAAATGATACAACCATAATAGAAGATAATCTACTAACACTCATACCGCTCTCCTCCTTCTATATGGTTTAATTGCATATTTTAACACGTCAGCAGCATTACAGAACCATTTCCCATTCTGACTATTAGTAGGCTTATCAGTGCGAATCTTACCCTCTTCCATCAATCTCATAAGCCTTTTAAGTCCCCCAACAAGTTTTGCAGACTTCCGTTGCCCAAATGTCTCAAGGTCCATAATGGCCATAATATCGGCTAATCTTGCTTCAGCCGTTCCATCAATAAGTATCTGATTAGTATATCTCATAAACAAAAATCTACATCGTTACATTTCCGACTTGGACGAAAACAACGTACAGATGTACGTGCTCTTCCAGATATGCGCATCCTTCTCAAATCTATTCCATTACATGTTACCTGCATCACGATGAATAGAATGGAGAACAATAGTTCAAGACCGTGCTTTCGTAACTCTTTCAAATCAAAGTTCCGTTTCAGCCGGTCACAGATCATATATAGAAGAAGCTCAGTGTCCTTTGAAATTCCGAGCTTCTTATAAATGGTCCGCTTCTGTGTCCGAATAGTCCAGACAGACTTTCCGAGGTTATCTGCCACCTCCTTATCAGCAAGCCCCTTGCAGTATTCTTGAGCGACCAACCTTTCCGTAGGAGATAGAACAGGTACCATCATGCTGTCCTTTCTACCGGGAAAATACCCTTTTTCTTGTCAATCTCTCCGACCTCCCAGTTAGCATCTTCTACACACATTTCCAATCTTAACCTTGGAATTAAAGTAGATTTTACCGATGTATATGCTTTTACGGGGAACATATAGATATCCCCGACTTTCATTTCCCGCAATGCAGGAGTGTAGTTTTCTGTTATTACCTTTTTCATATCCAATCTATTTATTAGTTAGTGCCTCGATAAGCTCTCTCTGCTCTTCCCACCGGAGTTATCAGCTACTATTCTTCACTGCATGACCGTTCGAGGCATGTCGGCTTCTTATTTCGCACCGTTGCAAGTCCTCCGCTCATATCATCGCTGGATTATTGCTACTCCGGGTATCTCTCGCGTCCTCTATGCTGGGTCTGAGGGTATGCGCCAGTATCGCTTTCTGGAACGGATTGCTTAGGGCCATCACTCCATTCAGTTCCCCACCTCCACATCAAAGGGTAGGTTCTATGACCAGGTGAGGATATTTAGTAAGCTGCCCGGTGCGGGGTAAAGGGGTAGCCGGCGCCTTGGCATCCCTCGCGGCTTTTGTCACCGGATAATAGCACTAACCTTTCAGCAGCTTAATTTTTCCATTTAATCTCCGCAATAATGCGAACCCATATATCCTTTGCTATTCTTGTTATAATATGCCGAATAAGAAGCATTGTAAAAATCGAATGAACTCCTACGCTCCGGTTGCAGTAAAGCATCCTTCATAGCCGACTTTTCCGCTTCCCGTGCTTCATTTTCAGCGACGAGTTTCTTTTCGTTAGCCCATGCAACCTTAAGACAATCACCGAAACTCTTAACTCCGTGAGTAATCTGATACAGCTTAAAATACTTACTGTATATCTCATGAGCTTCTTTCATAATCTTGTGCAAATCGTACTTTTTCATTGCTATACTGTCTTTTAGGTATGTTACTTTTTTTGCTGTTTCAACGATTTTTGCTTAATTTGTCGTTGATGTCGTTGTTGATGTTGCAAAGATACTAACAGTTAGCATAAATACAAACTTTATCACGTTAAAAGTTAGTATATTCACAACATTTAACTAACTGTTAGTACAACTATATATGGAAGCTTGGGAACGAATACAAAAAATCATTGATGAAGAAGGATTAAACAAAAATTCTTTCAGCAAGGCTATTGGCATTTCTAATAATGTCACAATAACTCGAATAATTAATGAAAAACGTTCTCCTTCAAAAAGTACATGCGATAAGATTGTAGCTGCTTTCCCTAAATACAATCTTAAATGGTTGCTTACAGGCGAAGGAGAAATGCTAAACCAAACAACACCGACTGTTCACCCTAATGCTCATATAGTAGAGAATCTCGATTATATGAGTGTACCAGTGGTGCATATTAAAGCACGGTGCGGGTATCTGGCAGGATATGAAGATGCAGGATATATAGGAACACTACCTACAATGCCTGTTATCGTTGACCGTACATATCATGGGAAGTATATGATATTCGAAGCAGAAGGTGACAGCATGGACGATGGTACACGTAATTCAATATGTGACGGTGACAAACTTCTCTGTCGGGAAGTACGCCGGGATCTATGGCTCCCGAAACTTCACATCAACGACTGGTACTTTGTAATTGTGCACCGTACAGAAGGCATCGCAATTAAGCAAATTATCAATCAGGACGAGAACGGAAATATAACATGCCACTCATTAAACAACATGTTCAATGACTACACGCTTAATTTGGATGATGTTGTCGAGATATATAATGTTATTAAGGTTGTGGAAAGAAATATGAGATTATGAAAAAAAAGATAATTACCATAGTTTGTTCTATCATTATCCTACTAATCGGTTATTTCACTTATTTCTATATTCAAGATGTAAATAAAAAGAGTGAAATAAAGGATAGAAATATAAAGTTTAAAGAATGCTATGAGAAAGTCAAGAGAGATGTAAAAATTCGACAGCTCGGCATACCTGAAATAATCGAATTTGAAGATTTTGATAGTTTACAAATAGCAGTAAATACAAAGGGGGAAGCTTATATCGATTTTGAAGTTCGGTATATTTATATGAAATCTCTTGATTCAAAATACGATACTGTTCGTTTCAATTATTATATCAACACTGATGGGAAAATTGAATTTGTAAGAAAATCAGATTGAAATAAATGAGTTAATTAAAAAAATATTGTTTATATTCCAATGCCAAAGCATCAAATGATATAAGAGATGGATTTTAAACTACCCATAAGTAGTTTACCAATTACCTATAGGTAGTGAACAAATTACCTATAAGTAGTCGACAAACTACCTATAGGTAATCAATCTATAAACTATGAATATCATAGATTTACATAAAGACAATTACAGCTTCGACCATTATATTACCCGATGCTGCAATATGGATTTGATAGAAATCCTGGAAGATACCCGCAGAGAGCTTGAACGGTTGAACAAAATCAATCTCCATTCCAAGACTTATCAACCTTATGCGGATATGATAACAGCCTACAAGATCTCATTACAAGAAGTATATGAATTCTTGGGCGGGGCACCTATTGGCGTCATCTCAGAAAGGAACAGAGAATGTATCAAACCTCTATTACAGCATCTGGGGATAAAGGTGGATTAACCGTTTGTTTTGAGAGGCAATCCTTGATGCGATCAAGAAGCATTTCTGTTTCTATCAGTTTTTCTATCAGTTCTGCCTCATAGGTCTCGGCCAAATGAGAATTAGTTAATGTACCAATAGTAACGAGTGTATAGCGAACATTCTCAAGTTCAAAGAGAAGTTCATGGGCTTTGCGAATTCTTTCAAGTACCATGTCTTTAATTTTAAGTTCAACAAATATACGCAATATGAATAATATAATTACTGACTGCTCATGTCAGTGGAAAAATGAAAATCACTGCCAACTTACTCCAACTTGCAAAGGTTGGGGATGTAGGTTTCTTGGGACACCCATCGATGAAATACCTACTACAGACAAAGAGAAAGCAAAGCTCTTCTCTAAGGTATATAGGGAAGCAAAAGAGAAAGGAGTGCTGGAATGTCCACACTACCGTTCTTTGTTCATTGATGAAGTTCTTGAAAATATAGGACATTCCAAATCGTAAGCTAACACACATTTTACCCAAAACGAATCGGAGGCGTTTTGCAATTAGTACATAAATAGCTGTAGCATAGAGATATATAAAGAAATATCTGCCGCACTGGCAGTGTCGAGGTGAGCGGTTCGAGTCCGCTATGCTCCACGAAAGAGGATGTACCGAAAGATACACCCTCTTTTTTTATGC
>NZ_JAULLJ010000003.1:0-217106 GCF_030518095.1 Bacteroides sp. ET489
AACTTTCTTTTTTTTGATTTTATATCGAACTCACGTTACATTATGACCGATCAGCAAACAGCTACGGCTATGAGTTGTGCTGGAAACGTTGATTTGCATACGCCAAACATGGATCGTCTTGCAGCACACGGTTTGCGTTTCACCAACGCTTACTGTTCGTTACCATTGAGTGGTCCGTCGCGGGCATCTATGTTTACCGGTCATACGCCTGCCGAAATAGGTATGGCCGAGAACGAGACACCCATGCCCGACTCCCTGCGCAGCCGTACACTGGGCACATTGTTGAAGCAGGCAGGCTATGAAACAGCCTATGCGGGCAAGTGGCACGTCAATACTAATTCTCTGCCTGCCGCGCATGCTTTCGGTTTTGAGAATCTGCATGGTCATAACGATAACGGACTTGCCGAGTCAGCGGTAAGTTTCCTGCAACGAAAACACACCAGACCGTTCTTCCTTGTGGCTTCGTTCGACAATCCGCATAACATTTGTGAGTATGCCCGTTGTCAGAATACCCCGTTTGCCAACCTTGAAGAATTCCAGCTGGACGACTGCCCTAACCTGCCTGCTAACTTTCCTATAGCCCCTTATGATGCAGATGTGCTGAGCTACGAGCGTGAGCAGAGCTATCGTCTGTATCCGACCCGACACTATACTCCCGATGACTGGCGATGTTATCTCAATGCCTACTATCGGTTGATAGAACATGTGGATGTCGAAATCGGTAAAATTGTGGACGAGATAGAGCGACAGAACCTGTGGAAAAATACCCTCATTATTTTTACCTCCGACCATGGAGATGGAGCTTCTGCTCACCAGTGGAATCAGAAAACGGCTCTTTACGAAGAAGTGGTTAACGTGCCTTTCATTGTCTGTCTGCCCGGTACAAAGCATGCTGGAACCGTGATGCCTCAGCTTATTAATAATGGTGTGGACCTGATGCCCAGCCTTTGCGATTGGTCGGGAGCCAAGTTGCCCGACGGCGCACAGGGAGTCAGTTTCCGTGCGTTGACAGAAAGTGGAGACACAGCCCTCAGTCATCGTTCCTATGTGGTGACGGAAACCTTGTTTGCCCAGACCGGTGGTACGTGTGGCTGGATGGTACGTACACCCCGTTACAAATATGTATTGTATGAAGCCGGGAAGAACCGCGAATTGCTTTACGACATGACATGCGATCGGGGAGAGATGCGCAATTTAGCTGTGGAACGTCGATATACAGAGCTGTTGAAGCAGCATCGTGTTCTGCTGTTAGAGTGGATGAAGCAACATCCTACGCCGGGTCCCTATTCTCCTATGCGTTTCATTCCCAGGTGATTGAATAAGTGCTTGTACAGAATTGAAAGCTTGATATACAAAAATGAAACAGAAATCGCCAAAATTGAAAGGAAGAATATACAAAAACGATACTTCTTTTTCGGGCAAATACGGATATTTGCCAACAGAAAATCCGATGAGGCGAATTATTTAAATAAACATACATACCATGAAGAATTTGATTCTCATTTCTCTGTTTTCTGCTGCAGCCATCAATCCGGTCTGCGCTCAGAAAGCTCCGGCTAACATCCGGTTGACGGAGCAAAGTATGATGCACGAATCGCGTGTTACCCCTTCGCCGCTCAACGGTGCAATGGTCGACGATCGCTTCGTGTCTTTTCAGTGGCCGTTGCCGGCCGAAGCCCAGTCTGATGGTGCTCCCATGGACGGTTTTGAACATTTGGTCAAAAAGATAGATAAGAGTAAGTTGGCTTACAAGATACGTTATGCCCAAGATAGTACATTTAGAAAAGGTTGTTTTCAGGCAGATACCCGCTGGCCTTTCTACAACCCAGAGAAACCGTTGTCGCCTGGTACGTGGTACTGGCAGTATGCCTATGTCAAGGACGGTCAACCACAGTGGAGCGAGACTTTACAGGTAGAGGTAAAAGACAACGGACATCGTTTCTGCCCGCCTTCATTGAAAGAAGTATTGGCGTGTGTGCCCTTGTCGCATCCTCGCGTTTGGATTATTAAGGATGAATGGGACAAGTTCAGAAAAGAAAGTCTGGGTAAGGTAGAAAGAGCCTGGTATCTGGAACGCGCTGATAAAGTGTTGACCACACCCATGAAGGATGTGAAGGACATCAATACCAGTCAGGTGAAGAACCTTACCAACCAGATGCAGATCAATTCATACCTCACTCGCGAAAGCCGCCGCATTATCGATGCCGAAGAAGGAAACACCGAAGCCTTGATACGTGCTTATCTTCTGACCAAAGACCGTAAGTATGCCGATGAAGCTATCCGTCGGGTGATGATCATGTCCGATTGGAATAAGAACGCGAACGTGAAGGGCGATTTTAACGATGCCACCCTTCTATCACTCTGTTCTATGGCCTACGATTCTTTCTACGACTTGCTGACTTCTGCTCAGAAGAAAGAATTGTTAGATGACATCCGAGAGAAGGGCAACGGCATGTATAATCATTTCAATAACTATATGGAGAATCATATTGCCGAGAATCATATCTGGCAAATGACTCTCCGCATTCTAACCATGGCTGCTTTTGCCACTTATGGTGACTTGCCCGAGGCCGATACATGGACTGACTACTGCTATAACGTATGGTTGGCGCGCTTTCCTGGTTTGAACAAAGATGGAGGTTGGCACAATGGTGATTCCTATTTCACGGTTAATACGCGTACTCTTATTGAAGTGCCTTATTATTATACAAAACTTACAGGTTTTGATTTCTTCAGTGATCCTTGGTATACCAACAATGTAATGTATACCATCTTCCAGCAGCCTCCTTTTTCCAAATCGGGTGGTAATGGTAGTTCACATCAGAATGTTGCACGTCCTAATAGCATACGTATCGGTTATTTGGATGCTTTGGCTCGTCTTACTGGCAATACTTATGCAGCCGACTTTGTACGCCGTACCCTTAAAGTTGACCCCCTTTACTTGAAGAAGGCTTTGCTGGCTAAGCCTGGTGATTTGGCCTGGTTCCGTCTACAGTGTGATAAACCTTTGCCTGATGGTCCTGGTCTGACAGCTTTACCTTGGGGATATGTCTTCCCCGAAACCGGCTTAGCATCTTTCCAGACTAATTGGGATCGTGTGGGCAGCAACGCCATGTGGAGTTTCCGAAGTAGCCCTTATGGTTCGACCTCCCATGCTTTGGCCAACCAGAATGCTTTCAATACCTTCTTCGGCGGTAAGCCCATTTTCTACAGCAGTGGCCACCATATCGAATTTACTGATGTGCATAGCATGCTTTGTCATCGTGGTACGCGTGCCCATAATACAATTCTTGTTAATGGTATGGGACAACGCATAGGTGTGGAAGGTTATGGATGGATTCCCCGCTATTATGTAGGGGAGAAAATCGGTTATGTGCTGGGTGATGCATCCAATGCTTATGGTAAGGTAATTTCTCCACTGTGGTTGAAACGTGGTGAGCAGAGTGATGTACATTATACACCGGAGAATGGTTGGGATGATGTGCCTCTTACGAAATTTCGTCGCCACATCGTTAACTTGGGTAATACTGGTTATATTTTTATTTACGATGAGTTGGAAGCATCCGAACCGGCTGATTATACCTTTATGTTGCATACGGTGACTCAACCAATGAGCGTGGATAAAACAGATAAACGTTATATTCATGTACAGGGTCTCTCGGGACGAGGGGGAGCTTCGGATGCTTACATTTTCTCTACAGGTGTTTTGCAGACCGATACTACCAGCCAATTCTTTGTACCAGCCCATAACTGGTTGCGTGCCGATGATAAAGGTAACTTTAAAAAGTATCCTAACCATTATCATTTTACGGCCAAGTCGGAGAAAGCCAAAGTCTATCGTTTTGGCACCATTATTAACACTCATGCTGTGAAGTATCCTGCCAAGGCACCCGAAATTCTGGAGGACGGCCGTATTAAGGCCGGTGGTTGGCTTATCAGTGTTAACCTCAAGGCCGAAGGCGCACCTTCGTTTTTCATACGTAGTACCAAGGACAAGGTGAGCATTACCTACAAGGGGCAGGAAACCATCGTAGATGAGAATGGCTACGTCACTACCATGCGCGACAAAGTTCCCGAGTTGGAAATCTGAATTGTACCACTTATTCATAAACTGATTCATCATGAAAACATTCATATTACGTATTCTTCTGTCGGCTTTTTGCTTGGCTGCCGCGCTGACTGTTGGGGCACAGGTTCCTGTGAAGCCTCTGATACAGACTTCGGCCGAGCCCGAAGAAACGGCAGTGTGGAAACCTTCGGGCAAACCGACGTCCAAGCCTGTTGCCCACAAGCAGAAAAACACTTTGGTGAAACAGTCTGCCGGAAAGAAGTCTGCTGGTAAGAATCCTGTCGTTGAGAAAGCAAAGAAGACAGCTGTGCCCGTTACGGGTAATCGATATCATGCTCTGAAAACGAACGTGGCTTTTGATGCCATCGGTGTGCTCAACTTGGCTTACGAAGTGCAGCTACACCGCAAGATGACTCTCGACTTGCCTGTGATGTGGAGTCTGTGGGATGCGCAGCGTGAACATGCCCTTCGCGTCATTGCCTTGCAGCCCGAGTTGTGCTGGTGGACGGGAAGCGAGGTCGGACGGGGACACTTCTTTGGGTTGCACGCCCATACCGTCTGGTTCAACTTTAAGTGGGAAGACAATCGCTATCAGGACGTCGGTCGTCCACTATTGGGAGCCGGACTGAGCTATGGTTACAAACTACCCTTGGGGCAACACTGGGGAGCCGAGTTCAATGTAGGTGTGGGTTATGCCAACCTGAAATACAATACCTATTATAATATAGAGAACGGCGCATTGATTAATACCCGCATCCGTCACTATTGGGGACTGACCCGTTTGGGACTTTCGCTGGTCTATCGCCTTTAATCTTAAATATATGAAGACAATGAAAAAGATATTCAAACATATTTTCAGCCTCTTGGGCAGTTGCATCTTCTTGTTGGCCTCTTGCCAGTTGCACGAAGAACCCGAAATGACAGCTACAGGAGAGTGGGGGGTAGACCCTACAGAGGTGACGGTTAAGGCACAGTTGTCGCTCCGTCTAACTGTTTCCGATGCCGCGTCGAAAGCTTTCTCTACCCGCGCAGAGGGCGATGCTGCCTACTTGCACCGTTTTATTGTGGATGCCTATCTGAGCGACGCCACTTCCGTACGGCAGGTTGTTTACGAAGAAGTAGTGGACGGACGCACCCTGCTCACTGTGCCCGTATCCCTGAAACTTCACGCACGCCCTTACCGACTGGCTGTTTGGGCCGACTATGTGCAGGCTGACCAGAGGGCTGACTGGTTCTACGATACCACTACCCTGACTCCTGTCATCGGCAATGGACGCTATCAAGGCAACACCGACTGGAAAGACGCCTTTTATGCCATGCAGAAAGTGGACTTGAGCAGTTATCGCAACGACTGGAACGTGCAGGTGCCTCTTGAATTGACACTCAGCCGTCCTGTGGCACGCTATCGCCTGCTGGCTACCGACCTCGACAAGCTGATAGACAAGGTTTCAGCAGGCGAAGTAAGTGGCAACAAGTTCACCGTGCGTGTGAAGTACAGCGATTATTTACCTATGGGTTTTGATGTGCTTACCGGGCAGTTGCGCAATTCTCTGCTTTACATGAGCTATAGTAAGGAGTTTACCCTGCCCGAAACATCTGTCAAGGACTTTGAGATAGGCTTTGATTATGTACTGTGCAACGAGGCCGACACCGTTGTGCCCGTAGAGGTGGAAGTGGTGGATGGCCAGAACAAGACCGTGGCACGCTCCATCATACGCCTACGCTGTACTCCCGGCATGCTTACCACCGTTCGTGACAACTTCCTTACGGCCGATCCAGCCCTGGCTGAGGATGGTGTGGGCATTGATCCCGACTTCGACGACGAGATAGACATGGAGGTAGAGGTCATTTAAATGAAAACAAGCATAATTAAGTAACTATATTTATACAATACTTCGGTAAATTTTTACCGATAAATTAAAATTAAACATAGAATCGGCATAATCCGGTTCAAAATTATATTCAAGAGATCATTGAAATACTGTCAAGAATAAATCGTCAAGGAGTAAGAAAAGGGATGAAAAAGATATGCTAAACAGCTGAAAATTAACAGAAAAAGTATTGCATAATTCACTGATTTTTAGTAAATTAGAAGTACTTCACCACTTTTAATTATGACTAAAGAATCACTCCTTATGCAATACCAATCCGAGTGCAGAAACGCTCTCGAATCAGCTGTAAATATAAGCAAATCTTTTCAGAAAGTATTCATGGATGCAATGAAATTATTCATGGCTATACCTGACCGCATCAATTTCCTGCAAATGGGACGGTATGGATGTTTCTCGGAACAGACATACCGCAACAATTTTGAGAACGACGGCTTTGACTGGTTTTCCTTCAATGAAGCCATCATCAGGGAACACCTTAAAGGTGGTCGCAAGGCGATAGCCGTTGATCCGTCTTTCATTCCAAAATCAGGCAGCAAAACGCCGTGGATTGGCTATTTCTGGTCCGGTTGTGCCGGTGAATACAAACGTGGACTGGAAATAACCGGTATTGGAGTTATAGACGTTGACAACCATGAATGTATGACTTTGGGCTCTGTACAGACACCTGACAACGCAACGCTGGAAAGCTGTGAGAAGAATCTTGTTGACTGGTACAGCTCTTACCTTATCAGCATACAGGAACAGCTGAAACGTATTTCTGGCACAGTCGTATGTGATGCGTTCTTTTCAAAGGCAACTTTCATCAAACCATTGTACGATAACGGTTTCCACGTAATAAGCCGTTTCAGGAATGATGCCGTATTGTTTTATCCCACCTTAGAAAATAGGACAGGAAAACGCGGACGTCCAAAATTACATGACGAGAAAATTGACTTTGAAAATCTGGACATCACAAGATGTACCGAGTACAAAGTGAACAAGGGTAAACTTTACGGACTGAAAGCATACTCCAAAGCACTCAAACGCTTTGTGAGCCTGGCTGTATGGTACCCCATGGATGGAAGAACGGACAAATGGCAGCTGTATTTCTCTACAAACGAAATACAGAACGCACAGGATGTCCTGGACTTTTACAGAACACGTTTCCAACTCGAATTCTGCTTTCGGGATGCCAAGCAACATGCCGGAATAACAAACTGTCAGTCTACAGACTTCAGGAAACTGGCATTCCACTTTAATGCATCACTTGCAGCTATAAACCTCGCCAAGGCTGCCTGTAAGAAGATGGGAATAAAATATTCCATATCATCATGCAAGTCAGTCATACACAATGCTTACATGCTTGAACGATTTATTTGCGTGTCTGGGATTGAACCAAACACGCAATTAATTGACAAACTTTTCAAAGAACTCATTTTATTTACTGCCAGAGCCGCTTAGGCTGGGCTAATTTTTAACGAACTATTGTTTTAATGAACATATATAAATAATACAATGAAGAAAAAGACAAAACGTAATTTGATTATCGCAGCGATAGTGATAGTCTTGATTGCTGCCGGAGCCGCTTGGTTTATTTATCCTTTCATCCGTTATAGTTCGCATACGCTTGCATACCGTTCAGCCCTGCCGGGAAACGCGTGCTATCAATATCCGATTCAGTACAGCAAAGAGGGTTGGTTTCTGATTGATTGTACCCTCAACGGCACGCACAAAGTTCCGCTCCGTATCGACACGCAAGCGACAAGCCTTATGCGCGAAGATTCCATCCAAGCCTACGGTGGCGAATACTGGGGGAATCTGCCGATTAAAAGCACCAATGCGTATCAAGAGAAAAATTCTCCGGAATTGTACACATTCACTTCTATTGCTTTTGGTGAGGCAAGCATCCAAGAACCGATGTTCAACGGCATTCGCAAAGATAACGTGATATATGATGTGATAGATGAAGGCGTGTTCGGAACGGAAATGTTGGCTATTGGCACGTGGAAATTCGACACGGAAGCGGGCACGATGACGCTTTTCCATTCCAATAACAAAGATCTGCTGGCGAAGGAGACCGCAGGAATGACCTATCTCCCTCAAGGATTGCGCGAGGATTCCATTCCGGTTTATATGAATGGATTGAATGAAGAAGTACGCTTTACGCTCGATTTGGGTTATACAGGAGTATTGGAGATAAACAACGCACTTGCAGACCGGCTGAAAACGCACTTTCCTTACGAAGAAAAAATCAAACAGCACGGAGGGAAATTGACCGATACGCTCACCGTTTTCAAGATTCCCGTTACGGTTGCCGGAACACGGGTTGATTCTTGTGAGGTAGTTAATAGCCGCGTGGTGAATGCCAACTATATTGGAGCTAAATTTATGCACCAATGCAATTTTGTATTACATTATTCTCTTGATGAGCATGGCAAGCCAAACAAAGACCTCTACCT
This sequence comes from Bacteroides sp. ET489, assembly GCF_030518095.1. Taxonomy (NCBI): domain Bacteria; kingdom Pseudomonadati; phylum Bacteroidota; class Bacteroidia; order Bacteroidales; family Bacteroidaceae; genus Bacteroides; species Bacteroides sp. ET489. The sequence goes on from NZ_JAULLJ010000003.1 coordinate 8,400, forward strand.
GAAAGTAAGAAAATAAGCAAGATTAATATTAGTAGATAAGGTAATCGCTGTAGATAGAGGGGTTATCGATTCATGCATCATGTCCGTATTAAGCGGCAAATTAGAAACATATATCTGACAAGCAGAGAGCCTTACTTTGGAGATAGAGCGTAATGGGGAAAGGAAGATATTTGTTATCATGCGGAAAAGGATAAGTATCTAACTTGTCTTTGGTTGAATAAATAATGGAGGATAAAAAGGTTATGTTTATGTGTCATATTGAAAAGAAAAATAGAATACCTCTTTGGGGTGATTTGCTGCTTTTAATTTTGGGTTTCTTTTTTGGAGCCTTGATAGCAGAGGAGTGCACTTTGTCTTTATTGGGTTCAACTGGTTATGAAAATGACCGTTATTATTTATTGTCTGCTATACTGTCCTGTTCAATGGTGTCTTTGGTTGTCTTGTTTTTGCATTGTATCATAGACAGACGTCCTTTAAGCGAACTAGGCCTGTGTTCTTTTAATAAGTTAGGAAAATTTTCTAAGATTATTATATTGTGGACTGTTATTGTATTCACTCTCGGACTGATAATTTGTATATTGAGTGGTTCAGCAAATATATCAGCAGTTCAATTACATTGGAAAGATTTATCTTTAAGTCTAATAATGTTCATTTTTGGTGCTTTTTATGAGGAAATTCTTATAAGGGGTTATTTGTTGACACGTTTATGTCGGTCTGGTTTGAATATCTGGATAAGTTTAAGTATAACCTCTCTCATATTTTCTGCTTTACATCTAGCAAATCCTGATATGAGTATCTGTTCAGCTGTTAATCTTTTTTTAGGTGGTTTTTTTGATGGCTGTATTTTTTTGTTGACCGGAAGTCTTTGGACGGCTGTAATTTCACATTGTGCATGGAATTGGCTACAAGGTTCTATTTTTGGTTTCAATGTCAGTGGTGGAGAATTTTATCAATCACTTATTAAATTAGAATACCCTTCTTACAATTTAATAAATGGTGGATTATTTGGATTTGAAGGTTCTATTATATGTACGATATTATTACTTCCTTCTGTTTTTGTATTAATAAAACTTGTATCTAAGAATCTTAAGGAAAATGAATGATTTGAAACTGAAGTTTATAATTTCAGGTATTCTGATTGCCGTTATTGGGCTGGTACTGTCGCACACGTATCGTCCGTATGTGTATGAGAACCATATCAATGATTTTCATCTGGCAGATGTTGTAGGCAGTGTCGTTTGCGTACCTGCTGCAGTACTATGCGCCTATGGCATTGATAGCAGATACTCGATAAAGCAGCAGAAATATTGTTTATGCCATCCTTATACATAGTTTGATAAATCTTTTAGTCTTAGTCTCTTAACCTAAAGATAACATAGCGATAACATAAACTAATTTTCTTTGCGCATACCTTTGCGGCATAAGAACTATAGCAACTCTTGGTTCATTTTTTGCTTATTAGTGTAATTTACGTTTAAAATATAAATTTAGTCTATTGAAAGTATGAAATTCAAGATCTTTACCATTTTATTACTCTTTGTGAGTCTTAATGTTTCAGGGCAGGCTGTCTTGCTTGACAAAACTACCGGTCAATGTATATCTTATGCACAGATTTTAAACAATAAGGGAGCAGTTGTGGGTACGACTGATATAGAGGGCAACTTGCCTCAGGACTTAAACGACGAAAATGTTACTATTCAGCATATCGCGTACAACCCTAAGAGTGTCAAATCCTCTCTTTTTAAGAAAGATACTCCTATTTATCTAACGCCTATCGAGTATCAGCTGGATGCTGTAACAGTTACAGCGGAGAATAGAGAATATATTCATCTTAGGACTTACTTCAGAAGCTATCAATTGAATGATTCCTGTATGAAATATTTCAGGGATGGATACCTGGATTTCTTTATTGATACAAAACATAAAGATGCAGAAAAACTTGTAATAAAGATTCGTAACTTCCAGAACGATTCATTGATTGATAAGGATAAGGAAAGGGCAAACACTCTTGTGGATAAATACATTTATACTCCAAATTTGGACGGACTCACTTTAATGGAAACACTGAAAAAAGAAGGCTGGAAATATAATACTGATAGTATAGACAGCCGACTTCTGTTAAATGAAATGGTTGGAGGTGCAATAAGGATAGATACTATACAGAAAGTATTACGAGTGGAATATGATGTTCTTGCAACAAAAGGAAAGAAGCCTAAAACACTTTTTGGTTACACAACACGCCTCGAAAACTTTTATCAGACGGAGAATTACATCTATAATTCAGAATATCAGTCCTATATGGATTTAATAAACAGAAAGAGCTATAGAAAGTTGTTCTTTAGCCACAAGAAAGATCCCAAAGAACAGATGATTGAAATCTTTGATGAACTATATGTTCTGGAACACAAGTATATTACAAAAGACGAAATGAGACTGTACAAAAAAACTTTGAAGTCAAAATTAGCCTCCCAAGTTAAGTGGAATATAGATAGCACAATAGTAACCCCATTAGCACCACAATTAGAGCAAGTATTAATAAATGACCTGTCGCAAGTTGAATAAAGATAGGGTTAGACAAATCATCAATACCGAGCGGAACTGTTAATGCCAAAATCAAGATAAGGGGCAAACTCAAGTAAGTTAAGCCCCCTTTCTTTTTGCTTCTTAATGAAAAACACCCGACTTTACATTCTTGGGTGTAAAATCGGGTGTTTATTTTGTAAAACATTGATTTTCAATGTTTATTGCGGTGCGTACGGGACTCGAACCCGTGACCCCATGCGTGACAGGCATGTATTCTAACCAGCTGAACTAACGCACCATTATTTCATTGTTTTGTTGCTATCTCTCTCGATTGCGGTTGCAAAGGTAGGCATTTATTTCTAATCCGCAATAGAAGAACGATATTTTAACAGTATTTTATAATTTAAAATTATACCCTGCAAATAGAGGCGTCTTTATATCATCCTTATTTCTAGACACATAAGCATCTAAAGGCATTTATATAGGAAGTCCGGAAACACTTCGATGAAATATGTTTCCGGACTATTTGAATCAGAAAAAGATTCCACAACCAAATCAGTCTGCGGCCTGGTGAACCGTCAGTTGCGGGAACGGGAAGCCAATGCCTTCCTTATTGAACTCGGCATAAATGTTCTTGTTCATATCGAAATAGACATTCCAGTAGTCTGAAGTCTTCACCCACACACGTATCACCACATTTACACTGCTGGCATCCAATGCATGTAAAGCCACATAAGGTTCGGGAGTAGTCAGAATACGTGGTTCAGCAGCTATGAGGCTACGAACGGTTTTCTCTACCTTGTCATAATCTTCTCCATATTCCACACCTACTATCCACTCTACACGACGATTTTCTTCACGGCTGTAATTGACAATCGTTCCGCTGCACAAGGAACCGTTAGGGATATAAATTACCTTGTTGTCGGCAGTAGTCAGCAAAGTATGAAAAATCAGAATTTCGCGCACGGTACCGGCTTGACCCTGACTCTCAATCCAGTCGCCCACTTTGAAAGGGCGCAAAATCAATATAATCAGTCCACCGGCAAAGTTCTGCAAATTGCCCGACAGCGCCATACCAATAGCCACACCGGCCGATGCCAGCAAAGCAGCAAACGAGGTAGTCTCAATGCCCAGCTTTCCGATAATAGCCACTACCAACAGAATTGTCAGCAAAATACTCATCACATTCCTGACAAAGCTCTGTATACCTGGATCTACCTTCCTCTTTATCATGATATTTGCAACCATCCGTTGCAAGAAGGAGATCAGAAAACGTCCCACTATGAAAATGATAATTGCACTGATCAGGTGTTTACCGGCATTGATGCCCCAGTCGTACATTTGTTCCGCAAACACCTGCAAACGGCTCAATTCATTTGTAGTTTTTTCAGCAGTCGCCGCTGCCGTTAACAAAATAGATAACATATACATTCTTCTTTTTTTAATAACTGATGCTAAACTAACAAAAAAGCAGCATTTTCGTTCACATTTCTCTCTGTTTTTCCGTAAAAAAGCAATATCCTCTTCACGCATGTCCGCCGATTTTCCTTTTCTGAAGATTTATAAGGAAAATCGGCGGACCAAGTTTCCGACTGTTCTGCAAACAGTCTCTACATATCTCTTATACCGTCATCAAGTACTGCTTGAAAGCTGCAAACTCCTTCGACATCGGGATGCTCTGTTTCTCGCCGCGCATAAAAGCCTGCAACTTCTCGGGGATGCTGATGGATTCGCCCAGAATACCCTCCACTGTGTCCTTAAACTTGGCCGGATGGGCTGTTTCGAGGAAGATACCAGTCTCTCCCGGTTGCAAACCTTCGCTAAGGGCACGATACCCGCAGGCGCCATGCGGATCGAGCAGGTATTGATGCTCCTTCCACACACAGCGCATAGTGTCGGCTATCTGCTCGTCGGTATAGGTAGCTCCGCTGATCTCGGCTGCAATGGCTGCATGACTATGTCCGTAGAGGTCGAGTACCCGGGCAAAGTTGCTGGGGTCGCCCACATCCATCGCATTGGCAATGGTAGCGATGCTAGGACGGGGGGTATAGATTCCCGTGCGAAGATACTGATAAAAAATGTCGTTACGATTGTTAGCAGCAATGAAGCGACTGACGGGAAATCCCATACGCTTGCCGAACAGACCGGCCGTGATGTTGCCAAAGTTGCCGCTGGGCACACAGACTACAGGACCACGCGACAATACCGCAGCAAGCTGTTCGCCCTCGCCAAAGCGTGCCTTCATTTGCTTTACCCACTGGGCATAGGCATAGAAATAGTAGAACGCCTGAGGCAAGAAACGGGCCACGTTGATCGAATTGGCACTAGTTAACTGCAGATGCTCGTTCAGCTCACGATCCATGAAGGCCGACTTAACCAGTGCCTGGCAGTCGTCGAAGGTACCGTCCACTTCAAGGGCAGTGATGTTCTGCCCCAGCGTAGTGAATTGTTTTTCCTGTATCTCGCTGACCTTGCCTTTGGGATAGAGCACATACACGTGAATGCCCTCTACACCCAGAAAGCCATTGGCCACGGCACTGCCCGTATCGCCCGAAGTAGCTACCAGCACATTGACCTGCCGTTTGCCTTCCTTACGGATAAAATAGCCCAGCAGACGGGCCATGAAGCGACCGCCCACATCCTTGAAGGCAAGCGTCGGGCCGTGAAACAGTTCGAGCGAGAAGATGTTGTCGGTAACTTTGACCAGCGGCACGTCGAAGCTCAGCGTGTCGTACACAATCTGCTTCAACGTATCGGCAGGCACGTCCTCGCCAAAGAAAGCATCGGCTACCCGATAAGCTATTTCCTGAAAGCTCAGCGTATCTATCTGGTCGTAAAACTCTTGCGGCAAGGCCTTGATGACATCGGGCATGTAAAGTCCCTTATCGATAGCCAGTCCTTTTACCACCGCGTCTTCCAGACTGACGTTGTTTTCCTGTTTATTGGTACTGTAGTATTTCATAGTTTCTGTTTCTGTGAGTTGCTTATGCTTGTTTCATAAATTCGTTGATAAACTCGTCTTCCTTCATCAGCCCATAAATGCCGTTGCAGGCAGCCACTTCGTCGAAGGTCTGCACTTCGTCGGGTTCGATGCCCGGATACCAGACGAGGAAAGGCACTGGCTCGGCCGTATGCGTACGCAGTTTGCAGGGCGTGGGATGGTCAGGCAGCACGGCGATGGCTACCGGTTCGTCCCAGTCTTTCACGGCTTCGTAGATAGGGCCTACGGCACGCTTGTCCAGATTCTCGATGGTACGCATCTTCAGTGCGATGTCGCCCTCGTGTCCGGCTTCATCGCTGGCCTCGACGTGCAGATAGACAAAGTCGTCCGTCTTCAATGCCTCAAGGGCGGCAGCCACTTTGTTTTCATAGTTGGTATCGTACAGTCCGGTAGCACCTTCCACGTTCAAGCGGCGCAGACCGGCATAGTAACCGATACCGTTAATAAGATCGACTGCCGAAATGACGGCTCCCCGCTTCACTTGCGGAAAGGTTTGCGAGAACGGTTCCATCTGCGGACGATAACCCGGGCTCCAGGGCCAGATGCTGTTGGCGGGGTCCTTGCCTTCGGCCATGCGTTTCAGGTTGACAGGATGATTCTTCAGCAGTTCCTGTGAACGGAGAATAAGGTCGTTCAACAGTTCGGCCGTTTGTGCCGGCGTCAGGTCAGCATTACCTTCGGGCACGCAGATGTGTTCGGTACCAGCCTGAGGCTTCACCATAAGCGGACGGAAAGGTTTCAGAGGCACATCGTGAGGCGGCGTACAGTCGATACGTTTATCCCCTCCCCTGACTACCAGCAGATGACGATATTGCACGCCTGTATAGAAGTGGATGCGGTCGTCACCCAGCTGCTCTTGCAGGTAGCGTACCAGTTCGTCGGCCTCTTCAGTTGTGATGTGTCCGGCTGAATGGTTCTTGATATGGTCGCCTTCGATGCAGATGATGTTGCAGCGCATGGCCATTTCGCCCGGCTTCAGGTCCACACCAATACTGGCGGCTTCGAGCGGTCCGCGGCCTTCGTACACCCGCGGCAGATTATAACCCAGTACGGACATATTGGCCACCTCGCTTCCCGGATGGAAACCGTCGGCCACCGTCACCAGACGGCCCGTGCGTCCCATGCGAGCCAGCCGGTCCATGTTGGGTGTGTCGGCTGCCTGTAGTAGTGTCTTGCCTCCCAACGAGTCGACAGGCCAGTCGGCCATGCCGTCCCCTAATATGATAATGTGTTTCATCGTTTAATGGATCATTGAAATTTGAAAATGAGATATGGGAAATGGATGCTGCATCGATATTTGCAAATTATCCATTAACCAGTATCCATTCTCCATTATTTACACGTTTGCAATGCTCATGATGTCGGCAAACACGCCGGCGGCAGTCACACTGGCTCCAGCACCGTAGCCTTGTATCATCATCGGATATTCCTTATAGCGCTCGGTAGTGAGCAGAATGATGTTGTTGCTGCCCTCCAGACCGTAGAACGGATGCCCCATGCCTACTTCCTGCAAGCCTACCGAAGCCTTGCCGTCCTCCAGCTTGGCTACGAAACGCCAGTGCTTGTGCTCGGCTTCGAGCACCTTGCGGCGGGCTTCGAAGTCGGCGTCCAGGCTGGGCACCTTCTTCCAGAAGTCGTCCAGCGAACCTTCGAAGAAGTCGTCGGGTACGAAGAGGTGTTTCTCCACGTCGCTCTGCTCCAGGCGATAACCGGCTTCGCGGGCCAGGATGACCAACTTGCGGATAACGTCCTTACCGCTGAGGTCGATACGCGGATCGGGTTCGGAATAGCGCTCTTCCTGCGCCATGCGAATGGTACGGCTGAAGGGGATGTCGGCACTGATCTTGTTGAAGATGTAGTTCAGCGTACCGCTCAACACGGCTTCTATCTTCAATATCTTGTCACCACTATGGATGAGGTCGTTAATGGTATTGATGATGGGCAGACCGGCTCCCACGTTAGTCTCGAACAGATACTTCACACCACGCTGACGGGCAATCTGCTTCAGCGTGCGATAGTTTTCGTATTCGGACGAGGCGGCTATCTTGTTGGCTGCCACTACCGATACGTTGTGTTGCAGCAGGTCTTTGTAGAGCGAAGCTACTTCGGCACTCGCCGTACAGTCGACGAAGACGGAGTTGAAGATATTCATTCCGATAATCTCGTTGCGCAAAATGCCTACAGTGCTTTCCTTACCCTTTGCGGCGAGTTCTTCACGGAAGTTGGCCAAGTCGAGCCCCTCGCGGGCAAACATCGCTCTGCTGGCATCGGCGATACCTACAACATTGAGTTGCAGACCGTTTTCCTGCATCAGTTTCTGCCGCTGGCTGTGAATCTGCTGTATCAGGCTGCCGCCCACGGTACCAATGCCGCAAATGAAGAGGTTGAGTACCTGATATTCAGAGAGGAAGAACGAATCGTGGATAACGTTAAGCGACTTACGCAACGACTTGCTGTCTACTACAAACGAAATGTTGGTCTCCGAAGCTCCCTGCGCACAGGCTATCACATTAATACCGTTGCGTCCCAACGTGCCGAACAGCTTACCGGCGATACCTGGGGTATGCTTCATGTTCTCGCCTACGATGGCTACGGTAGCCAGGTTCTTCTCGGCCTGTATAGGCGAGATCTCGCCCATCACAATTTCTTTGGCAAACTCTTCGTTCAGTACTTCGCAAGCCAGGTCGGCATCGGCATTGCGCACACCGATGGATGTCGAGTTCTCCGACGATGCCTGCGACACGAGGAAGACACTAATGCCATTCTTGGCCAATGCCTTGAATATGCGGTAGTTGACACCGATGACGCCCACCATACCGAGACCCTGCACGGTAATGAGGCTCGTATCGTTGATCGAAGAGATACCCTTGATGGCCTTACTCTGCGGATCGGAAACTTCCTGCTTGATGATGGTACCTTCGCCCTCGGGATTGAAAGTGTTCTTTATCAGAATAGGAATGTTCTTGTGGCAGACGGGATAGATGGTAGGCGGATAGACTACCTTGGCACCGAAGTTACAAAGTTCGGTAGCTTCCACGTAGCTCAACTCCTTGATGGTGTAGGCAGTGGAGATGACACGCGGATCGGCGGTCATGAAGCCGTCCACATCGGTCCAGATTTCCAGACTGTCGGCATCGAGCGCAGCGGCCACAATGGCTGCCGTGTAGTCCGAACCTCCGCGGCCCAGGTTGGTCACGACGCCCGTCGTCTTGTCGGTAGCAATGAAGCCCGGTATCAGCGTACGGCGAGGCAATTCGCGGAAGGTCTCACTCACCAGGCGATAGGTCTGGTCGGCATCGAGAATGTGTTTCGAGAATTTCTTTTCTGTCTTGATGAACTGACGCGAGTCGCGCCACTCGGCTCCTGTCAGACGTGCCGCAATGAGCGACGACAGGCGTTCGCCATAGCTTACGATGGTGTCGCTGGTCTTCTGCGACAGGTCTTTTATCAGGTATACGCCCTGAAAAATATCCTTCAGTTCGTTGAGCAACTCGCCCACTTCGCGTTGCAAGGTCACCTGCTCTTCGCCTGCCGGAATAATTTCCTTCACCATCTCGACGTGGCGGTAGACTATTTCCTTGAATTCGTTCTCGTACGAAGCGTCGCCTGCCGCTGCCAGCCGCGAGGCATTGAGCAACTTATCAGTAATGCCGCCCAGGGCCGATACGACAACGATGACCGGCTCATCGACCGCTTCTACTATTTTCTTCACACTCAGGATACTGCTTGCGGTTCCTACGGACGAACCGCCAAACTTCATTACTTTCATTATATTAGACTGTTTTTATTGACGATAATAGATAATTGAAAAAGGAAACGAGACGAAAGAAAAAAAGATCTTCTCTCCTCGCATCAAAAAAATAAAGCTGTTTTGAAATGGTGTAACACGTAGAAACACAAATACTATCCCCTAACCCCTAAGGGTCATGGTCCACATGGATGTGACGGTATGTTGGAAGTACTTGTTCATAGCTCTTGTTTCTATCGTTTCTGATAAGTGTTGCAAAAGTAACAATAAAAACGTTCATTCTATCACTTTTTGCCACTTTTTTACGATAAAAATATAGAAAGAGCCCAAAATATGCAGAAATATGCCGAATCCACAACTGACAAACTGTGCCGTTTACAGTCCTCGGAAAGAAGATTGGAATGTTCTTTTCTTACACTTTGTTAGAATTTACAATATATATCATTATCTTTGCACAGTAGAACCGAAAGAAACGAGCGTATGACCCCAGAGAACACTTCCGTTTTGTTAATATACACTGGTGGAACCATCGGAATGATCGAGAATCCGGAAACGGGCGCGCTGGAGAACTTCAATCTGGAGCAGCTCCAAAAGCATGTGCCCGAACTCCAGAAGTTTGCCTTCCGTATCGACACTTACCAGTTCGACCCGCCTATGGACTCGTCGGACATGGATCCCGAAGCGTGGCGAAGGCTGGTACGCATCATCAGCGACAACTACCAACAATATACAGGCTTCGTCATCCTGCACGGCACCGATACGATGGCCTTCACGGCTTCGGCCTTGAGCTTCATGCTCGAAGGGCTGAACAAGCCCGTCATCCTGACCGGCTCGCAACTGCCCATCGGCGTGCTGCGTACCGACGGTAAGGAAAACCTACTGACCAGCATCGAGATAGCCACAGCCTGCCACAGCAACGGCCGCCCCATCGTGCCCGAAGTATGTATCTTCTTCGAGAACCACCTGATGCGTGGAAACCGGACAACCAAAATCAATGCCGAAAACTTCAACGCCTTCCGCTCGTACAACTATCCTGTACTGGCTTCGGCAGGTATACATATTAAATATAATAATGTGCAGATTCATCCCCACGGCATCCGCCGCGAACTGAAACCGCACTTCCTGCTCGACACCAACATCGCCATTCTGAAGCTGTTCCCCGGTATTCAGGAGAACGTCGTGCGCTCGCTCTTCGCCACCGAAGGACTGAAAGCCGTCGTACTGGAAACCTACGGTTCGGGCAACGCTCCCCGCAAGCCGTGGTTCCTACAGCTGCTGTCCGATGCCAGCCGCCGGGGCATCGTCATCGTCAACGTGACGCAATGCAGCTCGGGCACCGTCGAAATGGAGCGGTACGAAACCGGTTATCAACTCATCAGCGCAGGCGTCGTGTCGGGTTACGACATCACTACCGAATCGGCCGTGGCCAAGCTGATGTTCCTGCTGGGACACGACTACGAACCAGCCAAGGTAAGAGAGTTGATGAAGCGACCGCTGGCCGGCGAAATCACAGTATAAAAAACGTTTTTGAACCCCACTTGCAAGTGCCGCGAGCCACACTTGCAATACATTTGTGGGACACTTGCGCGGCTCGCGAGCCGTACAAGTGTTGCTCGCGAGCCGTGCAAGTGTCCCACAAACCGGTCTCACAACCCCTTCAGGAAGCTATTCTACGGGGGTCAGCTCACCCGTTACGGAGTCGATGATGTAACCCGACACACGAATGTCGTGCGGAATAAGCGGATGGTTCAGGATGGCACTGACCGTTTCGCGTACCGATTTCTCAGTGTCGCCAAAGCCGTAAAGCCACGACTCGAAGTCCACACCGCAGAAACGTATCATGTCGATGGTCTCCTGATGGATGCCGCGGGCCTTCATGTGCTCAATCATCTGCTCGCTGCTCATGTGGCACGCGCCGCAGTCCGAATGGGCAACCACCATCACCTCCGTCACGCCCAGCTCGTAGATGGCTACCAGCAGGCTTCGGATCACACTGCCGAAGGGGTGCGAGATGATGCCTCCCGCATTCTTAATCATTTTCACATCGCCGTTCTTGATGCCCAAAGCCGCTGGCAGCAACTCCGTCAGCCGGGTGTCCATACACGACAGGATGGCAATCTTCTTGTCGGGATATTTCGTCGTGATGTACTTCTCGTATCCCTTGTCGGCCACAAACTGCTTGTTGAATTTCAGAATTTCGTCTATCATAATTTCAGTTGTTAAAGAATCGGTTCATATTCACATCGCGACACACAGCCGTCGGCCCGTGCACCGCACGAACAAAAGTAAAAAAACTCCGTGAAACTCTGTGTACTCTGTGGTGAATAAAGTACCTTTGAGGCCATAATTCATTAAATCTTCCGATTATGGCCAAAGAGAAAACCGTCTACGTATGCAGCAACTGCGGACAAGAGTCGCCCAAATGGCAGGGCAAGTGCCCCGCGTGCGGACAGTGGAATACCTTCGTCGAAGAAATCGTACGCAAGGAGCCCGCCAACAAACGCCCCGTTTCGGGCATCGAGACCGTCAAGTCCAAGCCCGTCACCCTGGACGAGATTGAAGCGGCCGACGAACCCCGCATCGACCTGCACGACGCCGAACTGAACCGCGTACTGGGTGGCGGACTGGTGCAAGGGTCGCTGGTGCTGATAGGCGGAGAGCCGGGCATCGGCAAGTCGACACTGGTGCTGCAAACCGTCCTGCGGATGCCCGAGAAACGCATCCTCTACATCTCGGGCGAGGAAAGCGCGCGACAGCTGAAACTGCGTGCCGAACGGCTGACGAAACAATCGTCGGACTGCCTCATCGTGTGCGAGACGTCGCTCGAACAGATCTACGTCCACATCAAGAACACACTCCCCGACCTGGTCATCATCGACTCCATACAAACCATTTCGACCGAAGCACTGGAATCCTCGCCGGGCAGCATCGCCCAGGTGCGCGAGTGTGCCGCCAGCATTCTGCGCTTCGCCAAGGAAACGCATACGGCAGTCATCCTGATTGGCCACATCAACAAGGAAGGCAGCATCGCAGGTCCCAAAGTGCTGGAACACATCGTCGATACCGTCCTTCAGTTCGAGGGCGACCAGCACTACATGTACCGCATTCTGCGCAGCATCAAGAACCGCTTCGGCAGCACCGCCGAACTGGGCATCTACGAAATGCGTCAGGACGGTCTGCGCCAAGTGAGCAACCCCTCCGAACTGCTGCTGAGTCAGGATCACGAAGGCATGAGTGGTGTGGCCATCGCCTCGGCCATCGAAGGTGTACGTCCCTTCCTCATCGAGACACAGGCACTGGTCAGTTCCGCCGTCTACGGCAATCCGCAACGCTCGGCCACGGGTTTCGACATCCGCCGCATGAACATGCTGCTGGCCGTGCTCGAAAAGCGTGTAGGCTTTAAGCTGGCGCAGAAAGACGTTTTCCTCAACATTGCAGGCGGCCTCAAGGTGAATGACCCGGCCATCGACCTGGCTGTCATCAGTGCCATCCTTTCCAGCAACATGGATGCGGAAATTGAGCCGGGCGTCTGCATGGCAGGCGAGATAGGCCTCTCGGGCGAAATCCGTCCCGTGAACCGTATCGAGCAACGCATCGGCGAGGCCGAGAAACTGGGTTTCAAACAGTTCCTCCTGCCTAAGTACAACCTGCAGGGGCTGAACACGAAGAAACTGAGCATCGAACTGGTGCCGGTGAGGAAGGTGGAAGAAGCATTTAGGGCACTGTTTGGATAGAGATATAAAACGCAGATTAACGCAGATTGACGCAAAGTAAATTTACTATGGTAAATATAGATAAAGAAACAAACGAATTATCCTATCAAGTACTGGGATGTGCATATAATGTACATAAAGAACTGGGACCTGGTTTATTGGAAAGTGTGTATGAAGCCTGTCTGTGTTATGAGCTGAGTGGAAAGAATATCCATTACGAACGGCAAAAGCCTTTACCAGTCTTCTATAAAGGTATAACATTGGATTGCGGTTACCGCATCGATATCTTAGTAGAGAACAAAATCATTATCGAACTGAAAACTGTGGAGAAAATTTCACCTATCCATACAGCACAGATAATGACTTATTTAAGATTGAGCCAAGTTCATTTAGGCTTACTTATTAATTTCTATAATATGAATTTGCAGAATGGCATAAGAAGATATGTCCTTTAATTTGCGATAATCTGCGTTAATCTGCGTTTAATAAAACAATATGATACAAGAATATAACATCAGAGTGCTACCCGAAGTAGCCGCTAACGAACAGCAATTGAAAGCCTACCTCGTACACGAGAAAGGCCTTGACGAGAAAACACTCAACGCCACCCGCATCCTGAAGCGGAGCATCGACGCCCGCCAGCGGACAGTGTTTGTCAACCTCACCGTACGTGCCTACGTCAACGAAGTGCCCAAAGACGACGAATACCTGCACACCGTATACAACAATGTAGAAGGTCGCCCCCAAGTCATCGTCGTAGGTGCCGGCCCCGGCGGACTCTTCGCCGCCCTGCGCCTCATCGAACTGGGATTGCGCCCCATTGTGGTAGAGCGCGGCAAGGACGTACGCGAACGCAAAAAAGACCTTGCCCAGATAAGCCGCACGCAGGCGGTAGACCCTGAGTCGAACTACAGCTTCGGCGAAGGTGGCGCAGGAGCCTACTCCGACGGCAAGTTGTACACCCGTAGCAAGAAGCGCGGCAATGTGGACAAGATACTTAACGTCTTCTGCCAACACGGCGCATCCACCTCCATTCTAGTGGATGCACACCCGCACATCGGCACCGACAAACTGCCCCGCGTCATCGAGAACATGCGCAACACCATCCTTCAGTGCGGCGGTGAAGTTCACTTCCAGACCCGTATGGACGCCCTGCTCATCGAAGACGATGAAGTAAAGGGCATCGAGACCAACACGGGACAGACATTCCTCGGCCCTGTCATCCTGGCTACCGGCCACTCTGCCCGCGACGTCTATCGCTGGCTGGCCGCCAACAACGTAGAGATAGAGGCCAAAGGTATCGCCGTAGGTGTGCGACTGGAGCATCCCGCCCACCTCATCGATCAGATACAGTATCACAACAAAAACGGACGCGGCAAGTATCTGCCCGCAGCCGAATACAGTTTTGTCACGCAGGTCGAAGGCCGTGGCGTTTATAGCTTCTGCATGTGCCCCGGTGGCTTCATCGTGCCCGCAGCCAGCGGTCCCGAACAGATTGTGGTGAACGGCATGAGTCCCAGTAACCGCGGCTCGCGCTGGAGCAACAGCGGAATGGTCGTGGAAATCAGACCGGAAGACTTGGAGAATGAAGAATTAGGAATGAAGACTGAAGAATTACTACAGACAGGCGAAGGAAGTTCTTCTTTGAACATGCTTTTCCTGCAGGAACACCTTGAACGCCTCTGCTGGCAGCAGGGCAACCGCCGTCAGACGGCACCAGCCCAGCGCATGGCCGACTTTATGAACAGCCGCCTCAGTGCCGACCTGCCCGAGTCGTCGTATGCTCCGGGGCTGATAGCTTCGCCCCTACACTTCTGGCTGCCTCCGTTCATCGCCAACCGCCTGGCCAAAGGTTTCCAGCAGTTCGGCCGCAATGCCCGCGGCTTCCTGACCAACGAAGCCGTGATGATAGCCGTCGAAACCCGTACATCGGCACCCGTACGCATTGTACGCGATCGCGACACCCTGCAACACGTCCGCCTTCGCGGCCTCTTCCCCTGCGGCGAAGGAGCCGGTTATGCAGGCGGCATCGTCTCTGCCGGAGTAGACGGAGAGCGGTGTGCCGAGGCGGCAGCACAGTATTGCGGAGTTCTTTAAATATACAGTCTATAAAGTACTTGTACAAAAAATATCCGCAACTTCCTTCAAAGCTTCGGAAAGGCAACGGATAAACCCCGTATTGCCCTGTCCTTTGCGAATGATAGTTGCGGATATTCTTAATTCCTCAGAGGGAACGTTATTTTACCTCTTCTCCTTCGGCGGGAGCTGAAGAAGGAGCCTGCGAAGCCTGACTGGCTGTTTTTTCGCCACCTACGTTCACTGTTACGTTGATGGAAGAGGGCTGTTGCTGGTAAGGCATACGGTTCTTCGGGTCGGGACCATATTGGTTAGGACCTACCGTACCATCGGCAAACAGCATGTACAGCCCCAGAATGATGTTAATAAGCGGAATAAGACCCAGCAAAATGAACCATCCGGACTTGTCAACATCGTGCAGACGCTTCACACCCTGCGCCAGACCGAACCATGCATCGGCAATGAGGACAACGAAACCAATCAGCACACCAAAACCAAAACCGCCAGCCGAATTGGAAGCCGCGCCTAAAAACATGGTTCCTACGCCCAGCGCCATAGCTATACCACCAAAAACAGAACTGATAACGGCAGACAGAAAATACTCGATTCTACGAATACGTCCGTCGAAAGAGAAAGGAGCTTTAAACATAATGATATTAAATTTAAGTAAATAATAAGTTTTGCGTCTTAATTGTGATAAGCAACAAAGATTATACAAATATACTAAAGAATGCACAAAAAGCAAACAATTATGTTCTTTTTTCCACCCGATTCTGAATGTCAGTCAGCTTTAGAGGAAATTCTTTATCAGCCTGTCACCGGTATTTTTGTTTCTGCCATTTGCCGGTTTCCGCAAAAATGACGTTCTTTGCAGACACATCAATCATTAATTCCAAAGTATGCCCTCGCCCGAAATCGCCATTATCGACCCGAACACACTGAGCAGCCTAGGCCTGTGCGGCCTGCTTGAAGAGCTCATACCGGGTGCAGTCATCCGCATGTTCCCCTCGTTTGCCGCCTTCGCAGACGACACGCCCGACATGTACGCGCACTACTTCGTTTCGGCGCAGGTCTATTTTGAGCATACGGTTTTCTTCCTGCCGCGGCGCCCCAAAACCATTGTGCTGGCAGCGGGCGAAGGCAACCCGCAACTGGCCGGCGTGCTGACACTGAACATCTGCCAGCCCGAGAAGGACCTTGTACGAAGCATCGTACACCTGCACGGCCACGGACACAAACACGGGCATCCCGGTAAGCTGCCCGCACCCGCCATGCCCGTCGGAGAGAAACCCGCCAACATGCCCGCCGGTCACGAACTGACGGCGCGCGAAATCGAAGTACTGGTACTGGTGGTAAAAGGCCTCATCAACAAAGAGATAGCCGACCGTCTGAACATCAGTCTGACCACCGTCATCAGCCACCGCAAGAACATCACCGAGAAGCTGGGCATCAAGTCCGTCTCGGGGCTTACCATCTATGCCGTGATGCACGGCTATGTGGAAGCCGACGCCATCTGACCCACCCCGATTTCCTCATAAGTGAGGATTGCACGTTCCGCCGATTTGCCTTTACTTTGCGGCCTGAATAGACAATACATCAGCTCATGAAGAAAATCATCCTGAACGTACTGGCGTTGCTGGCCATCGGAGCAACGCAGACAGTCCGCGGAGAAGAAGTTCCACAGGACACCACCAAAGTGGTCGATATCGAAGAAGTAGTAGTCATCGCCACACCGAAAGAGAACAGCCGACTGCGCCAACAGGCCCTCTCGGCCACATCGCTGTCGCAGGCCGACATGCGCAACAACGCCGTGCAGTCGGTCAAGAACCTGTCGGCCCTTGTGCCCAACCTGTTTATCCCCGACTACGGTTCGAAACTGACTACTTCGGTCTACGTGCGCGGCATCGGTTCGCGTATCAACACGCCCGCCGTCGGACTGTACGTGGACAACATTCCCTTCATCGACAAGTCGGCCTTCGACTTCAACTACTCCGACATCGAACGCATCGACGTGATGCGCGGCCCGCAGGGTACCCTGTACGGACGCAACACGATGGGCGGACTGATACGTGTCTTCACCAAATCGCCCTTCACTTATCAGGGCACCGACCTCACGCTGAGCGCCGCCACCTACAACAACTACAAGGCCAGCGTCAGCCACTACCATCGCATCAGCCAGCAGTTTGCCTTCTCGGCCAACTTCTTCTACGAGCATAAGGGCGGGTTCTTCAAGAACGCAGCACTCAATAACGAACGGGTGGACAAGGACGACGAGTTCGGCGGACGCCTGCGCGCCATCTTGCTGCCCAACGAAAACCTGAAACTGGACTTCACCCTGAACTACGAATACACCCATCAGGGCGGATATCCCTACGAATATACCGGCGTGACCAAAGGCGAGGAAGACCATGCCGACTACATCGGCCGCATCGCCTACAACCACCGGAGCGGCTACAAACGTAACTTGCTGAACGGCGGTCTGAACCTGGAGCACCAGGCCGACAACTTTGTGCTGAGCAGCGTGACGGGCTTCCAGCTGCTCGACGACCACATGGATCTGGACCAGGACTTCACCGAACAGAACATCTACACCATGATGCAAAAGCAGAACTCGAAGACGCTGAGCGAAGAATTGGTACTGAAGTCGAAGCCCGGCCGTCGCTGGCAATGGACAACGGGAGCCAGTGCCTTTTACCAATGGCTGCACACAGATGCCCCCGTCACCTTCCAGAGCGACGGCATGGCATGGCTGAACAGCATGACCAACGACAATGCCAACCGCTACTTGCCCACCATTTCGCAAGGTCCCATGACCATGCAATTCGTGTTCAGCGACGTGATTGGCGGCAGCACATTGCCCATCAGCGGCGTGTTCGACACACCCGTGCTAAACGCCGCCCTCTTCCACCAGTCCACCTTCAACGACCTCTTCGGCGCCGAGGGTCTCTCGCTCACACTGGGTCTGCGAATGGACTACGAACGTCTGAAGCTGGACTACAACACCGGTTGCACCTATTCGCACACCTACTCGCTCAGCGGCAAGCTGACACCGGGCGACCGCGTCATCCCCATGGTGCCCGAAACCCGCTTCGACCAGAGCCTCAGCTACCGCGGCAAACTGAACCACGACTACATCCAGCTGCTTCCTAAAGTAGCCCTGCAATACGACTTCGACCGCCGCAACAACATTTACGCCAGCGTTTCCAAAGGCTACCGCTCGGGCGGCTACAACATACAGATGTTCAGCGACCTGCTGCAGACCGACATGCGCAGCGCCAACATGGGCGACGTGGCATCGGCCACCATCCCCGTCATCGAAGGCGTGGGCATGATAGACGACGCCACCAAACAGAAGATCATCGGCATGCTGAACGGCATGGCACAGAAAGCCGAAACCGACGTACGACAAGCCACCCTCTACCGCCCCGAATATTCGTGGAACTACGAAGTAGGTACCCACCTCACCCTGCTCGACGGACGCTTGCAGACCGACCTTGCCGCCTTCTACATGGACACGCGCGACCAGCAGATTTCGCGCTTCGCCGCCAGCGGACTGGGACGCATCACCGTGAATGCCGGAAAAAGCCGGAGCCTGGGAGCCGAAGCAGCCCTGCGCGCCCAACTGACCAACGACCTGACGCTGAACGGAAGCTACGGCTACACTTACGCCACATTCACCGACTACGTCGTGAGCGACGAAGTGAACTACAACGGCCGCTACGTACCCTTCGTTCCCAAACACACGTTCAACATCGGTGCCCAATACATCATCGGTCTGAAGAAAGGTGCCTGGTTGGACAACATCACCCTGAACGCCCATTACAAAGCTGCCGGACGCATCTACTGGACCGAGGAGAACAACGCCAGTCAGGCCCTGTACGGCACCCTGAACGGCCGCATCAGCCTGAACAAAGGCAACGGACAAATAGCCCTGTGGGTGAACAATGCGCTGAACACCCGCTATCAGGCTTTCTGGTTCGAGACCATGAGCCGTGGCTTCGCCCAGATGGGACGCCCCGTACAGATAGGCATCGACCTGCGCTGCCGTTTCTGAAAAATAAACATTTCACAGGTTCCCGCCTGTCGCCGCTCCCCCCATCTGGGGTTGCGGCTGCAGGCGGGAATCTGTGTTTTCTGCCCGCCGTCCACCTGCGCCACATCTACCCATTTCAAGCCACTTGCAAATCGTTTGAGCAACACAAGTGTGGCTCGTGAGCCGTGCAAGTGTTGCTCGCGAGCCGTACAAGTGTCTCTCACGAGCCACACAAGTGTTCTACAAACCGGGCACAACAGAGTTGCGCAGTTTACGGAAATAACAGACACATTATCAGGAGATTAAAACAGAAAAGTACTCAAAAAGCAAGCATCCAAAACAAGGCTGTCGTTACTCGTTCACCGCTCCGCAATGCGGGCATATACCTTTGTGCATCATCTTGCCTCCGCAGTTGCCGCAACGGTAGCGGTCGGCACGCAGTGAGAGCCGTAACCGGCGTACAAATATCCAGACAAAGACAGCCAGAAACAGATAGCCCACGTAGATGTGCGTGGTCAGGATGAAGAAGAAATAGCAGAAGATACAGCACGAAGCCAACCCCAACAGATAGCATACGGCAGCTGCTGGCGAAAGCTGGCGGAAAAGGTCGTCGAGCACGGCCAGCAACACGATGAGGAACAGCCAGATGCTGGTGAGGAACACCGACAACACGAACGGCACTTTAAAGGGCGACAACGTCGGATTGTAATAGAAGTGTTCCCACGTTGCGGGCACAAAGACCTGCATCGACTCGTAAATCGTGGCACTGAAGGCCATCAGCAGGCAGAGCAACAACGGATATACACTGTCGATATCGTCGAAGTAGACCAGTTTCAGCTGTTTCTTGCGGAATGCCCGAAACAGCCACACGGCTACGAACAGCGCAAATACGATGACGAAATAGGATGCATGCGTGTCGCTAAACAGGTAGATGGCCTGCGAAATGCTGTCGGTAGGCGCAAAGGCACGCTTCATGTCGCTTTGGCGCAACCATCCCTGCACCTCTTGCGTGTGGGCCAGCTTCACCCATACCGAGTCCACCGAGTCGGCCGGATGAATGGCAAACTCGGCCACTACCACACGGTCGCCCTTGTGGAGCGTCTTGTAACTGTCCTTCACCGGCAGGCAGGCCAGCTCCACCGAATCAGTCCGAAGCTCCAGATTGGTGTTCCACGCATAATTGTACTTGTACAGGCATGCCAGCGAATCGCGCTGACGTCCCGTCAGTTCCTCCGAATCGAGCGCAATGCGCGGATAGTGGCAGGAAGACAGCGAGAGAAGGAAGAATAAAAAAAATATATGCCCAATCCGTGCATATAAAGAAAGAAAATGGGCACACAAAGCTCTGCCGACCCTCTTCAGGCCGTCTGTCCGTATGCTCTTCAACCGGCGTTCTCCCTTTACAAATTCTTCATTCCTCATGCTTCATTCTTTCTTTCAATACATTTTCATTGGCCGTCCTCACTCTCCCCTCTCTTTGGAAGTGGGGCCGGAAGCCAGGCTTACTTTCATCTGACACCGTTTGCAGTCAAACTCCAACCGGAAACGGCGTCCGTCGGTTCCCACCAGATAGTAGGGCTCGCGATAGGGCGAACGACCGTGCTGATGCGTGGGACACCAGCCCATGCTATAGCGCAGACAGTGCTTGCAGAACATCAGCACAGCCTCGGGCACCGACTGTTTCTCGAACGCCGGATCAATGGACTGTAGTCCGTGTTCCTGGTAAAAGCTTTGAGCAGCGGCATTCATCACATTGCCCAGATATGTCAGCGAAGTGGCCGGGAAACGGTGAGTGGTAGGTTTCCACACCGCCAGCTCGCGACGGTAACCTGCGCGGCGTACGGCTGTCAGCCGCTCCACCACCTGACGGCGCCAGTCGGTCAGCACCGACGAGGGAATGAACCAGTTGTCCGACAAACGCAGCGCAATGTCGGGCGCACCCGTCTTCTTGTCCGTTGCCACTTCGAAGGGGCTGTTGCCCAGCTTGGACAGCTGTGTGCGCAGGTTGTCGGCCTGCGGGGTACGTGCCGGCTGCTTGTCGCTGGCAAATCCCAGGGTAACATGATAGCCGTCTTCGTCGGTCGCCGTCAGGGCAAATCCCCAGGGCGTATCGGCCAATTCCCAGCCAAGAGCGATTTTCCGTTCGGCCGACTTGCGTCCCAACAGCCGCTCAAAGTCCTGGTCGTAGTTGCGGAAGAGCGGCGTGCGCGGACGTATACGGGGCATTTCGCCCGCCGGATACAGTTTGTTGCCGTCCACACGGTTGATGCGGAACCCCTGCAGACGCCCCTGTTCGTCCAGATAGCAGACGCCGTCACCGTTGTGGAAAGGCTTGACACCTGCCACGCTGATCCAGCCGCCGCGCTGTTCCTTCATTGTTCCCATCGCCTCGCCCAGCGACTTGGGGGTATCGAACGAGGCGATGTCGCGCTCGCGTCCTTGCAGAAAGTAGTGGGTAAATCCACGGCTGAAGCTTTTGTCCAGACGGGGAGTAAACGTATAATGACACCGGCCCGACGAAGCACGTGCATACTCCGGACGGCGTGCCAGGATTTCGTCCAGCTTCTGCCGATAGGCTGCGGTGACGTTCTTTACGTAGGTCACATCCTTCAACCGGCCTTCGATTTTCAGCGAAGTGGCACCTGCATCCAACAGTTGTTCCAGCAGTTCGCTTTGGTTCAGGTCCTTCAGCGACAAGAGGTGCTTGTCACGGACAATCACCTTTCCGTCGGCATCGACCAGGCTGAAAGGCAGACGACAGAACTGCGCGCACTCGCCTCTGTTGGCACTGCGTCCGAAGCAGGCCTGGCTGACATAACACTGCCCACTGTAGCTGACGCACAGCGCACCGTGTACGAATACTTCCAACGGCACGTCGGGACAAGCACGGTGGATGCCTTCAATCTCATGCAGCGACAGTTCGCGCGCCAATACCACTTGTTTGAAACCGGCATCGGCCAGGAAGCGTACTTTCTCGGGGGTGCGGTTGTCCATCTGCGTACTGGCATGGAGAGGAATGGGTGGCAGGTTGAGCCGCGTGATGCCCATGTCCTGCACAATCAGTGCATCTACACCGATGCGGTACAGGGCATCGATCATGCGTTCTGTTTCCTCCAGTTCCTCGTCCTTCAGGATGGTGTTCACCGTCACGTAGATGCGTACGCCATACAGGTGGGCATAGTCCGTCAGAGCTGCAATGTCTTCCAGCGAATTGACGGCAGCAGCCCTCGCACCGAACTTGGGCGCGCCGATATAGACAGCATCTGCTCCATGGTTTACAGCTTCTATCCCGCATTCCAGATTCTTGGCGGGAGCCAGCAGTTCGATTTTCCGTTGTCTGATCATTCTATTTCGTTGATGTTATACGGAGTTTCCTGATATACAAAGTAATTCAGCCAGTTGGAGAACAGCAGATTGGCATGAGCACGCCAACGCACGCGGACACCTTTTTCGGGATCGTCGTCCACATAGTAGTTGCGGGGCATCTCTATGGGCAGGCCTTTGGCCAGGTCACGGCGATATTCGGTATCCAGAGTCAGCGGGGAATATTCGGAATGTCCGGTAACAAAGAACTCACGACCTCCGCGTGCCATCACCAAGTGTACGCCGGCATCCTCCGATTCGGAGAGCAGTGTCAGCTCGGGCACCTTCAGAATGTCTTCCTTGCGGACTTCGGTATGGCGGCTGTGGGGCACGTAGAACATATCATCGAATCCGCGGAAAATGGGATGGAGCGGTTGCAGCGGACGGTGGGCAAAAATGCCGAACATCTTCTTGTCCAACGGATATTTGGGCACGCCATAGTGGTGATAAAGTCCGGCCTGCGCGGCCCAGCAGATATACAAAGTCGAAGTGACATGCGTGCGTGCCCAGTCGAAAATGTCGGTAATCTCGTCCCAGTAAGTCACTTCCTCGAAGTCCATTTGCTCGACCGGCGCACCGGTGATAATCATACCGTCGAACTTCTCGGCACGCATTTTTTCGAAGTCGTTATAGAACGCCTTCATGTGCTCGATAGGGGTGTTCTTCGAGGTGTGACTCTTTATTTTCATGAACTGTATCTCCACCTGCAACGGGGTGTTCGAAAGAAGGCGCACCAAGTCCGTTTCGGTAGTTATTTTCAGCGGCATCAGGTTCAGAATGACGATGCGCAGCGGGCGGATGTCCTGCTGGGTTGCACGGGAGGTATCGATGACGAAGATGTTCTCCTCCTTCAGCAACTCGATGGCAGGCAGCTTATCGGGTAAATTTAATGGCATAACGTATTGATTTTCTTTAATCGGCAAAGGTAGCGTTTTTCCCCGAAAGGGAACGAATTTTACCCTTGCTTTTTAAGAACAGGCTATGCCCCGCCCGCACCCGACCTTCTAACGAATGCGCCTTACGCGGTGGCCGTAGATCACAATCACCACAAAGCACACCAGCGGCAGCACAAACGACAGGTTGACAGCAGGCATACCCATCAGCACCTTGCAGTCGATGATAGCAGCCTGTACCGGCGGCAGTACCGAACCTCCCAGAATGGCCATAATCAGTCCGGCGGCACCAAACTTGGCATCGTCGCCCAAGCCGTTCAGGGCTATACCGTAAATAGTGGGGAACATCAGTGACATACAGGCCGATACGCCCACCAGGCAATACAAGCCAAAGATGTTATGCAGGAACATGACTCCAAGAGTCAGTACACAAGCTACCAGCGCAAGCACCTTCAGCAGCGTGCCCGGATTGAGATACTTCAGCATAAAGGTACAAATGAAACGGCTGATGCAGAATATCACCATAGCCACGATGTTGTACTTTTGCGAAAGCACCTCGGCTGCCTGCTCTTCCATACCCTGCGACATGAAAAGATGTGTACCGTACTGGATGATAAACGTCCAGCACATGATTTGTGCACCAACATAGAAGAACTGTGCCACCACGCCCTCGCGATAATGACGGATGGAGAAAATGCGTTTCAACGTGGGCAGGAAATCGATGGAATGAGACTGGTCGCCGTTATGCGGCATGCGCACCGCGCGTATCACCAACAGCATAATCAGAATGATGACCCCAATCACCAGATAAGGAGCGATAAGTATTGCCAGGTCGGAATCGCGCACTTGCTCAAACTCGGCCTGCGTCAGTTGGCTTCGTTCGACGGTATCCATCGGATTCAGACGATTCTGAATGAAATTCATTGCCACAAACATGCCTAACAGTGACCCCATCGGATTAAAAGCCTGCGCCAGATTCAGACGGCGTGTGGCCGTCCGCTCAGTACCCATTGACAGGATATACGGATTACAACTCGTTTCGAGGAACGAAAGTCCACAGGTCATGATGAAGTAGGCTATCAGGAAAGGATAATAATCGCCCGTCAGTTTGGCGGGAAAGAACAGAAACGCGCCCAAGGCATACAGTCCGAGTCCCAGCAGTACGCCGGCCTTGTAAGTAAACCGTCGTATAAACATGGCAGCCGGAAAGGCCATGGCAAAATATCCGCCATAGAAGGCTACCTGCACCAGTGCTCCGTCGGTAACACTCATCCGGAATATCTTGGAAAAAGCTTTCACCATAGGATTGGTAATGTCGTTGGCAAAACCCCACAGGGCAAAACAGGAAGTTACAAGTATAAAGGGAATGAGATAACTGACTCCGTCTTTGCTGAGAATAGACTCTTTTGTTTGATTACTGTTCTTGTTCATGGTTCTTAGATTGTTGTTACTTCATTATTTCTGCTAAAGATACATAGCTGTTTCCACATCGTGTTCATCGAGGTTTCCGACTGTTTTCCGGCAGCGGATTCCACGATTCATCTGTGCTGAACTATACTGATGCAAAGAACTGCATTTTCGCGCAGAAAAGCAACATCCGAAGAAGTGTTTTACAACACATGAAGCAAAGATGCGGGATCGGCGACACTCCCAGCCCACATCCGGACAGCAAAATGCCGGGAAACAACGAGCATGTTCCTCCGGCATTTCTTTCACACAGTATATCAAAAAGAATACAGCTTACTTACTTAATAAACGAAGCAAGCTTGCCGTTCTCAAAAAATAAGTAAGTATAAGAGTCGTACATCCATTCTTCTTTTCCACCAGACTTCTGTACCGATGCCGGTTTTCCCATGGAAAGCAAACATTCGGCAGCTGTCATGCCCTTTACCACCTCCTTGGCTTTGATTTCTGCCCAATGCGTAATAACAGGCGACTTAGTGGAAACGATATATTCCAACATCAGTTTTGTATATGCTTCATATAATGCTGCAAACTCATCCAAATTCTCCTTATGTTTTTCTTTCTTCTCCGGTTGAAGTTTCTCGAACGGCATCCGACGAACCAGTTTAATCGGCGCAACCTGTGTCTCGCAGCTGATATCAGAAGCCAAAATGGTGATAATATTGTCCGCCACTTTTACAGAGAGCAAACTATTATAACAAGCACCGGAAGAAGCACCTTTCTGCATTAGTTCTACAGTAAACTGCCGTTTATCATAATCTACGGCAAAAGCCATCTTTTCTTTTTCTTCTTCATCCAGATCGGCAAACTCGCGATGGTCAATAGCCCACAGAAGAGCATTTACGAATATGCCTTCAGAGGTAGATGGCTGTTCCAGTGTATGAAACTGGGATATGACTACTTTGTCCTTCACTACCGTATAGGGAGAAGGAACTGACTGTGCATTCACCAAAGGACAAAGCAGGAACAAACTGCATATAAACAGAAAAATATTTTTTTGCATCAAACCTATTTATTATTTAACGATTCAACCTTTATTCATTTTTTCTACCACAGGAAACTTCCGCTTGCGCCAGCACATGTTTACCTTACTTCGGCAATTTCGTTTCCTGCCACTATTTCTTTCTGACAATATTTTGTATTACACAGTTAAGGTTAAAGAAATACCGCAAGTGGCAGTATATCACCACTTGCGGCACTCTTATAAATTTCATCTATTAAAAGGCATATCCCAAAGAAATCATCCAGTTGTTTTCTTTACCGCCTTCAAACTGTTCAACGAAGCCTTTCTGATAAGTAATGTTGAAATTCAAGCTTTGATACCATACGCCTACGCCAAACTGCATACCGGCACCCAAACGATCGTATCCTTCGATATCACCGAGGTCAACGCTTTCCTCTTCACCATCCATCGACATTTTGAACTTACCAAAAACATCATAATTGATAAATCCACCGATTCGTGCATCTACTGCAATGTCGTCATTGATGTTGTACTTATAACCAAAATTTAAGGGGATTTCCAGCTTGTTCGCATTCAATGAAACTTCAACGCCGCTTTCGCTTTCCTTAAAGCCTTTAGTTGCCAACTGCAGTCCCATACCCCAGAACACACCGCTGCCACCGATGGGACGGTCGAAAGCAAGACCTACTACATAACCGGTCTTATTACCTACTTCATCCCAGCCGTCACCACTCACTCCAGCAATATCCAAACCTGCTTTTACATACCATACGGCTTTAGATTTTTGTTTTTTGTAAGTCGAACTAGTTACCAACTGTGCACTTACTGTGGAGCAAACCAATGCCACTGCCACAAATAATAAAAACTTTTTCATCGCTAATAAAATTAAAAGATTAAGAGCCTAAACAAGACTCAGACTATTTATGAATTGATTGATAAAAATACCCACTCCGTTATTTTTCAGTATCAGAATTCTTGGCTTTATTATCGCCCAAAGACTGGAAAGGATTTACGAAACGAATCTTGGTGCCATAAACATCCTGAATCCACTTATAGTCTTCTTCTTTGGTAGCCACTTTCCAGTTCTGGTATTTGGCAGGAAAACCTATTACTGTTATTTCGATGCCTTTTTTCACAGTACGGATGTCAAAAGTAGGAGCAACTATTACGTCTGCATCACATTTTTGTGCAGTAAGATAAAGAGCATTAATTTTCAGATTATCAATATCCTGCACTGTCATTTTCGTAATATCCACATCTGGGAAAGGCCATACTGCCTTCTGTCTTTCATTCGTGATTACCTGCAGGTCAACAACCAGCGGACGAACAAACACTTGTTGCTGCGGTTCGATCAAACGGCTCTGCGACTGGCGATATTCTACCTTTTGAGCTTTAGCTCCTTGCGGCATGGCCAACAGAATCAGGCCTAACAATGCTGCGAAACAGAAACAATTCTTCATACGAATTTTAATAATAGTCCGTAGTTCCCCAGACGGATTTTAATAAAGGAAGAGACGTGGGAACTGTTTTAGCCTCATATCTCCGTACAGAAACATCATCGGACATCAAACACCTATAAATAATGAACAACCGATTCTTTCTTCAAAGATTATATCACCGTCACATGACAGATATTTATACTTACAAAAAGAGCTTATTCATTATGTTTCAAACTCACTTAAAAAGGTTGAAAAATCCGTAATTTTCCACACAAGCAAAATGCTGCTAAAAAACGCTCTCCGCATACATAAAACGCCTATTTTCACTACCACTAAACCATTTGACAGAGAAACCTAGACCTTGCAAAGATAGACTAATTTCCAAAAAATTAGCAATTCGAAACTCTTTTTTTTCGTCCCTGAAAGGGAACCATGGCGCATTGAAAAATCCAAAATCCGAACTAAACAGCCAAAACGCGACACTATCCGGACTTATTTTGAACTAAACAGAAAAACCGGCTCGGCAAAATTTTACAATATTATTTCTACCGCAGCAGTATTTTACCTCTTTTTCCACCCCAGCCGAACCGCTTTTCAGCAGCACTTGCATGGCATTTGTGGGACACTTGCACGGCTCGCGAGAGACACTTGTACGGCTCGCGAGCAACACTTGCACGGCTCACGAGCAACACTTGTGTGGCTCAAACGCCCTGCAAACATGCCTGCCGGAAGCCTCGAAAGCAAGAAGTAGGGAAGTCGTATGGTTTTCTCGTTTCTTTTTCGTATTTTTGTTCCCAATGTACAAGTCTGTTACCAGACAAAAGGAAATAGAAGAAAAGAAGATGAAAGTAATCGACCTGATAAACAGCACGCAGAAGACCGCCTTCTCGTTCGAGATACTGCCGCCATTGAAAGGCACGGGCATCGAGAAACTGTACGAGACCATCGACTTGCTGCGTGAATTCGACCCCAAATACATAAACATCACCACCCACCGCAGCGAATACGTCTACAAAGAACTGGGCAACGGACTGTTTCAACGCAACCGCTTGCGCCGCCGCCCGGGCACCGTGGCCGTAGCTGCCGCCATACAGAACAAGTACAACATCACCGTTGTGCCCCACATCCTGTGCAGCGGATTCACGCAGGAAGACACGGAGTATCAACTGCTCGACCTGCAATTCCTCGGCATCACCGACCTGCTGGTGCTGCGCGGCGACAAGGCTAAGCACGAGTCTGTCTTCGTGCCCGAACCGGGCGGACACGCCCACGCCGTCGAACTGCAACAGCAGATCAACAACTTCAACAAAGGTATCTTCGTCGACGGGTCGGAGATGAAAATCACCCGTACGCCTTTCTCGTACGGCGTAGCCTGCTACCCCGAGAAGCACGAAGAAGCCCCCAATCTGGAGACCGACCTGTACTGGCTGAAAAAGAAGATGGAGACCGGCGCCGAATATGCCGTCACACAACTCTTCTACGACAATCGCAAGTACTTCAGTTTCGTAGAGCGCGCCCGCCAGGAGGGAATCACCATTCCCATCATCCCCGGCATCAAGCCCTTCAAGAAGCTGTCGCAGCTCAGCATGATACCCAAGACCTTCAAGGTAGACCTGCCCGAAGAGCTGACCCACGAACTGCTGAAATGCACCAACGACGACGAGGCACGCCACGTGGGCATCGAGTGGTGCGTCAAGCAATGCCGCGAGCTCATCGACCACGGAGTGCCCAGCCTGCACTTCTATTCGATAGGAGCAGCCGACAGCATCCGAGAAGTAGCCAGACAGATTTATTAATAAAGGAAGAACGAAGAATGAGGAATGAAGGATTTGGAATCCACCCATAAAAGGAGCTGAAATGACATGCCTCATTCACTAAAAAGGATTTAAATAACGTGTTCAGTTTCAACGACATCATCGGACAAGAGCAGGTAAAACGACGCCTGATACAGGAAGTGCAGGAAGGACGTATCGCCCACGCACAGCTCTTCTGCGGCCCCGTGGGCAGCGGCAAACTGCCCCTCGCCCTGGCCTATGCACGCTACCTGTGCTGCCCCAACCGCACCGCCACCGATGCCTGCGGCACCTGCCCTTCGTGCGTGAAGTGGGAAAAACTGGTACACCCCGACGTCCACTTCATCTTCCCCATCGTCAACAAGGCCAAGAGCCCCAAAGTATCCGTCTGCAACGACTTTCTGCCCCAATGGAGGCAGCAGCTCATCGCCAATCCCTACTTCTACCTCAGCCACTGGCTGGACGACATGGATGCCGAAAATAAGCAGGCGCAGATTTTCACACAGGAGAGCGAGGAAATCATCCGCAAGCTTAGCCTGAAGTCGAGCGAGGGAGGCTATAAGGTGACCATCGTCTGGATGGCCGAAAAGATGAACGAAGCCTGTGCCAACAAGCTGCTCAAGCTGTTCGAGGAGCCACCCGCACGCACCGTCTTCCTGCTCATCACCGAAACGCCGGACATGATACTGCCCACCATACAAAGCCGCACGCAGCGCATCAATATCCCCCGCATCAGCGAGGCCAACATTGCCGCTGCCCTGCAAAGCAAGTACGGCGTGCAACCCGTCGACAGCGAAAAGATAGCCCACCTGGCCGGTGGCGATTTCATCAAGGCACTCGAAGCCATCCAACTGAACGAAGAAAACGAACTTTTTTTCAACTGGTTCGTCAGCCTGATGCGGCTGTCCTACCAGCGCAAGATACGTGAGATGAAGCAATGGAGCGAGCAACTCGCCTCCATCGGCCGCGAACGCCAGAAAAGTTTTCTGGACTACTGCCAGCGCATGATACGCGAGAACTTCATCTACAACTTCCACCGTCCGGACATGAACTACATGACCCTGCAGGAAGAGAACTTTTCGACACGCTTCGCCCCCTTCGTCAACGAGCGCAACGTCATGGGCATCGTTCACGAACTGACCGAAGCGCAGATACACATCGAACAGAACGTCAACCCGCGCATGGTCTTTTTCGACTTCGCACTGAAGATGATCGTTCTGCTGAAAACGGGATAAGCAACACCCCGCACACTTGAGAACCTGAAAACTAACATTATATTCAACCAAACGATATGAATGAATTCAAACTACATAACGGAAGCGGAAACCTCTGCTGCAAAAGCTGTGGCAGACAAGACAAGCAGCTGAACACCTACGACTGGCTGGCCGACATTCCCGGCAATGCCGAAGAAAGCGAGTACGTGGAAGTGCAGTTCAAGAACACCCGCAAAGGGTACTACCGCAACAGCAACAAAATCCCCCTCGAAAAGGGCGACATCGTAGCCGTAGAGGCCACTCCCGGTCACGACATCGGCGTCGTAACCCTGACCGGACGCCTCGTGCCCCTGCAGATGCGCAAAGCCAACCTCAAGTCCGAGGCCGACATCAAGCGCATCTACCGCAAGGCAAAGCCCGTGGACATGGAGAAGTACAACGAAGCCAAGAGCCGCGAGCACAGCACCATGATCCGTGCCCGCCAGATAGCCCTCGACCTGAAGCTGGAGATGAAGATAGGCGACGTCGAATACCAGGGCGACGGCAACAAAGCCATCTTCTACTACATAGCCGACGAACGTGTTGACTTCCGCCAGCTCATCAAAGTCCTGGCCGAAGTATTCCGCGTACGCATCGAGATGAAGCAAATCGGAGCCCGACAGGAAGCCGGACGCATAGGCGGCATCGGTCCCTGCGGCCGCGAGCTGTGTTGCGCCACCTGGATGACAACCTTTGTCTCCGTATCGACCAGCGCCGCACGCTACCAGGACATCTCCCTCAACCCGCAGAAGCTGGCCGGACAGTGTGCCAAGCTGAAGTGCTGTCTGAACTACGAAGTGGACTGCTACGTGGAAGCCCAGAAGCGCCTGCCCTCGAAGGAAATCCAACTCGAAACCAAGGACGGTCTCTTCTACTATTTCAAGGCCGACATTCTGAGCAATCAGATTACCTACTCCACCGACAAGAGCATCCCAGCCAACCTGGTAACCATCAGCAGCCGCCGTGCCTTCGAAGTGATTGGCATGAACAAGCGTGGCATCAAACCAGACAGTCTGCACGAAGAAGCCAACCGAAACGACAGCAAGAAGTCAACCGACCTGCTCGAACAGGAAAGCCTGACCCGCTTCGACCGCAACCGCAAAGCCAAAGGCAACAACAACGCCGAAGCCAAAGAAGCCAGCGAGAACAACGGCGGCGGAAACTCGCGCAAGAAGAAGAAAAAAGGCAATGCCAACCGTCAGCCGGACAACGCACAGCAGGCTGCCGCACCAGCCAAGCAGCAACCCGCACGCGCACAAAACGCCGAGCAGACCGAAGCCGTAGCCGCCAAACAACCGGCCAAGCAGCCTAACAACGGTGAAGCCGGCGAAAACAATAAGCGTCAATCGGGTGAAAACAAGCGCAAAAACGGACGCAACAACCGCCCTAAACAACAGCAGGAAGCCGCTTCGCAGCCGCAGCAGGGCAATGCCCCTCAAGGCGAAAAAGCCCCCAAAGCTGAAAAGCAACCCGCTGGCAGCGAACGTCCACAACAGCAGTCCCGAAAGAACCAGCCGAAGGAGAAGAACCAGCAAGGCGAAAGAAAACAACAAGGCGACAAGCCCCGCCAGGAAGCAAAACCCCAGCAGGAGCCCAAGCCACGGCAGGAAGCCAAACCAACTCAAAGCAACAATGAACAGCCGTCGCAAAACTAATCCGACGGCATTCTGCCGGAATCTGTTACAACTGCTTGCCGTATGTGCCCTATGCGCATGCGACAAGCAGGCTGTATACCATAACTTCCACTCCTTGCCCAGCGAAGGCTGGAGCAAGCAGGACACGGTTGTGTTCGACGTCACTGTGCCCGACTCGCAAACGCACTACAGGCTCGACATCGAAATCAGAAACACCAACCGTTACCCGTATCAGGACATCGGATTAGGACTGTGTTACTGCGGTCCGGGCATCAGCCAGACGACAACCGACAGCCTGCACTACATTCTGGCCGACCGACAAGGGCACTGGAAAGGCGAAGGCTGGGGCGGACTGTATCAGACACGCTTTCCGGCAGGTACCATCCGCATCGACAGTGCTGGCACCTATCGCCTCAAACTGATCCATACCCTGCCCAACGAAACACTGCCAGGCATCAACGACATCGGCATCCGCCTTGTCAGACAAGCCGGCGGTTCCTACCCGCATCAATCCGCAGAAAAATAAACAGCAGAATCGTAAAACCCCACAACGACGAGCCACCATAGCTGAAGAACGGCAAAGGAATGCCGATTACAGGCGTCAGTCCCAGCACCATACCGATATTGATAAAGAGGTGAAACAGAAATATACTCAACACCGAATAGCCATACACTCGCCCGAAGGGGGATTGCTGACGCTCGGCCAGCGCAATAAGACGCAATATCAGCGTCAAGAACAGTAGTAGTACAAAAACAGAGCCAACGAAGCCCTCTTCCTCACCTACTGTACAGAAGATGAAGTCGGTATCCTGCTCGGGCACGTATTTCAACTTCGTCTGTGTGCCGTTCAGGAATCCCTTACCCGTCAGACCACCCGAACCGATGGCAATCTTCGACTGATTGACGTTGTATCCTGCACCGGCCAAGTCTTCCTCCATGCCCAGTACCACCTTGATACGCACCTGTTGGTGGGGTTCCAACACCTTGTTGAAGAAATAATCGCTGGAATACAGAAAGCCGATGGAGCCCATCGCAAACAACCCTATCAGCAGATAAGACCAGCGACGCTCACTCAGAAAAAGATAAAACAGATAGCCCACGGCAAGCGCACAAAGCCCCCACTGCGCCCATACCAGGTTGAAAGGAACGATATACTCCGACACGATGAATGCCAGCAGCACTCCTCCTACCGAGCCAATGAGCATATTGCGTACCGGCACCCAACGTTTCTCGTACACCCACACCATCCCCGCAGCAAACAGCAACACCATCTGCAACACAGCAAACTCGCCGATCGGTGTCGGCGTGTCGGCTATGCATTCTTCGGCAAAGCGGATGCCCACTACAAAATAAAGGACAGCACAGATACCCGAAAACAGCACTACTCCAGGCATTCCCTCGCGATAGAGCATCAGGAAAAAAGCCAGGTAAACCAGTGCCGAACCCGTCTCGCGCTGCAGAATAATAAGCATCATTGGAAAAAGTATCAGGAAAGCCACCATCAACACTTTCTTCCAGTTCCGGAGTGTAAACGAATAGGCACTCATGTACTTGGCAAGTGCCAGAGCCGTAGCAAACTTGGCAAACTCCGCCGGCTGCAGGCTGACAGGCCCCAATATGAGCCATGAACGCGACCCTTTCGTATCGGGCGCAATGAAAATGGTGACGATAAGCAGCAGCATCAGGCCTATATATATAAGGTAAGCAAACATGTCGTACAGCGTATCGTCCAGCATCAGCAGCACAAACCCAAGTCCAAACGAACAGATAATCCAGACGAACTGCTTGCCTGCACGGGTCGAGAAATCCAGAAAATCGCGGTCGCCGTAATCGTAGCTTGCCCCGCACACGCTGAACCAACCGCATACAATCAGCAGCAGATAGACGATAATCGTCGTCCAGTCAAGCGACTTCCAGATGCTGTCCCTCCTTGTTGCCAAATTCTCTATCATAGTCAAATCTTGAATTTCTAAGTTCGTTTAAGTTTTTAAGTTGCACTTATACCTTTCTTCAGTACTGATCACATCCTCCCCCCCTCTCCTTGGGAGAGGGGCTGGGGGTGAGGCTTAACTTCTCCTACCGTTCTTCGTCGCCGTAGTAGATGACTCGATTGCTGAAATCTTCTGCCAGTTTCTCGTTCTCGGGCGACAGTTTGCCATGCAGATACTGGTCCATCATCATTGCACCAATCGGCACACCAAACGTAGCCCCAAAGCCACCGTTCTCCACATACACAGCTATGGCTATCTTCGGATTGTCCATCGGTGCAAAACCCATAAAGACGGAGTGGTCTTTTCCGCGGTTCTGCGCCGTTCCCGTCTTTCCGCAAGCTTCTACACCCGGCAAAATGGTTCCAACCATACGACAGGTAGCACTACCCGTACTGCCCGTAACGGCTGCCCGCATACCTTCTACAATATCTTCGTAATACTTGCGGTCGATACTCGTATAGCGGCGGGTGCGATACAAACTGTCCAGTTCGTTGTCCTGTATTTCCTTCACCACATGAGGCGTTATGAAGTAACCACGGTTGGCAATCGTAGCTCCCAGATTGGCAATCTGCAAAGGTGTAGCCAGAATTTCACCCTGCCCGATGGCGATACTGATAATGGTAAGTCCATTCCACGAGCCGCGGTAAACTTTGTCGTACGTACTGGCGTTGGGGATGAAACCACGTATCTCGCCCGGCAAGTCTGTGCCAAGTTTGTAACCGAATCCTTGCGAAACCATGTAGTCCTTCCAGACGGTCAAAGCCTTTTGGGGTGAACCATACTTGCGGTCGCCTATCATGCGAAACAAGCCCCAGCAGAAGTACGAGTTACACGAAGTAGCAATGGCCGGCACCAGTGAAAGCGGCGAAGCGTGTCCGTGGCAACCTACATGCAAACTACCGTAGCTGAAACCGTGAGAACAGGGATACAACGTTGTTTCTTCGTGTATGATGCCTTCCTGAAGGAAAGTGAGTCCCTGTGTCGTCTTGAATGTCGATCCGGGCGGATAGGCTCCCATAATGGCACGGTTCAGCAAAGGCTTCCGCTTGTCGAGCTGAAGAAGGCGATGATTCTTTCCGCGCTGACGGCCAATCAGTATATGTGGATCGAACGAGGGCGACGATACCATACAGAGAATCTCGCCCGTAGAGGGTTCGATGGCTACGATGGCACCAATCTTATGTTGCAACAGCCGTTCGCCCAGCATCTGCAAGTCGATATCGATACCCAGCGTAAGGTTCTTGCCAGGAATGGAAGGGCGGTCGAGCTGACCGTCCATGTAATGCCCCTGAATGCGGCCGTGGGCGTCGCGAAGCAACACTTCCACGCCTTTTTCGCCACGCAGGTAGGTCTCGTAAGAACGCTCTATTCCCTGCTTACCAATGTAGTCGCCGCGAATGTAATAATCGTCCTTCTCAATGTCGCGTTTGGATACTTCACCGATGTCGCCCAGCACGTGTCCGGCAGAGTTGTAGGTGTATTGCCGGATGGTACGACGCTGTATGTAGAAACCGGGGAACTTGAACAATTTCTCCTGAAACACACCACATTCCTCGGACGAAAGCTGTGTCATAAAAGTCTGATGGGTGTATTTCGAATATCCGGGATTCATCCACCGGTTTTTCACATCCTTCATGCGCTTGTCGAACTGTTCGCGCGTGATGTTCAGGGCACGGCAGAAATCGGCCGTATCGAGTTGTGTCACTTCGCGGGGTACGAAGGTAATGTCGTAAGCAGGTTGGTTGAATACAAGCAACTTACCGTTACGGTCGTAGATGGCTCCGCGCGAAGGATACTGTATTTTATTCAGGAAAGCGTTGCTGTCGGCATTCTTCTTGTAATCATCTGTCATGATTTGCAGGTCGAAGAGGCGCAGGATATAAATGAATACAATAATCACTGCCGCCAAGCCGATTACAAACTTCCGTTTCTCTAACTGATAGTCCTTCATTGAACGAATGGGTAAATAGATAATTGAGTAAATGTACGATCAGGCCGACGGACTGCTACCGCTTTTTCCGTATACCTTCGACCGCCATGACACACGCCACTGTAAGCACACTGCTCGACAGGATGCGCAGCAACAGCGTGCCCAAATGGGCAAACGAAAAGAATTCGATGGAGAGCAGCACGGCATGATGGACCAGCACACTGAACGAAAGATACTTCAGAAAAGGCGAAATACCCATGGTGCGGACAGCCGGT
Organism: Bacteroides sp. ET489; assembly: GCF_030518095.1. NCBI lineage: Bacteria > Pseudomonadati > Bacteroidota > Bacteroidia > Bacteroidales > Bacteroidaceae > Bacteroides > Bacteroides sp. ET489. Next base: position 44,493 of record NZ_JAULLJ010000003.1, read on the forward strand.
ACAAAACTTTCGACCGTATCGCGCGGTGTGAACAGACGCAACAGTACCGGACGCAAAAAGGCCAGAAAAACCGTTGCCGCAGCATTCATACCCGGCGTGTCGGAAAAGACATCGATGGCAAGGCCCAAAAAGAAAGCCCACAGCATCAGCGCGTTGCGCGAAGTCTCCGACTCGAACTTCAGTATCAGATAGACGTACAGAAAGGGAGTGGCATATCCGACGATATGCATATTGTTCAATATCAGCACCTGCAACAACAGCAAGCCGACGAACCATCCTATTTTATGCAGATAATTGTGTACCAATGGTGTATTAATTCGTTTCTTCTACCTCCAAATTGTTTTGTTCTTCCTGACCGTTACGGGCTATGACGCGTACGTCGCTCACCTTACCGAAGTCTGTAGCCAATTTTATCTTCAACAGGTACGAAAGCCCATCGTGCGAGTCGGACATATCGTCCACCGTACCCACCATGACACCGGCCGGAAACACAGCCGAATAGCCGCTTGTCACCACCGTATCACCCAGGTTGAACTCGGCATGGCGGGGCAAGTCTTTCAGATAGGCAAAGCGTGAGTCACCGCCTTCCCACTTCAGGTAGCCGAAGTATTCGCTGCCCACAATCTTGCAACTGATGCTCGACTTGCTGTTGAGCAACGGAATGACGAGCGAATAGTGAGGCGAGGTTTTGTAGACAATGCCGACTACTCCGTTTGCATCGACCACTCCCATGTCGGGCCGTATACCTGCCGATGCACCCTGATCAAGAGTGATGTAGTTGTCGGCACGGTTCAGCGTATTCTTGATAACGTTTGCCTTGAAGATGCGGTAATCGCCTGCCTCCATGTGGTCCAGACTGTAGAGGCGCGCCGAGTCGGCTCCCTTGTCGCGCAGCATCTTTTCGAGCTGTGCCACACGCTGTTCAAGCAGCAGGTTGCGGTCGAGCAAGTCTTCGTTCACCGACTTGAGGTGGAAGTAAGAGCTGATGCCTCCGGATATCTCGTAGACGCGTCCCGCCACTTCGTTAGCCGAGGTAAAGAACACACTCTGCTGGTAGTGGTTGAAGCGGAACAATAAAACAAAACTGGCTACCTCCAACAGCAGAAAGAGGAACCAGTAATTGTATTTAAGAAGGAAGTTCAGTAGATTCCGCACGAGTTCTATACTAATTAACAATGGATAATGGATAGTTGATAACCGACAGATGTGTTATCAAATATCCATTCACTAATTCATTTACAAATCACCGCATCAGGAACGAGAAGCGGTCAACGTTCTTCAACGCCACGCCCGTTCCCTTGGCTACGGCATGCAAGGGGTCTTCGGCAATGTGGAAGGGGATGTTGATCTTGTCCGTCAGACGCTTGTCGAGTCCGCGAAGCAAGGCACCACCACCGGCCAAGTAAATACCGTTGTGCACAATGTCGGCGTAAAGTTCGGGAGGAGTATTCTCAAGCGCGCTCAGAATGGCTGTCTCGATCTTCGAGATAGACTTCTCCAGACAGTGTGCCACTTCCTGATAGCAGACAGGCACCTCCATAGGCAGGGCTGTGATGCGGTTCGGTCCGTGTACAATGTAGTCCTCGGGAGCGTCTTCACCCAGTTCGGTAAGGGCGGCGCCTACGTGTATCTTGATACGTTCGGCCATACGTTCGCTGACCTTGACGTTGTGCTGACGGCTCATGTACTCCTGAATATCGGCTGTCAGGTCGTCGCCGGCAATGCGGATGGAGTTGTTCGATACGATACCGCCGAGCGAAATGACAGCAATCTCGGTAGAGCCACCGCCTATATCAACAATCATGTTTCCTTCGGGAGCTTCCACGTCGATACCGATACCGATGGCTGCTGCCATGGGTTCGAATATGAGGTAGACGTCACGTCCGCCGGCGTGTTCGGCCGAGTCGCGTACGGCACGGAGCTCGACTTCGGTACTGCCCGAAGGAACACCGATCACCATGCGGAGCGAAGGCGAGAACAGACGGTTACGGTTGTTCACCATCTTGATAAGTCCGCGAATCATCTGCTCGCAGGCATAGAAGTCGGCTATCACGCCGTCGCGCAGCGGACGGATGGTGCGTATGTTCTCGTGGGTCTTCTCGTGCATCAGCTTTGCCTTCTCGCCCACGGCTATCATCTTGTCTGTACGACGGTCCAAGGCCACCACCGAAGGTTCGTCCACCACAATCTTACCACCAGCGGTAATGATGGTATTGGCTGTGCCGAGGTCCATCGCTATTTCTTGTGTAAAAGAGAAAAATCCCATCTTATAAATGAAGAATTATAAATGAAGAATGAAGAATCTATTTAAACGAAGAATGAAGAATGGAGAATGAAGAATTCAGGTAGGCAACTACGCGCCGCATGGAAATTCTTCATTCTTCACTCTTCGTTCTTCATTATCGATTAGTGCTTGAAGTGACGGAATCCGGTAGTCACCATAGCGATTCCGTGTTCGTTGCAGTAGTCAAAGCTCAGCTGGTCCTTGATGCTTCCGCCCGGCTGGATAACGGCTGTAACACCTTCGTTGCCGGCTATCTCGACGCAGTCGGGGAAGGGGAAGAAAGCATCGCTGGCCATCACGGCACCGTGCAGGTCGAAGCCAAAACTCTTGGCCTTCTCGATGGCCTGCTTCAGAGCATCTACGCGGCTGGTCTGTCCTACACCGCTTGCCAACAGCTGTTTGCCCTTAGCCAACACGATAGCGTTGGACTTGCTGTTCTTCACAATCTTGTTGGCAAACAGCATGTCTTCGATTTCCTGAGCGGTAGGAGCCTTTTCGGTCACCACTTTCAGGTCGGCAGGAGTTTCAATCTTCAGGTCGCGATCCTGTACCAGCACACCGTTCAGCAGCGAGCGGAACTGCTTCTTAGGCAATTCGGCAGGCTTGCGTACCAGGATGATGCGGTTCTTCTTCTGACCCAGTATTTCGAGGGCATCCACGTCATAATCGGGAGCGATGATGACTTCGAAGAAGATTTTGTTGATTTCCTCGGCTGTCTCCTTGTCGACAACGGCATTGGTGATGAGCACTCCACCGAAAGCCGATACAGGGTCACCAGCCAGGGCATCTTTCCAAGCTTCGAGCAAAGTCGGACGTGTAGCCAGACCGCAGGCGTTGTTGTGCTTCAGGATAGCGAAAGTGATGTCGTTGCCAAACTCATCAATCAGGTCAACGGCAGCATTGATGTCGAGCAGGTTGTTGTAGGAGATTTCCTTACCATGTATCTGGTCGAACATTGCATCCAGATTGCCGTAGAAGTAGCCTTTCTGATGCGGATTTTCGCCGTAGCGCAGAGTCTTCTGATTATCGGCCGAGCAGCGGAAAGCACTGCCTTCTTCGCCGTCGAAGTAATTGAAGATAGCCGAGTCATAGTGCGAAGAAACGGCGAAAGCTTCTTTCGCAAACCAGCGGCGTTCTTCGAGCGAAGTAGTAGCACCGTGCTCCATCAGCATGTCGCGGAAGGGCTGGTACTGTGCCTGCGAAGCGATGATAACCACATCGTTGTAGTTTTTAGCAGCCGCACGGATCAGCGAGATGCCGCCTATGTCGATCTTCTCGATAATGGCCGGCTCGTCGGCACCGCTGGCTACAGTAGCTTCAAATGGATACAGGTCGACGATGACGAGGTCTATTTCGGGAATTTCATATTTTTCGATTTGTTGCATGTCTTGCTCCAGTCCACGACGGCACAAGATACCTCCGAATACTTTCGGATGCAATGTCTTCACACGGCCGCCCAAGATAGAGGGATATGTGGTAAGGTCTTCCACTGCCTTGCAGGGATAACCCAGAGATTCGATAAACTGACGAGTTCCGCCTGTCGAAAGGAACTCTACACCTTCTTCATGCAGTTTGGTGATAATCTCATCCAAACCTTCCTTATGGTATACAGATACCAAAGCTGTTTTGATTCTTTTTGTTTCGGACATGATTCAGTTATTTAAATTACGCGCAAATTAAATCTATAATGCCGCAAAGTTACAAATTTTGTTCGTAAGGAGACGCATACACAGGCAATTAATCGCAAAAATTATACTTTTTAATGACAAGCCCCCGTACGTCCGCCTGTTTCTGCCAGACGTATACGAATACCTCCGTCCGCACAGTCCAGAGGGCAGATTCGCTACCGGGAATGGCGTCACGCACCGTACTTGACAATGTGACACTTTGCTCCGCCAACGCCGCGAGAATCGCGAAATTCCGTCCGACAGCCCGCCGTCCCAGAATTTCGGAAGTAAAAATCCGCATATAGCTGCCTCTTAGCACGATAGCGAAATCCTTACATCTGAAAGAGAAAAACGCCTCCCCTCCGGCTCCCCCAAAAGCCTTGTTTCCACCGCCAAAAAGCCATCCCGACGAGCACAACAAGCGTTGCTGACGAGCCGCACAAGCATGGTTCGCGAGCCACACAAGCGTTGCTCCCGTTCCGAACAAGCACGGAGCGCGCGCCGGACAAGCATTTTGGGGACAAAAAGCGTATAAAACCCGCATACCCAACGCATATTCATGCAGATTCAGCACCTATTCCGCCCACTTTTCACATTTTCAGCCTACTTTCGGAAAACAGGTCTGTCAATTCAAAAAAACATTTCCCGACAATTTGAAAGCAGAACGCATTATCTGGCAAGCACATTGTCAAAATCTCTTTCATCCCTTCCCTGCACTCACTGACGGGCACAAAAAAGGGAGAATTCTCCGCCGCAGACAGTCTGCGAAGAAGAATCCTCCCCTCTCATATATAGGGTTATATCACCGTCCTGTTACCAGATGGAGACGCGCTCGGCCTGCGGCACGAACATCGGGTCTTTCTCGGTCACACCAAAGGCATCGTACCAGGCACCGATGTGCGGCAGTGCGCCGTTCACACGCCATTCGCCCAGCGAGTGTACGTCAATCTTGGTCAGTTGCAGCACATATTCCGGACGGATGTTGTTGGCCCATACACCGGCATAAGCCAGGAAGAATCGCTGTTCGGGTGTGAAGCCGTCTTTTACTGCCAGCGGAGCAGCGGCAGTAGCGTTCTTGAAGGCCTGGAAAGCTACCTGCAAACCACCGTGGTCGGCAATGTTCTCGCCCAGTGTCATGCGGCCGTTGGCGTGTACGCCCGGAGCCACTTCGATGCTGTCGAAGAAGGCTACCATCACGTTGGCACGTTCCTCGAACTTCTTGGCATCTTCTTCGGTCCACCAGTCTTTCAGGTTACCGTCCTTGTCGTACTGACGACCCTGATCGTCGAATCCGTGTGTCATCTCATGTCCGATAACCACACCGATGGCACCGTAGTTGAAGGCGTCATCCTCATTCATATCGAAGAAAGGCGGCTGCAGGATGGCGGCGGGGAAACAGATTTCGTTCGTCGTCGGGTTGTAGTAAGCGTTCACGGTCTGCGGCGTCATCAGCCATTCGTCCTTGTCGACGGGCTTGCCTGCCTTGGCCACCATCTCGGCGTGTCCCCACAGGTTGGCACGTTCGATGTTTGCCCAGTACGAGTCGTTCTTGATTTCGAGCGAGCTGTAGTCTTTCCATTTGTCGGGGTAACCTATCTTCACGTGGAAGGTAGCCAGTTTCTCCAGAGCTTTCACCTTGGTCGAATCGCCCATCCACGAAAGGTTCTGGATGCGTTGTCCCAGTGCTTCCTGCAGGTTCTTCACGAGGGTCACCATACGCTCTTTGGCAGCGGCGGGGAAGTACTTCTCGACATACATCTGTCCGACAGCCTCGCCCAGTGTAGAGCTTACTACGCCGACAGCTGTCTTCCAACGGGGTTGCATCTCTTGGGTACCCGACATCGTACGACTGTAGAAGTCGAAGTTCTGCTCCTTCATCGCATCGTTCAGGTAAGAAGCAGCGGCATCAATCAGTTTCCACTGCAAGTACAGGCTTTGGTCAGCCAGGGGCAGTGTGTCCAGAATCTTCACCGAAGCCTCCAGCGAAGCGGGCTGACCGATGATGATTTCCTTCACATCGTTCAGGTCAAGTCCTTTCAGATAAGCATCCCAGTCGAAGGTGGGGTATTGCTTCTTGATGTCTTCCATCGACATCTTGTTGTAGTTGGCATGAGGATCGCGCAGGTCGACACGCGAACGGAAAGCCTGTGCCAGACGGGTTTCTACGTCCATCACTACCTTCACGGCACGGTCAGCGTCGGCATCGGAATATCCGGCCAGGCCGAACATCTTCTTCACATGTACTTTGAAAGCCTCACGAATTTTAGTAGTAGCCTCATCGTTCAGCAGATAGTAGTCACGGTCGCCCATGCTCAGTCCGTACTGGGCTATCTGTACAGCGTTCATGTTGCTGTTCATTTCGTCGGCTGCCACGTAGAGGGCCAGATAGGCTGCGATGCCTTTCTTATAGAGCTGTGCCAGCAGCGGATAAAGCTGTTCCTTGCTCTGCAGCGCACCGATTTCCTTCAGTTCGGCCTGAATGGGGGCAACACCGTCCTGATTCAGCTTCACGCTGTCCATGGCAATCTTGTACAGGTCGCCTACCTTCTGTGCCACGCTGCCGGCTTCGTGTTGCGAAGCAGCCAGTTCTTCGATAAGGCCCTGAATCTGCTTGCGGTTGTTCTCGGCCAGCACAGTGAACGAACCATACTGCGAATATTCGTCGGTCAGCGGATTGTTTTTCATCCAGCCACCGCAGGCATACTGATAGAAGTCGGTACCCGGCAGAGCCGTGGTATCCAGATTGGCAAGCTGAATGCCGGCTGTCTGTTCGGCCGTCTGCTTGCCCGTGTTGCACGATGCTGCCAGCAGGCAGATCGCTGCAACGGGAAGAAAATGTTTCATGTTCATTGTTATACTGTTTTATAAAGTTGTTTTCCGTTCTTCACCCGGCGGCCATCAGGCTCCCTTTTGGGCTTCCTCCAGCTCCGTCGATGCTGTCTCCCACTCGTCCATTACGTGGTCGAGCTGTTCCTTCAGCTTGCGGTGCTGCTCGTAGAGCGACATGTCCGAGGCTCCTTCGGGAGTAGCCATTTTCTCCTCAAGAATGGCGATGGCGCTTTCGGTCTGTTCGATTTCGGCTTCGCAGTCGGCCACGCGGCGCTCCAGCTTCTTCAGACGTTTGTTGAGTTCCTTCTGTTCCTGCCAGAGCCTCACCCCCTGCCCCTCTCCCAAGGAGAGGGGAGTGGTAGCGGTATTCTTCTTATTATTGGAGGCAAAGAGGGAGTCCAGCCTCCCTCCCCTCTCCTTGGGAGAGGGGTCGGGGGTGAGGCCTGAGGAGCTCTCAAGACTCTTACTCCGTATAAAGTCGTAAATGCCTCCTAAGTGCTCCTTCACCAATCCACCGCCGAACTCATAAACTTTAGTCGCAAGTCCGTCCAGAAAATCACGGTCGTGGCTGACAATAATTACTGTTCCGTCGAAGTCGCGGATGGCTTCCTTCAGTACGTCCTTCGAGCGCATGTCCAGGTGATTGGTGGGCTCGTCGAGGATGAGGAAGTTCACCGGCTCCAAGAGCAGCTTGATCATGGCCAGACGGGTGCGTTCGCCTCCGGAGAGCACCTTTACCTTCTTGTCCGAGGCTTCGCCGCCGAACATGAAAGCGCCCAATATGTCGCGTATCTTCAGACGAATGTCGCCAACGGCCACACGGTCGATGGTGTCGAACACCGTCAGGTTCTCGTCCAGCAGCTGTGCCTGGTTCTGGGCAAAGTAGCCTATCTGTACGTTGTGTCCCAGGGTAAGGCGGCCGGTATAGTCGGTTATCTCGCCCATGATGCACTTCACGAGGGTGGATTTTCCTTCACCGTTCTTGCCCACAAAGGCCACCTTTTCGCCACGGTTGATGGTCAGGTTGACGTCGTGAAAGACAACGTGGTCGCCGTAGGCTTTCGCTACGTCCTCGCAGATGACAGGATAGTTGCCGCTGCGGCTGGAGCAGGTAAACTTCAGGCGCAGGGTGGAGTTGTCTTCCTCGTCCACCTCGATGCGTTCTATCTTCTCCAGTTGCTTGATGCGGCTCTGCACCTGTACGGCCTTGGTGGCCTTGTAGCGGAAGCGTTCGATAAAGGCTTCGGTGTCCTCAATCTGCTTCTGCTGGTTTTCGTAGGCGCGCAGCTGCTGTTCGCGGCGCTCGCGGCGCAGGGTGACGAACTCGTCGTACTTCACCTTATAGTCGTAGATGTGCCCGCAGCTGATTTCAATGGTGCGGGTGGTGACGTTGTTCAGGAAGGCGCGGTCGTGGCTGACGAGCACCACGGCGTTGGCACGGGTGGCCAGGAAGTTTTCGAGCCACTGGATGGACTCGATGTCGAGGTGGTTGGTGGGCTCGTCGAGCAGGAGCACGTCGGGGCGGCGAAGCAGGAGCTTGGCCAGCTCGATGCGCATGCGCCATCCGCCGGAGAACTCGCTCGTGGGGCGGTCGAAGTCGGTACGGCTGAATCCCAAGCCCTGGAGCGTGCGCTCTATCTCGGCATGATAATTGGTGCCTCCCATCATGAGGAAACGTTCATTCTCGTGGGTGAAGCGGTCGATGAGTTTCTGGTAGTCCTCGCTTTCGTAGTCGGTGCGTTCGGCCAGCTCGCGGTTCATGCGGTCGATGTCGGCCTGCATCTCAAAGATGTGTTCGAAAGCCAGCTCGGCTTCCTGCATCACGGTTCGCGAGTCGCTCAGCACCATGACCTGCGGCAGATAGCCGATGGTACAGTCGCGGGGAACGGCTACCACGCCTTCCGTGGGCTGCTGCAGTCCGGCCAGTATCTTGAGCATGGTGGACTTGCCGGCTCCGTTCTTACCGACCAGCGCAATGCGGTCTTTCTTATTGATGACGTAGGACACGTCCTCGAACAGCGGCGTGGCGTTGAATTCTACTTTCAGTCCTTCTACAGATATCATAAAGTCAATAATCTTAAGTTGATACGTTTTTCGGCCTGCAAGCCGGAGCCTCGCAAGGGGGCACGGACCTGTAAACGGCAAAAACCTACAAAACCGGACAGTTACATCGCGGTTTGCAAGGGCACAAAGGTAGTGATTATTTGCACAACTTCCGCATCACTTTCCTGCAACGATTCAAATCTTTTTCGCCGACGGGCTTCTGCCGCACCCCTCCCCGCTCGATGCGGCGGTAGATGTGGAAGCCGCTCCACTTCAGAATGGCTTTCAGGGCGCGTATGGTGCCGCTGGTCTGGTGGAACAGGATGTTGAAGGGGAAAGCGGTGGTACTGGTGGATACCAGTACGGCGTCCTTGCCGGCGTGCAGCGGGCGTGGAAGTCCGGTGCCGCTTTGCTCTATCAGGCCATAAACCATGCGGTCGAACAGTACTTTCAGGGTGCCGGGCATGTTGCCCCAATAGCAGGGGGCACCGATGACGAGCACCTGACATTCGCCCAGCAGGCGCACCACGCATTGGGCGTCATCTTCGGGCAAGGTGCAACGCTGGGCAGTACGGCAGGTCATGCAACCCGTACAGGGACGCACCTTCAGGTCGGCGACACGCAGGTTCACCACCCGGGCTCCGCACGCCAGGGCTTCTTCCTCCATGGCCTGCAACATGCGCGCGATGCCTCCGTTGGGACGGGGGCTGGCATTCAGGATAAGTATGTTCATAGTGCTTCCGTTTTTAAGCCTTCGTTCCCACGAATAAATATCCGGAGAATATCCGCAAATATACATATTATTTCGGACAAACGGCCCGATGGGCGGAAGAAAAGGAGAAACGGGCCAACTATCATTCTGACACTTTGCACACCCAAGTCCGCGAGAATCGCGTATTTGCGGCCAGAAGGACGGGCAGCCGATTTTTTCAAAGCGCACACGCACTATTCGTCTATCAGCCAAACAGATAGCGAAATACTTACAACCAAAACAGACGAAAAAAGCGCCCGAATGCCCCGCCGAAAGCTTTGTTCCTCCCTATAACATACCTTCCGGCCGAGCCGCACAAGCATTGTTGCCGAGCCACACAAGCGTTGTTCGGCAACCGGACAAGCACAGAGCACGTTCCGCACAAGCGTTTCAGACGGCAAAAAGATGCAATTCCGGCATCCGCAGCGTATATTCATGCGGTTTTAGCGCCGTTTTATGCAGTTCCACCCTCTATTTCGAGGGATTCAGCGAAAGAGCGTGTTACAGAAAAAGGCGTTTCCGGCTCTTTTTGCAAGCAGAAACGCCTTAACTGAAACACAAAGACAAATGCAGTCTTCCGCCGCCCTGCGCCCGTCACTCGTCGGGCTGCGAGCGGAAACGAGCAAAATACTCCTTCAGCTGTCCGAAATACAAACTATCCGGCATCTCCCAATGGGTCTGAAGAACAACCTTATTGTCCTTATCCAACAGACAATAGTCCGAAGCCCCCATCTTATCTGTCGGAATATCCAACTGCTTGTGCAGAAGTTTACAAGTAAACTTAATCGGATTATACAGATCGATCATTTTAATTTTCCGCTTTTGGTTAATCAGGTAGATTGTTTCCGAAAACCCATTTCTTTTCAGATACTCTGCTACTTCTCCATAGCCTTGCGCGCAAATAGGAAACAAAGCGACATCCGAATTGCCTTTCAACACCTCCAACAGTTTCGGAAAACGTTCGACAGACGGACGACAGTAATCACAGAAAACGTAAATCAGTTTATAAGGCTTGTCGGAAGCAGTAATGACAGACTTCAAAGAATCGTTGTCGACTATCCGAACCTGCGAGTAAGAGACTCCGCCAAGCGCCATGAGAATCAATAAAAGAAAGACTTTCTTCATAGCGTGATACTTTTAATCTTTACATTGTAAAGGTACAATTCAAACATGCCCAGCGTTATTTGCAATAAACACTTTTAACTAATTTAACCCTCTTTACTTGCAGCTCTACGAAGAAACACCGTTCTTTGTAAAAAGCACAGCTGCCATGAAGATACTGAAACACATGTGTATATGGGGGTACTGTCTGATTTTGACTGCCTGCTATTCTTCCAGAAACTCGAATGCGACCAACCCTTACCTGACACATTACCTCTCTCCTGCTTCTGACTCAACAACCACCGGAAGCGGTAAGGCTTTGCCATCGCGGGTAGACGAGCACAATCAGGAACGGTTGCACGAAACTGTCGCCCCGGAGAAAAAAGCATCATGGGCTGATATTTTGCGGGATATTTTACAATATTATCAGGTAGGGCGTTAACATTCCATTTACTTCAGGTCCAAACACGTACCCGTCACTCGTCGGGCAACGAACGGAAACGGCGGTAGGTGTTCTTCACCTCGCGCGCCACATTCTTCCAACTGGGCATCTCCTTCAGTTGGCGCCGCACCGGCATGTCGTAGAGCAGGAACAACAGCAGCAACAGGATGCAGCCGTAGAGCACCCACCCGTATATCTGGCGGATGCTGACTTCCATCATTTGCGAGACGAACGTCTTCATATATTCACCCAGCGGGAAGGGCGAACTGCTGAACGACACGCGGTCGATGGCGCTGCCGTAGCGGGCCATGTTGTCCGTCATGTAGTAGGAAAGGGCACGTCCGTAAAGAGCCGAACCCAGCACGCCGCCCACCACCATGTGGAGCATGTTGAAAACGCTGAGCGCCTGGAAGAAGTGCTGGAAGGTCATAATCTCCTCCAGGCAAACCATAAACGTGGCACTCAGTATGGCGTAGCCGAAGCCGCGGCACATCGTCGGCAGATAGAGCTGCGACAGGTGTATCTCGCCCGAGAACAGGAAATAATAACCTGCCAGGTAGCACACCAGCGCCATGACACCCACGATAAGGAGCCGCAGGTAGTTGAAGCGGCGCACGTGCATCCACCAGTAGGCAAACAGACAGCCCGCCAGAATGCCAGCCAGCGCCAACCAGTCCAACTGAACGCTGACGGTCTCGGCATAGTGCATCACCCCTTCGTAGAAACTTTCCTCCAGCACACGCTCCGTAGCCAGAATCATTTCGACCACCGTAATCAGTGCCAGAATGGGCAACAGATAGCGGTAGGTCCACATCTTGGGCTCTAAGAAAGGATGGCGGATGGCCAGCATGCGCTTGACGCTGACGTAAGCCGTCAGCACGATGGTGCACGTCAGCGTACAGATGACGGGACTGTCCCACCAGTCGTACCAGTCGCCATAGTCGAACAGGTAGGCTACCTGCAGCAGCAGGGCCGCCCACAGCATCGCGCCTGTCCAGTCGATACCCACCAGCGGGAACTTTTTCATGAAACGGAAATGACGTACACAAGTCGAAAGTATCAGCAGGTCCACCAGCATCAACCCTGCCATGAACAGGTGCATGTACGTCCAATGATAGTGGTGCAGCAACCAGGTGGTCATCAGGTCGGACAGCTGCATGCTGCCCAGGATAATGATGTGCAGCAGGGGAAAGAAGACGGTGAAGTCGCGCTTGGGCGTCATCCACAGCTGTATGTTCGACATGGCTTCGAAAGTACCCTGAATCTTGCAGATGCCTTCGATGAAGCACACCGCCCACAGCAGGGGCAGGAAGGTGATGTAAGGCGCCACCAGGTTGCACACCAGCGCACCCAGCGCAGCGGCCGTGAGTAGCGTCTTGTTGGTAAAACGAAACTTCATGCGAAACAGCAACGGGAAGTAAATGGCCATGCCAGCCAGATTAGAGTAAAGGCACATCAGCAGGTCTTCGCGCATCAGCGACATGCCGCCCTCCATCTGGTTGAGTGCGCCTAAATAAAGCCCGCCGGAAAGCTGGAAGGTAACGGCGAAGAATACATAAATCCACGGCTGCATCTTGCGCGGTACAAACTCGCGGAACATGGGCATCGTGAACGGCCCGTTAAGAATCGGTGCTCCCATAGTCTGCTCAATATTTCACCTCACACTCCAGATTGAACCCGGCACGCAGTCGCTGCAAGTCTTCGGGACGATTGCCCTGCAGGCTGATGCGCACGGGGACACGCTGCTCTACCTTGACAAAGTTGCCCGTAGCGTTGTCCTGGGGAATGAGCGAAAAGGCGGCTCCCGTAGCATCAGAGATGGACTCTACCGTGCCTTTGTAAACAATGCCCGGCACGGCGTCGGCCGTAATCTCTACCTCGGCTCCCTCGTGGATGTTGGGCAGCTGTGTCTCGCGGTAGTTGGCCACTACCCACAGGTCGGTGCCATCGACGATGTCCACCAGCGTCTGTCCCGGCTGAACCAACTGGCCTTCGTGGATGTCCTTACGGCCGGTCACGCCGTCGCAGGTGGCCAGCACAACGGTATACGACAAGTTCAGGCGTGCCAGCTCTACAGCCGCTTCGGCCAGGCGGACACCCGCTTCGTTCTGATCCAGACGGTGGGTCTGCTCATCCTTTACCAGCGAAGTAGAGCGGCGGGCACGGAGCACCTGCTCGTAGCGTGCCTTGGCGGCATCGTAAGTGGTACGCACGTTGTCGTATTGCTGACGGGTGACAGCATCCTCGCCCAGCAGTTTCTCGTAACGGGTCAGTTCGCGGCGGGCATTCTCCATCTGCACGCGGGCCTCCTCGATGCCTGCATCGCTCACACTCAGGTTGTTCTGTGTGGTGGCAATGCCTGCCGTAGTGGCCTTGCTGCCTGCCAGCGCATTGGCAAGGTCGGCCTCGGCCTGTGCCAGACGCAGGCGGAACTCGGTATCTTCGATGATGACCAACGTGTCGCCCTTGTGCACGGGTTGGAACTCCTCGAAGCAGATGCGCTTGATGAAGCCCTGTACGCGGGTATTCACGGGGGTGATGTGCTGCTTCACCTGTGCGTTGTCGGTATATTCTACACGGCCCAGGTGCAGGAAGCGCGAGCAGACGTAAACCAGCCCTGCCACGAGGCAGCCGATGATGACGATGTTGTATATCAGTTTCTTTGCAGTTCTTGTAATCATGACTTTAAGTATTATGGTTTGTTGAATATATGAAATAAGAAAGGTTAGAGTGTATGCGTGATGTATCGCATCTTATAATAATTGTAGACAACGTTGATGCGCGCGTTCACCAGCGCCAGGTCGGCACTGAGCTTCATGTTGCCGGCATCGAGCATGTCGGTCAGCAAGGCCAGGTCGTTGTCGTAGCGGTTGCTGGTCACGCGGTAGTTCTCGTCGGCCAGCTGTACGCTCTTCTCCTGCGTGTGCAGGTCGGTGAAGGAGGTCAGGAAGTTCACGTAGCCAGCCTGTACGGCATTCTCCACCTGCTCGGCTGCCAGTTCGTGTTCTTCCTGCGCCTTGCGGGCGTTCAGACGTGCCTGCTTCAGCTTCTTGTTGTTCTTGAAGAGTGACGATATATTGTACTTCACGCCCACGCCTACGTACCAGTAGTTGAAGTTGTTGTCCAGCACGGGCACTTCGATGGTGATGGGGCCGTCCAGATGCTCGGCTGCTACCAGCGCCACTTTGGGCAGCAGCTCCGAACGCTCCAGCTTCACTTTCTGCTTGCCCATCTCGACCGAAAGGCCACTCTGTTGCAAGGCCAGGTTGCTTTGCAGGGCCATCTGCTGCCAGTCGCTTTCGGCCAGCGCGGGCACGTCGGACGAGAGCAGCGTAGTGTCGGGGATAATCTCGGTGCCGGCCGGCAGATGCAGGGTGGTCACCAGCTGATGGTTCATGATGCGGCGGGCGTCTTCCACCTGCGCCAACTGCAGCTTCAGCGTTTCGCGTTGCAGCTCGTAGCGGGTGATGTCGTTCTTCAGGGCAGTTCCCTGGTTGCGGCGTGCCTCCATGTTGCGGATAACCTGTTCGGCCAGTTCCAGATTCTTCTGCAAAACCTGACGCTGATTGCCCAGTTTATAGATGTTCAGGTAGTAGCCTATCAGCAGGAAGCGGATTTCCTGACGGTTCTTCTGCGCGTCCAGTCCTGCCATCTGCTGGCCCAGTTCGGCCAGGGCAATGCTGCTGTTCACCGCACCACCGGCGTAAATCACCTGTTGCGCCTCAAGAGCGAAGTTGTTGCCGAAGTGGGGCATCGGAATGTTGGTGCCGTTGCTGAAGTCGCGGTCCCACAAGCGACCGTCGCCCAGGTAGCTGACCGACAGACTGGCGGAGACATCGGGCAGGCGCTGTGCCTTGGCGGCCTGCAGCACTTGGTCGGCAGCCTCGCGGGCCGTGGAATAGGTTTGAATACTCTTGCTGTTTTCATCGGCCAGGCGGAACATCTCATTGACACTCAACAGGCGGCCCGACGAAGCGGATTGGGCGTAAAGGCCCGGACTGCACAGCACTGCCACACACAGCGCCATGAGTCCTTTTCTGTAACTCATAAACATGTAATAATTGAAGTTAAGGGTTACGGTTGTACGGACAAGGCACCGGTCCTCCTGCCGGCACGCGACGACACGACCTGTCGCCGGACAGTCCGCAAAACCTGAATAAGAAATTGAAATCGGATGGGAAATGCTTCCGCCCGTCGGACGGAAGAGACAGGTATTAAATCAGAGCAGCCACACCCCAGGCATGGAAGTCGTGTATCTTGTTCTGATAACGGATGGCGATGTGGTAAAAACGTATTTTCATTCTGACTTTCTTTTTCCTGCTGATTTGCGGGTGCAAAGGTACAAAATCAGACACATAAGTTGTAACCTTTATAGGCCCAACTTATAACATTGTTTAACAAAGCAGACACAGATCCGGTCAACGGAAAATGATATTGGTGATGACCTGTGCACCGACATGGCGGTTCAGGTTGCGCACCAGCAGGTCGCGCCCCATCATCAGCTCCTGCCGCAGGGCGGCCGAAGTAAGATGTACGTAGAGCACCTGATTCTTTATATAAAGATCGCGCGTGTACGAAGCAATGGTCGGACCCAGCACTTCGGGCCACGCGTTGATGAGCCGCCGTTCGTTGAGCGGCGACTCCAGGCACTCCTGACGCAGGTAGTGCTGTATCAGCTTGCCTATCTGTTCGGCATCGTTCCGTTTCATACTTCGTCCTCCTCCATTTCCGACACTTCGCCCCGCTCTACGCGGAACATCTTGTAGTCGCTGCCCACCTTATGCAGAATGCGGTCGAGGTGTTCGCGGTTGGTATCGGTGATGAATATCTGCCCGAAGCTGTCGCCCGCCACGAGCTTGATGATCTGTTCCACGCGCGAAGCGTCAAGCTTGTCGAAGATGTCGTCAAGCAACAGCAACGGCACGGTCGAGCCTGTCCGCTTCAGGAAGTCGAACTGCGCCAGCTTCAGTGCCACTAAGTAAGTTTTGTTCTGCCCCTGCGAGCCCTCGCGCTTGATGGGGAAGTCGCCCAGCAGCATGTTCAGTTCGTCCTTGTGCACCCCGCGCAACGAATAGCCCATGATGCGGTCGCGCTCGCGGCTGGTCTTCAGCACTTCGAGCAGCGAGGCGTCGCGTGCGTGCGAATCGTAGGTCAGCCCTACCCGCTCCTTGTCCTGCGAAATGAACGAATAGAAGTTCTGGAAAATGGGAATAAACTCGCGGATAAACTCTTCGCGCTTTCTGAATACCACTTCGCCCGTCTGTGCCATCATCTCCTCCCAAACCAGCAGCAGCTCGTCCTCGACGGGTGTTTCGTTTTTCAGCAGGACGTTGCGCTGAGCCAGTGCCTTGTTGTAGCGTATCAGAGCTTCGAGATACTCCTTGTCGTACTGCGAAATAACCACATCCATAAAGCGGCGACGCTCGTCGCTTCCCCCGGCAATCAGGTCCGAATCGGCAGGCGACACCATCACCAGCGGCAGGAAGCCGATGTGGTCGGACAGGCGGGTATATTCTTTCTTGTTGCGCTTGAACTGCTTCTTCTGACGGCGCTTCATGCCGCAGTATATCTCCTCCGGACTTCCATCGGCTGCTTCGTAGAACCCCTGAATGACGAAAAAGTCGGCATCGTGGCGGATGTTCTGCGAATCGATGGGGTTGCCCGCGCTCTTACAGAACGACAGGTAATAGACGGCATCCAGCAGGTTGGTCTTGCCCATGCCGTTCTGTCCGAAAAAACAGTTCAGCTTGGGCGAAAAAGACAGCTCTACCTGCTCCAGATTCTTATAGTTGAGTATCGATATGCGCTTAAGTATCATGTAAATCTATCGCTAAGTTGACGTACAAAGATAGGCCTTCTTACGGAAAAGCGGGCCGAAAATAAAGGTTTTCAGCAGCAAAACAAAAAAAGATGCCGCTAAATTTCGCCGATAACTATAAAAAACTTACTTTTGCAGGTCGAATTCCCTACATAAGAATAATAACAAAAAGTATATATCAAAAATGGCAGAACAAAAAAAGACCAACGAAGCCCTGAACGTGGAAGATGCGTTGACACAGTCAGAGGCATTCCTCATCAAAAACAAGAAAGCAATTATCGGTGCCGTGCTGGCAATCGTCATCATCGTGGCCGGAGTAGTGATGTACAAGAATCTGTATGCACAACCTCGTGAAGAGAAAGCACAGGCTGCCCTGTTCAAAGGACAGGAATATTTCGAAGCCGACAAGTACGAACAAGCCCTCAACGGCGACAGCATCGGTTACAAAGGCTTCCTGAAAGTGGCCGAAGAATACAGCGGAACTGACGCTGCCAACCTGGCCAAGGCTTATGCAGGACTTTGCTACGCTCACCTGGGCAAATACGAAGAAGCTCTGAAAGCACTCGACAGCTTCAGCGGCAACGACCAGTTGGTAGCTCCCGCCATGAAAGGTGCTATGGGTAACTGCTACGCTCAGCTGGGTCAGCTGGACAAAGCCGTATCGCTGTTGCTGCAAGCAGCCGAAGAGGCCAACAGCAACGCCATCAGCCCCATCTATCTGCAACAGGCCGGAGAAATCCTGGTGAAGCAAGGCAAGTACGATGATGCCATCAACGCTTACACCACTATTAAGGAAAAATACTTCCGTTCTTACCAATCCATGAACATCGATAAGTACATCGAGCAAGCCAAGTTCATGAAGAAGTAATTGCGCGAAGCATATATACCTTATATATAAGAAATACCGAAAGCACGGAATACATGGAAAAAACACGGAAAGGAGAAGTCCCCGTGGTATCCGTGTAATCCGTGCTTTCGCTTTATACAAACCGCCTTAAACCAAACTCAAAACCATAACATTTTAATATCTATGGCAACAGCTTACCACAATCTTTCCGACTACGACTTCAACTCAGTACCCAATGCCGAGAAAATGAAATTCGGTATCGTCGTTTCCGAGTGGAACTACAACATCACGGGCGCACTGCTCGAAGGTGCCGTGAAAACTCTGAAAAAACACGGAGCTAAAGAAGAAAACATCCTCATCAAAACCGTTCCGGGCAGTTTCGAACTGACTTTCGGAGCCAGTCAGCTGATCGAATATAGCGAAGTGGACGCAGTTATTGCATTGGGCTGCGTAGTTCGCGGAGATACGCCACATTTTGACTATGTTTGCATGGGAACAACCCAAGGCATCGCACAATTGAACGCAAGTGGCGATGTACCAGTGATTTACGGCCTGATTACGACCAATACAATGGAGCAAGCCGAGGACCGCGCCGGAGGAAAATTAGGCAATAAAGGCGACGAATGTGCAATTACTGCAATAAAAATGATAGATTTCGCTTGGAGTTTACAAAAATAGTCGTATCTTTGCATCGCAATTGAGAAACAAAGGTGCTTCACCCGAGTAGCTCGAAAGCCAAAGGGCAAATACCAGAGTGGCCAAATGGGGCAGACTGTAAATCTGCTGGCTTACGCCTTCGGTGGTTCGAATCCATCTTTGCCCACATAAATTTGCGGAAGTAGCTCAGTTGATAGAGCATTAGCCTTCCAAGCTGAGGGTCGCGGGTTTGAGTCCCGTCTTCCGCTCTTAAGAGAATCAGATAGTTATCGCAAGATTTCTATCTGATTTTTCTTTTCTGCCTATTCCAATCCCCCACCATCGCTGAATGATACAAGTACGGCTCGCGAGAGACACTTGTGTGGCTCACGAGCCACACTTGCATTGCTCGCGAGCCGTGCAAGTGTCCCAGAAATGAATGGCAAGTGTCCTACAAAGGCGGTAAAAACGGGGTAAAAAAGAAGGCGCAGAAAGAAATCCGCACCTGCCCGAACATAGGAAAGAAAATTACCATATCTTTGCCGCAAAATGCTTCTGCTATCTATCTGACGAATTCATATGAAAGCAACTGAAACCAGCCCGCTCCGGCAGAATATGCTGCGGGAAATGAAAGACTATCTGATGATCGCTTTGGGCATGATCATGTACGGCATCGGCTGGACCGTATTCCTGCTGCCCAACGACATCACCACCGGAGGCGTGCCGGGCATCGCGTCCATCGTCTATTTCGCTACCGGTTTTCCGGTGCAGTACACTTACTTCGGCATCAACGTGCTGCTGTTGCTGCTGGCCATACGGATACTGGGATGGAAGTTCAGCATCAAGACCATCTTTGCCGTGTTCACTCTGACTTTTTTCCTGTCCGTCATCCAGAAGCTGACCGAAGGACTGGTGCTGCTCGACGACCAGCCTTTCATGGCCTGCGTCATCGGAGCTTCGTTCTGCGGAGGCGGCATCGGCATTGCCTTTTCGGCGAACGGCAGTACGGGCGGAACGGATATCATCGCCGCCATCATCAACAAGTATCGCGACATCACGCTGGGACGCGTTATGCTGATCTGCGACCTCATCATCATTTCGTCCAGTTACTTCGCGTTGCAGGACTGGGAAAAGGTTGTCTACGGATACGTCACCCTTTACATCTGTAGCTTTGTGCTCGACCAGGTGGTCAACAGTGCCCGCCAGTCGGTACAGTTCTTCATCATCAGCGACAAGTACGAGGAGATAGGACAGCACATCAATAAATATCCGCACCGCGGCGTGACGGTGATTCATGCTTCGGGCTTCTACACGGGTCACGAGGTGAAGATGCTGTTCGTACTGGCCAAGAAAAGCGAGTCGCCCATCATCTTCCGCCTCATCAAAGACATCGACCCCAAGGCATTCGTATCGCAGAGTGCTGTCATCGGAGTCTACGGCGAAGGGTTCGACAAGATTAAGGTAAAGTGACGAATTTCCCCTCTTTCCAGGTATAAACCACAGGGCGGCGGACAAAAGGTTTCAACCGGTCCGCCGCTTCTTTTTCCATATAGTCGGGGGTGCAGAAGGTGAAGGTCAGTGCGGCATCGGTGGGCGAAAGCGAAGCCTTCAGGAAGAGGATGTCGGCTTGGCGGCGGGCATCCTGATAGTCGTAGATGTCGGCCGAGTCGGGGGCGGCTTCGATGAAGTCGTCCGTCACGGGCAGGGCAGGCAGGAAGTCGGCAGCGGACAGCTCTTTCCAGTCGGTGGTGTAGAAACGGATGTGGCTGTCGCACGCCGGGGCGCAAACGGTAGAGACGGTGCACACCACCTTGGTGCTATCGGTCAGCGGCAGCAGTTTCATCTCCCAGGTGCTCTGGGGCGTCATGCGGATGTGGATGTAGTCGGGCGTCAGCGCAGTCATCTCCGACTTGCCGTCGAAGCGGTTGGTCACTTCGGCCTTCATTTTGCTTTCCAGAAAGTCGATGAAGTCGGCACGGTTCACCGACGTCAGCAGCAGATTCAGCGAGTCGGGCATAGCCTTGAAAACGTCTTTCGCCAGCTGTGCACGCAGCGACAGGGGCAGCACCAGCAAGCATATAGCGAGTAATATCAAGCGGTTCATAACAGTTAATTAATAGTTGACAATTAATAATAAATAGTGGATGGGGAGGAAATGAACAAGTCTTCATCCTTCATTCTCCATTCTTAATTCTTCATTCTTAATTCTTTATTTCCCTCCTATTTGCTCCCCAAATATAAGAAGAACATTCCTATCAGCACCAAAATCAGGTCGACAGCCTTGCTTTTTAAATTCTTTTCACGGAAGAACAAGGCTCCGAACAGGAACGACACCACCACGCTGCCCCTGCGCACCATCGACACGATGGATATCATCGAATCTTCGTAACTCAAGGCATAGAAGTAGGCAAAGTCGGCTGCACAAAGGAATAGCGAGATGAAGACAATGGTCCACTTCCAGCGGAACGGCGTACTCGACTTACGCTTGGGGTACCACAACAGCAGGATGACGGGGCACATGATGAACACCTGATAGACATTGTACCACGACTGTACCAGCATCGGGTTGAGGCGGGTCATCAGATACTTGTCGTACAGGCCGCTGACGGCTCCCGTCACCGCAGCCAGCACGATGAAGAAGATCCACTTGTTGTGACCGAAGTCGATGCCCTCTTTCTTGCCCGAACGGCTCAGCATGAAGAACGAAGCCACGGCCAGCAAGACGCCCGCCCACTGATACAGGTTGAGCCGTTCGCCGAAGAACAGCATGGCGCCTACGAGCACCATCACCGGACGCGTGGCATTGATGGGTCCCACGATGGTGAGCGGCAAGTGCTTCATGCCGAAGTAACCGAACACCCACGACGAGAGGACGATGAACGACTTTACAACGATATACTTATGCGTTTCCCATCCTGCCACGGGCATCTCGAACATCGTGCCCCGCAACACTTCGGGCGCCGCAAACGACAGCACGATAAAAGGCAGGAAAACCAGGCTCGAAAACAGTGTATTCAGAAACAGGACGGGCAACACGGCGTTGTCGCGCAACGACTGCTTCTTGAAGGCATCGTAAAAGCCCAGCAGCGCAGCCGAAAGAAAAGCAAGCAATAACCACATAATAAAAAAACGAATTAACGGACGTAAGTCTTACATATATAATAAGGAAAGAAGCCTCATCGATCCTCTTCCTCCAAGAACAGTTCCTCGGGATAGGCCACGTCGACCAGGAACAGCGCATTGCCGGGTACGGAAGTCCCCGCACGACAACGGTCCTTCTGCTCGATGACACGACAGAAACCCTCGACCGACAGTTTGCCGCGGCCCACTTCGAGCAGTGTGCCCACAATGGCCCGCACCATGTTGCGCAGGAAGCGGTCGGCACGGATGGTAAACACCCAGGTCACCTCGTCCAGTTGTGTCCACTCGGCGTGCATGATGCGGCAGTTGTTGGTCTTCACGTCGGTATGCAGCTTGCTGAAGCTGGTAAAGTCGGTATAGTCGAACAACCGGCGCGCCGCTTCGTTCATCCGGTCGAAGTCGGGCCGTTGGAACAGTCGGCAACGGTATTGCCGGTCGAACGGCACCTTCGCCGTCGTGACGTAATACTTGTACATGCGTGCCGTGGCATCGAAGCGTGCATGCGCATCGGGCTTCACCGCCCGCAGACGGTAGACCGAAATGTCAGGCGGCAGCAGACGGTTCAGCTTGTCTGTCATGAAGACCGTGTCCAAGGGCTGCTCACTGTCGAAGTGAGCCACCATCAGCGAGGCGTGCACCCCGGCATCCGTGCGCCCGGCTCCCGTCACCTCCACCTCGCGGCGCAGCAACGTCGAGAGCGCCTTCATCAGACACTCCTGCACACTTGCCCCGTTGGGCTGTATCTGCCAGCCGTGATAGGCCGTTCCGTCGTAAGCCAAATAGATGAAATATCGTTGCACAGTTCTTCCTTTTTATATTAGAGGATTCAAAAGAAAAGGACATCTGTCCGTAACCTGCCAGCCGCTCGCAAGCATTCGTCCCGCATCCGGCCATCGGTCAGCCTGTCCCTGCATTTTGGGTGCAAAGATAATGCAGTTTCTGCGGATTAAAGTATCTTTGCCGTGACTTTTGCAAAGACTTGCATATAAATTCACAAAAACAAAGCAATGAAAAAGAACAGATTTACACACTACCTCCCCCTCGTGTTGCTTGCGGCAACCGTAGCTACGTCCACCCTCGGTAGCTGCAAAAAGAAAGACATGTCCCTCAAACTGAACGAACCGCGCAACATCAAGGGCGTCGTCAGCTACAAGCGTTCCTTCGGCGACCTCAACGCCAAGCACCTCGAAGTGGCCCGCGCCATCGGCATCGCTCCCCTGGGCTCGCGCCAGGAAGCCGAAGCCCTGAAGGAGAAGCTTCGCCACATCCAGACCAACGACCTCTACGCTGTCGACTCACTCACCCACTCCATCCCCTACCTCGTGCCCGGCGCAGCCGATCTGCTCGACAGCATCGGAAGCAATTTCCTCGATTCGCTCACCTCGAAAGGACTGAATCCGAATAAAGTCATCGTCACCTCCGTCCTCCGCACCCAGGACGACGTGAAGCGCCTGCGCCGCCGCAACACTAACGCTTCGAGCAATTCTGCCCACTCCTACGGCACTACGTTCGACATCAGTTGGAAACGTTTCGAAAAAGTAGAAGACGAAGACGGCCGCCCCTTGCAGGACGTCAGCGCCGACACACTGAAACTTGTACTGTCCGAAGTGCTGAGAGACCTGAAACAGAATGGCGAGTGCTACGTCAAATACGAACTGAAGCAAGGCTGCTTCCACATTACTTCGAGAAAATGAATAAAGAAGCATCGTTTTTGCATAAATAATCTTCTTTTCGGCAAAAACAGAATAAAAAATCATTGTTTTTGCATATTCTTTCCAAAATAATCCCTACTTTTGCAGCGTTGAAAGAATAATTATACAGAAAGATGAAGAAAAAAGCCAATCGGTTAGACGCAATCAAGATGATCATTTCGAGCAAGGAAGTCGGCTCGCAGGACGAGCTGTTGCAAGCCTTGGGAGAAGCAGGATTCGAACTGACGCAGGCAACCCTCTCGCGCGACCTGAAGCAACTGAAAGTGGCCAAAGCGGCCAACACCAACGGACGATACGTATATGTATTACCCAACGACATCATGTACAAGCGCAACAACGGACAAAGTCCCAGCGAAATGCTGATGTACAGCGGATTCGTATCGCTTCAGTTCTCGGGCAACATCGCCGTCATCCGCACCCGCCCGGGCTATGCCAGCAGCATGGCCTACGACATCGACAACCGCGAGTACGAAGGCATACTGGGCACCATAGCAGGCGACGACACCATCATGCTTGTGCTGCACGAACACACCTCGCACGAGGAAGTACGCCAGTTCCTGTCCAGCATCATACCGAACATCCAATAAAAGAACGCCGGCAAGCACCCCCGAAAAGAAGCATTCGTCAACGAGCGTCCCCAACGGGCCACACCCGCCAACGAAAAACGCCAAGGGCCGATGCCGACACACACAGAAGTAAACGATATAAAAGAACAAAAGAAATAAACTGATCAAGAGAGAAATGGATTCGAAACAAATTGAAGTCATGGTGGCCGACGCTTCACACGAAGTCTACGTCGACAAGATTTTGGATACCATACGCGAAGCAGCTAAAGTACGCGGCACCGGCATCGCCGAACGCACACACGAATATGTAGCAACCAAGATGAAGGAAGGAAAAGCCATCATTGCCCTGTGTGGCGACGACTTTGCCGGCTTCACCTACATCGAAAGCTGGGGAAACAAGCAGTATGTAGCTACCTCCGGTCTGATTGTACACCCCAAGTACCGCGGACTGGGATTGGCCAAACGCATCAAGCAGGCCTCCTTCCAGCTGGCACGCCTCCGATGGCCCTGGGCCAAGATATTCAGTCTGACCAGCGGCGCCGCCGTTATGAAGATGAACACCGAGCTGGGTTACGTGCCCGTCACCTTCAACGAACTGACCGACGATGAAGCCTTCTGGAAAGGTTGCGAGGGATGTATCAATCACGACATACTGGTGGCTAAGAACCGCAAGTTCTGCATCTGCACCGCCATGCTCTACGACCCCGCGCTGCACGAAGAAGACAGAATCTGACATAAATAAAGAATGAAAAATGAAGAATGAAGCATTTTCAGATTCAGGACGCAGGATTCATTCGACAAAGAAACAACAAATAAAGCAAAAACAGCGATGAAGACAAGGGAAAGAAGAGCGACAAAGCCATTCTTCATTCTTAATTCTTCATTCTTAATACAATAGTTATGGAAGCAAAGAAGAAAAAAGTAGTTGTCGCATTCAGCGGCGGGCTGGACACTTCGTTCACCGTGATGTATCTGGCCAAGGAAAAAGGATACGAAGTATATGCTGCCTGCGCCAACACCGGCGGATTCAGTGCCGAGCAGCTGAAAACCAACGAGGAGAACGCCTACAAACTGGGCGCCGTGAAATACGTGACACTGGACGTCACCCGCGAATACTACGAAAAGAGTCTGAAATACATGGTTTACGGCAACGTGCTGCGTAACGGCACCTACCCCATCTCCGTCAGCTCGGAGCGCATCTTCCAGGCACTGGCCATCGCCCGCTATGCCAACGAAATCGGTGCCGATGCCATCGCTCACGGTTCGACCGGAGCCGGTAACGACCAGGTGCGTTTCGACATGACTTTCCTTGTCATGGCACCGGGTGTGGAAATCATCACCCTGACCCGCGACATGGCTCTGAGCCGTCAGGAAGAGATTGACTATCTGAACAAGCATGGCTTTGCCGCCGACTTTGCCAAACTGAAATACTCGTACAACGTCGGCATCTGGGGAACCAGCATTTGCGGCGGTGAAATACTCGACTCTGCCCAGGGATTGCCAGAGAGCGCTTACCTGAAGCACTGCACCAAAGAGGGCACCGAGCAACTGCGCCTCACCTTCGAAAAGGGCGAACTGAAAGCCGTGAACGACGAACACTTCGACGACCCCATCAAGGCTATTCAGAAAGTAGAGGAAATCGGAGCTGCTTATGGCATCGGCCGCGACATGCACGTGGGCGACACCATTATCGGCATCAAGGGCCGTGTAGGTTTCGAAGCTGCTGCCCCCATGCTGATTATCGGCGCACACCGCTTCCTGGAGAAATACACCCTGAGCAAGTGGCAACAGTACTGGAAGGACCAGGTAGCCAACTGGTATGGTATGTTCCTGCACGAAAGCCAATATCTGGAACCCGTAATGCGCGACATCGAAGCCATGCTGACCGAAAGCCAGCGCAATGTAAACGGTACAGCCATCCTCGAACTTCGTCCGCTGGGCTTCCACACCGTAGGCGTAGAGAGCAAGGACGACCTGGTGAAGAACAAGTTCGGCGAATATGGCGAGATGCAGAAGGGATGGACGGCCGAGGATGCCAAGGGCTTCATCAAGGTTTCGTCGACTCCGCTGCGCGCTTACTATGCTACGCACAAGGACGAGTTGAACAACATCTGACAAGCGTATGAGCACGGACAAAAAACTACGACGCCCACGCAACGGCCGCATGATCGCAGGCGTGTGCGCCGGTCTGGCCGAGTTCTTCGGTCTTGACGTTTCACTGGTACGCATCGTCTATACGTTGGCTACGATATTCAGCGCCTTTTCCGGCGTCATCATTTATTTCCTGATGGTACTGATTGTGCCCGAAGAGGAAAACCGTTATTTTAGACAGTAAAAACACAGATTATTTATGATAAAAGTAGGAATTATCGGCGGGGCCGGCTACACGGCAGGCGAACTGATCCGTCTGCTGCTGAACCACCCGGAGGCGGAAATCGTCTTCATCAACAGTGCGAGCAACGCCGGAAACAAAATAACCGACGTACACGAAGGTCTGTACGGCGAGACCGACCTGACCTTTACCGACCAGTTGCCGCTGGACGAGATTGACGTGCTCTTCTTCTGCACCGCCCACGGCGACACACGCAAGTTCATGGAAAGCCACAACGTCCCCGAGGACTTGAAAATCATCGACCTCTCGATGGACTACCGTCTGAAGAGCGACGACCACGACTTCATCTACGGTCTGCCCGAACTGAACCGTCGCGCCACGTGCACGGCCAAGCATGTAGCCAATCCGGGCTGCTTTGCCACCTGCATCCAGCTGGCTCTTCTGCCGCTGGCCAAGAACCTGATGCTGAACGACGACATCATGGTGAACGCCATCACGGGCAGCACCGGAGCGGGCGTGAAGCCGGGAGCCACGAGTCACTTCAGCTGGCGGAACAACAACATCAGCGTCTACAAGGCTTTCGAACACCAGCACGTGCCCGAAATCAAGCAGTCGCTGCGCCAGCTTCAGAACAGCTTCGACTCGGAAATTGACTTCATTCCCTACCGTGGCGACTTCCCGCGCGGCATCTTCGCCACCTGCGTGGTGAAAACCAAAGTTGCTCTGGAGGAAATCCGCCGCATGTACGAGGAATACTACGCCAAGGACTCCTTCACGCATATCGTGGACAAGAACATCGACCTGAAGCAGGTGGTGAATACCAACAAGTGCCTCATTCACTTGGAGAAGCATGGCGACAAACTGCTCATCATCTCGTGCATCGACAACCTGCTGAAGGGTGCCAGCGGTCAGGCCGTTCACAACATGAACCTGATGTTCAACCTCGAAGAGACGGTGGGACTGAGGCTGAAGCCGAGTGCTTTTTAATGAAGAATGAAGAACGAAGAATGAAGAATTCACGCAACAGAAAAGACTCGTTGCTGCATGCCAAAAGCTATGCATTTGCATTGCGGGTGATTGGCATGAACAGGTACTTGAGAGAAGAGGTACAAGAGTTC
Source organism: Bacteroides sp. ET489 (assembly GCF_030518095.1). Classification (NCBI taxonomy): domain Bacteria; kingdom Pseudomonadati; phylum Bacteroidota; class Bacteroidia; order Bacteroidales; family Bacteroidaceae; genus Bacteroides; species Bacteroides sp. ET489. The sequence continues at coordinate 71,780 of NZ_JAULLJ010000003.1, forward strand.
GTGCTGAGTAAACAAGTTCTTCGTTCGGGTACGGCCATCGGCGCACTGATTCGTGAATCAGAGTTTGCCCAAAGCCAAGCCGACTTCATTAATAAACTGAGCGTAGCGCTGAAGGAAGCAAATGAAACCGATTACTGGCTCAATTTGCTTCACGACTCACAATACATAAACGACTATTCGTTCGAAAGCATGGAAAACGACTGCGGCGAACTCATCGCCCTGCTTGTTTCCTCCATCCGAACGGTAAAAAATAACCTGAAGAAGAATGAAGAATAAACTCAGGAACACATCGGGAAAATTCTTCATTCTTCATTCTTAATTCTTCATTTAAACATGAAACTTTTCGACGTATACCCCCTCTTTGACATCAACATCGTCAAAGGAAAAGGCTGCCACGTGTGGGACGAGAACGGTACGGAGTATCTCGACCTGTATGGTGGCCATGCAGTCATCTCCATCGGCCACGCGCATCCGCACTATGTGGAGATGATCAGCCAACAGGTGGCCACACTGGGATTCTATTCCAATTCCGTCATCAACAAACTGCAGCAGCAGGTGGCCGAACGACTGGGCAAAGCCAGTGGCTACGAAGACTATTCGCTGTTCCTCATCAACAGCGGTGCCGAAGCCAACGAAAATGCACTGAAGCTGGCTTCGTTCTACAACGGACGCACGCGCGTCGTGTCATGCGCCAAAGCTTTCCACGGACGTACATCGCTGGCTGTGGAGGTGACGAACAATCCGAAAATCATCGCTCCCATCAACGACTGCGGACACGTCACCTACGTGCCTCTGAACGATACCGCCACGATGGTGGCCGAGATTGACAAAGGCGATGTCTGCGCCGTCATCATCGAAGGCATTCAGGGCGTGGGAGGCATCCAGCTGCCCACCGATGAGTTTATGCATGCCGTACGCGAGGCCTGCACGCGCAACAACACCGTGCTCATCCTCGACGAAATCCAGAGCGGTTACGGACGTAGCGGTAAGTTCTTCGCCCACCAGCATCAGGGCATCCGTCCCGACCTCATCACCGTGGCCAAGGGCATCGGCAATGGCTTCCCCATGGCGGGTGTACTCATCAGCCCCATGTTTACTCCCGTATACGGACAGCTGGGAACTACCTTCGGTGGCAACCACCTGGCTTGCGCCGCCGCACTGGCCGTGCTCGACGTGATGGAGCAGGAGAACCTCGTGGACAACGCCGCCCGTGTAGGCTCGTATCTGCTGGACGAACTGAAGAAGCTGCCGCAAATCAAGGAAGTGCGCGGACGTGGCCTGATGATCGGTCTGGAGTTCGACGCTCCCATCAAGGACCTGCGCCTGCATCTGCTGAAGGAACAGCACGTATTCACCGGCGTCAGCGGCACCAACGTCATCCGTCTGCTGCCGCCCCTGTGCCTGTCGATGGACGAAGCCAACCTCTTCCTGGAACGGTTCAAAAAGGTGCTGGGATAATGGGGCCGGCACATAACCACAACTATAAGCCCCGCCTTCTCCATGCAGAGAGGGCGGGGCATTATTTTTCATTAAAAAAACAACCGGAAACACTTTTCAATCCAATACTTTCATTATCTTTGAGTTATCAAAACCAAAAGAAAGGACAGCCATGAGTGATACAGCTAATCTGAACGCAGAACTCTTCAGGCAACTAAGCTACATAGCCGATGACGAAACATACATGAAGAAGGCATTGAACTTCATCAAGAAATTGGCTATGCAGAAAGAGGCAGAGGCCGAGGCTACCGAAAATGCCAGCCATCTTTTAAGTAAGGAAGAGGCCCTTGCTAGTTTCGACCAGGCCTGCAAAGAGCTTAAAGAGAACTTAGAAGGTAATTTGACTTTCAAAAGTCTGGAGGAAGCGCTCAATGAATTGTAACATCAGTGTTTCCCCACAATTCTTAAAAGAATTGAGACGTCTCTCCAAACGATACCAATCTATTAAAGAAGACGTAAGGACTCTTTGTATCAGCCTACAAGACAATCCTCTGCAAGGAACCGATTTAGGAAAAGGGCTCCGAAAAGTCCGCATGTCAATCGCCTCAAAAGGCAAAGGCAAAAGTGGAGGTGCCCGCGTCATTACCTACACCGTCATTCTGGCCAATATAGCTTCGGAAGTCAAACTACTGACCATCTACGACAAATCTGAATGCGAAAATATCAGCGACAAAGAACTTCAGAACTTAATCCGTAAATACATTACAGATTAACAAGGGCATTCCCGCCTTGTTTTTCCCCCACCTGCACCCTTCGCGAGCGACACTTGCAATCCATTTGTTCCACACTTGCACGGCTCGCGAGCCACACTTGTGTTTCTCGCGAGCCGTACAAGTGTCTCTCAGAAGCCCCTCAGGCACTTCCTCCGCAAGGCTCACGGCCACTCCCCCTCCATCTGCTTTTTCGCAAGGAAAGACAGCATTTTGATAGTATATTCTAAAAAAAATGTATAATTTTGCCCGAAGAGAAAAGAATTTAATTGACCAACGATATGAAGATAGCAATCATAGGTGCGGGCAACATGGGAGGAGCCATCGCCCGCGGGCTGTGCAAGGGAACCATCATCCCTGCCGCCAACATTATCGTATCCAATCCCTCGGCTCAGAAGTTAGAAGCCCTGAAGGCCGACTATCCCGACATCTGCACCACCAGCGACAACTGCCAGGCTGCCAGCCAGGCCGACATCGTGCTGCTGGCCGTCAAACCCTGGCTGGTACACGACGTGCTCAGCGGAATCAAGTTGAACGAACAGCAGATGCTCATCTCCATCGCCGCCGGCATCAGTCTGGGCGAAATCTGGAACCTGCTTGGATGTCCTCAGATGCCCATCTTCCGCCTGATACCCAACACCGCCATCAGCGAGATGCAGAGCATGACACTCATTGCCAGTGCCCACGCCAGTGCCGAACAGCAACAACTGGTGCTCGACATCTTCAACGAAATGGGACTGGCCATGCTGCTGCCCGAAGAAAAGTTTGCCGCTGCCACGGCCATGACCTCGTGCGGCATCGCCTATGCCCTGAAGTACATCCAGGCAGTCATGCAGGCAGGCATCGAGCTGGGCATCTATCCCAAGGACGGCATGAAGATGGTGGCCCAGTCCGTCAAAGGTGCCGCCGAACTCATCCTGAAGGGCGACACCCATCCCGCACTTGAGATAGACAAAGTCTGCACCCCCGGCGGACTTACCATCAAAGGCATCAACAGCCTGGAGCACGACGGATTCACGTCGGCACTTATCAAGGCGGTAAAAAACAGTGCTGTTTAATGGTAAATGGTTAATGATAAATGGTTAATAAGCTGCGCAATGAAAAAATCGCCACCAACCATTAATCATTCACCATTTATCATTAACCATTAACCATTAATCATTAATCATTTACCATTCACCATTTACCATTTACCATGAATTTGTTAAAGGATAAAAGTTTCAATTTTGCAATAAGGATAGTAAAGCTATGCAAATATCTGAATGAAGAAAAGAAAGAACTTATTCTTTCCAAACAAATTCTCCGTTCCGGGACTTCAATAGGAGCCATGGTCAGTGAAAGCGAACATAGCGAAAGCAAATCGGACTTCATACATAAACTGGCTATTGCCCAAAAGGAAACGAACGAAACCTTATATTGGTTGAAGCTCTTGTATAAGACTGATTATATAAGTCAAAATGCTTATGAAAGTATAAACGAAGATGCTTTAGAACTTATGAAAATAATCACAGCAAGCATCAAAACAGCCAAACAAGGCAACCACTATTAACCATTAATCATTAACCATTAACCATTATATTCCTCATGGACGAACAGATTAAACAAATAGCCGAGCGTCTGCGTGGACTGCGCGACGCCATGGAACTGACAACGGAAGAACTGGCCAGCGATTGCGGCATCGACCGTCAGGAGTACGAACAAGCCGAATCGGGCGAGCACGACATCTCCGTAAGCATGATGCAGCAGATAGCCCGCCACTACGGCATCGCCCTCGATGCCCTGATGTTCGGTGAAGAGCCCAAGATGAGCACCTACTTCCTGACCCGCGCCGGCAAAGGCGTAAGCGTAGAGCGAACCAAAGCCTACAAGTACCAGTCACTGGCTGCCGGATTCAAGGACCGCAAGGCCGACCCGTTCATCGTCACCGTCGAGCCCAACGATAACCCCATGCACTACAACACGCATCAGGGACAAGAGTTCAACCTCGTCATCGAAGGTACCCTGCTGCTCAGCATCGGCGGCAAGGAAGTCACCCTGTATCCGGGCGACAGCATCTACTTCAACTCCAGCCTGCCACACGGCATGAAAGCGCTGGACGGAAAAACCGTACGGTTCCTGGCAATAATCATGTAAATGAAGAACTAAAAAATGAAGAATGAAGAATTTCCATGCGGCGGGACAGCTTGTCCGGATTCTTCGTTATTCGTTCTTCATTCTTCATTCAAACAGAGATTCTTCATTCTTAATTCTCAATTCTTCATTAAAAAGATTCTTCATTACAACAACTATGATAGAAAGATTTCTAAAACAGACCACATTTACCTCACAACAGGACTTCAAAGAGAACCTGAAAATAAACGTACCCGAGAACTTCAACTTCGGCTACGACGTCGTCGACGCCTGGGCAGCCGAACAACCCGATAAACCCGCCCTGCTCTGGACCAACGACAAGGGCGAACACCGCCAGTTCACCTTCGCCGACATGAAGCGCTACACCGACCAGACGGCCAGCTACTTCCAAAGCCTTGGCATCGGCCACGGCGACATGGTGATGCTCATCCTGAAACGCCGTTACGAATTCTGGTTCAGCATTGTGGCCCTGCATAAGCTGGGAGCCGTTGTCATCCCCGCCACCCATCTGCTGACGAAGAAAGACATCGTCTACCGCTGCAACGCTGCCGACATCAAAATGATTGTCTGCGCAGGCGAAACGGTCATCACCGACCACATCACCGCCGCCATGCCTGAGTCGCCTAGCGTGAAGTGCCTGGTCAGCGTAGGTCCCGAAGTGCCCGAAGGCTACGAAGACTTCCACAAGGGCATCGAAGCAGCCGCACCCTTTGTTCGCCCCGAACACGTCAACACCAACGACGACATCTCGCTGATGTACTTCACCAGCGGTACCACGGGCGAACCCAAGATGGTGGCTCACGACTTCACCTACCCGCTGGGACACATCGTGACGGGCTACATCTGGCACAACCTGAAGCCCAACAGCCTGCACCTCACCATCGCCGACACCGGCTGGGGCAAGGCCGTATGGGGCAAACTGTACGGACAGTGGATAGCCGGAGCCAACGTCTTCGTCTACGATCACGAGAAGTTCACGCCCGCCGACATCCTGCAGAAGATTCAAGACTATCACGTCACCTCGCTTTGCGCGCCGCCCACCATCTTCCGCTTCCTCATCCACGAAGACCTGACGAAGTACGACCTGTCTTGTCTGGAGTACTGTACCATCGCCGGCGAAGCCCTGAACCCCGCCGTGTTCGAGACCTTCAAGAAACTGACCGGCATCCGTCTGATGGAAGGATTCGGGCAGACCGAAACCACCCTGACCGTAGCCACCATGCCCTGGATGGAACCCAAACCCGGCAGCATGGGCTTGCCCAATCCGCAATACGATGTCGACCTCATCGACCACGAAGGCCGCTCGGTAGAAGCCGGTGAGCAGGGACAAATCGTCATCCGCACCGACAAGGGTAAGCCCCTCGGCCTCTTCAAAGAGTACTACCGCGATCCCGAACGTACCCGCGAAGCCTGGCACGACGGCATCTACTACACGGGCGACGTGGCCTGGAAGGACGAAGACGGCTACTTGTGGTTTGTTGGCCGTGCCGACGATGTCATCAAGAGTTCGGGCTACCGCATCGGCCCGTTCGAAGTAGAAAGCGCGCTGATGACCCATCCTGCCGTTGTAGAGTGTGCCATCACCGGTGTACCCGACGAAATCCGCGGTCAGGTAGTGAAAGCCACCATCGTCCTCTCCAAAGCCTACAAGGACAAGGCCGGCGACGCCCTCATCAAGGAACTTCAGAACCACGTGAAGAAGGTGACCGCCCCCTACAAGTACCCGCGCGTCATCGAGTTCGTCGACGAACTGCCCAAGACCATCAGCGGAAAGATCCGCCGTGTGGAGATACGGAAGAACGACGAGAAATAATAAGCAGTAGCTATTATGTCATTAAAAATTCCCAGTTAGGAAAAAATTTTTTCCTAACTGGGAATTTATTTTTCCCTAACTGGGGAAAAAATACAGGCTACTTATAGCCATTCTGCAACCCTGCACAAGGCAAACAGACGGCTGCTGCCCAATCCTCAATCAACCACCTCGAACAGCAGCGCCAGGCTCGAATACTCTGCCCGCAATGCGGATGCTACAGACAGTCCTGCCTCCTTAAGTATCTTGCCGCTGATGACTTTGCCGTTCAGGGCCGAGGGCTTCTGCTCATTTTCCGGTGTAAGGTCGGTGATGCGGTATGTTTTGTTTTCGTCCAAACCGGAAAGTACGACGTCGGGCATAAGCTGGTTGAGGAAATGCTCTGTCTTATAAACAAACAGTACAGCCTTATCCTTTTCGGGAGCGGCATACATCAGGGAAGCAATTCCTTTCTTGTCGTACGGAGATACAAGGCGGTAAAGATCGCCAAACTGTACAACCGGACGTATCTTCTTGTACGCAGCTATGGCTCGTCCGGCAAATGCCTTATCGGCATCGGTCATGTCCTTGGGCTGTATTTCCATGCCAAGGCGGGCGGATATGGCAACGTCGAAACGGTATTTCAGCGGAAGTACCCTGCCGGTCTGGTGATTCCTGTTGGCGCTTACATGAGAAGCCATCGCTATGGACGGATAGAAATTGGAAACGCCCCACTGCATATAGATGCGTTGCAAGGCATCCGTATCATCGCTCGTCCAGAATTCGTTGAAATAAGGCAGGAAACCGTAATTCACTCTACCTCCGCCACTGGCGCATGCCTGAATCACCAGATTCGGATATTTTGCACGAATGCGCTCCAATACTTTATTCATGCCCCGGTGATACTCGATGTAGATGTGCGACTGTTTCTGACTGGGCAGATAGTGGGAACCGTAGTTCATAAGAGCCGCGTTGGCATCCCATTTGATATAAGCTATTTCGGGATATTCGGTCATCAGTTTGTCGACTACGCCGAATACAAAGTCCTGCACTTCCGGATTGGTCAGGTCCAGCACAACCTGGCTTCCTCCACGTCCGGTCGTAAGCGGGCGATTGTCCTGGCTCAGTACCCAGTCGGGATGCTTCTCAAACAGTTCGCTTTTGGTGTTGGCCATTTCCGGTTCAATCCAGATGCCAAACTTGATATTATGTTTTTTGGCCGAAGCCAGAAGCCCTCCGATGCCTTCGGGCAGTTTTTCCTTGCAGACGGTCCAGTCGCCCAAACTTGTTTTGTCGTCATTGCGCGGATATTTGTCGCCAAACCATCCGTCGTCCATTACGAACAGTTCGCCGCCCATTGCCGACATGTCTTTCATCATCTGGTCCATTCCTTCCTGATTGACATTGAAGTACACGCCTTCCCAACTGTTCAGCAGGATGTCGCGTTCTTTGTTCCCCTGATTCAGCTTGTACGCCCGGGCCCATCTGTGGAATGCACGGCTCACGCCGCCCTTGCCTTCGGAACTGTAGGTCATGGCCAGTTCGGGAGTTACGAACGTTTCTTTAGGCTCTAAAACATAGTGCGAAACTTCCTCGTTTATTCCTGCGATTACATTGATTCTTGAGTTGTCTGCAATAATCTTCATCAGATAGTTTCCGCTCCATGCCAACGATGCTCCGATCACCCTTCCGTTTTCTTCCTGCGGGCAACCATCCAAAGTGAGCATAAACGACGGATTGTCTGTCTGCGTATTGCGTATTCCCTCCTTGTTGGCTATTACCTTCTGTCCGTTGGTCAGCTTCTCTTCTTCCATCATGTTTTCGGCGCCCCACGTACCGTGAAAATGAGTCAGCCAGTTATCGGCCCGCTTGACCGGCAGCGATGCAGAGGCGAACTTGTACAGGGTAAGCGCCTTCTTTGCGTTATTGGTTATTTCGACCCATGTCGAGATGACGTCCGTTCCCTTATACGCCTTGTAATACTGCTTGACAACCAAAGGATAGACTTTGTCCTTCAGCGTGATTTCGGTTATATCCGCTTCCTCGTCCGAGTACTGCCTTACTCCTTCCACAACCAGGTCGACCGACATATTGCCGTCCGAATGTGCCACGGCAAAAGCTTTCTCGCCATACGAACTGATGCCGAAGCACGGATAAGTTTCTGCCCAGTATGCCAGACCGGCATTGTATATGCCGTCTATTTCATTCTCGGCGATTCTCGTTCCGTAATACTGGAACCTTGCCTGTTTTCCCTCGTCAGCCTTGATAAGCAATGAGGTGTGCCGCGTTGATACCAAATAGTCTTTTGCCGCCAGTGTCCCTGCCGACAATGCTCCTAAAAGAAGCAATCCTAAAAATTTCCCATTCATACGTATTCAATCTGTTATTATAATACAACCTATGTGCAATATTCGCAAAATAATCTGACATCTGCAAGCAAATGGGCAAGAGGTTACAGGGGATGCAAGGGCGAAGCGGTAGGATGCGAAGTTGGGAAGGGGGAATGAATCTTTCAAGATTTATGTAAACTCGACGCAACCGCCTCAAAACAAAAATCGCAACCAGCTGTCATCCAGATGATTGCGATTTTTATTTCGTACTCGAAGCGGGACTTGAACCCGCACAGCCGCAATGGCCAAGGGATTTTAAGTCCCTCGTGTCTACCGATTCCACCATTCGAGCATCCATAAATAGGAAGGGGAACAAATGGAGCGGAAAACGAGACTCGAACTCGCGACCCCAACCTTGGCAAGGTTGTGCTCTACCAACTGAGCTATTTCCGCAGGTCGTTTTTGAAGAACGGGTGCAAAGATAAAGACTTTCACCATTACCACCAAACTTTTCGACAAAAAACTTGCTTTTTCTTCCAACCCTTCTGCCTGTTGAGGAGAAATCGCCCCGACGGCAACAAGGCGAAACACCCTGCTCAGGGCTCGCCAGAAGGGCTTTTGCAGGACACTTGCACGGCTCGCGAGCAATGCAAGTGTGGCTCGCGAGCCACACAAGTATTCCACAAATGGATTGCAAGTGTCCTACAAACGGGCTGCAAGTGCCCCGAAAAGGGGTACTTATCAGCGGCCCAGCAGGGCACGTTCGGCCTGCTCCATGCCTTCGAAGTGGAAACCGTCGACTACCTGCTGCATCAGGTCCGCGATGGCGTCGTTGCACAGGTTGCCGATGCTGCCTTCGTGCGTGTGGTGCACTTCCTTGCAAGGGGTGAAGCGGCCGGCTTCGATGTCGAGGCCCACCTTCTTGTAGGCATCGCGGAAGGGCATTCCCTCGCGGGCCAGGCGGTTCACTTCTTCGACGCTGAAGATGAGCGAGTAGCGGTCGTCGTCGAGGATGTGCTCGTTCACCTTGATTTCGTTCATGATGTAAGTGGCCATCTGCAAGCAATCCTTCAGCTCCTCGAATGCGGGCAGGAAAACTTCTTTGATGATCTGCAGGTCGCGGAAGTAGCCCGAGGGCAGGTTGTTGGCTATCATCATGATCTGCTGGGGAAGCGACTGTATCTTGTTGCACTTGGCGCGGGTCAGTTCGAAGACGTCGGGGTTCTTCTTGTGGGGCATGATGCTGGAACCGGTGGTGCAGTCGTCGGGCAGCTTGACGAAGCCGAAGTTCTGGCTGTTGAACATGCAGGCATCGAAGGCCAGCTTGGACAGCGTTCCTGCGATGGTGGCCAGGGCGAAGGCAACGTTGCGCTCCATCTTGCCGCGTCCCATCTGTGCGTAGACCACGTTGTAGTTCAGCGAGTCGAAGCCCAGCAGACGGGTGGTCATCGTGCGGTTCAGGGGGAAGGACGAACCGTATCCGGCAGCGGAGCCGAGCGGATTGCGGTTGCACATCTTGAAGGCGGCTTGCAGGAAGAGCATGTCGTCGACCAGGCTTTCGGCGTAAGCACCGAACCACAGTCCGAACGACGAAGGCATGGCTATCTGCAGATGAGTGTAGCCGGGCATCAGTACGTCCTTGTAGCGTTCGCTCTGGCGGATGAGGACGTGAAACAGCTGTTCGACGGCTTCGGCTATCTCCTTAATCTGTGCGCGGGTGAAGAGCTTCAGGTCGAGCAGCACCTGGTCGTTGCGCGAGCGTCCGCTGTGTATCTTCTTGCCAACATCGCCCAGGCGGCGGGTCAGCATCAGTTCTACTTGCGAGTGTACGTCTTCCACTCCGTCTTCTATCACGAATTCTCCTTTTTCGGCCTGCGCGTAGATGTCCTTCAGCGCGGCAAGCAGCTGTTTCAGTTCGTCGGCAGTCAGCAGACCGATGCTTTCGAGCATGGTGATGTGGGCCATGGAGCCAAGTACGTCGTGCTTGGCCAGGTAGAGGTCCATTTCACGGTCGCGTCCCACCGTGAAGCGTTCGATGTCTTTGTTTACTTGAACGGATTTCTCCCAAAGTTTCTGAGCCATATCTTGTATTGAGGTGTTTAAGGGTTAATGAAACGTTTCGTGCATCAATAGGGTATCATCGACAGCATCTCGGCCATCTTCTCCACGCCGTCCTGCAGGGGTTTCTGCACCATGGCTTTCATGAAGGGGTTCAGCTCCAGGCCGATGGTCAGCTTCATTTTGCATTCGTTTTCGGCCGTGGGCAGTATCTGTATCCACAGGTTGAAGGGCAGCGGCGAGGTGGTGGTGCCGAACTTGATGCATTTGCAGGGTTCTTTTTCCACAATCTGCAAGGTGATTTTTCCTACGGGCGGCACTTCTACCGACAGGCTTTCGGCGTCGAAGGTCAGGTTCTTCACCTTGTCTTCGGGCAGGCGGTCCTTTACTTTCTCCAGGTTGTTCAGGTCGGACAGTTTCTCGTAGACAGCAGCCTGCGAGGCGGCTATCATCTTAACGCTACTTTCGAATTTGATCATATATCACGGGTTCTTTAAAGACAAAAAAAGAATCATTCGGACAATAACTATCCGAACAATTCTTTCATCATACAAAAATATTTTCCAAACAGTATTTATTTACCGGCATCCCAATGAGCGGGGTCTTTACGCCATTCGTTCAGCGTTTCGATGTCAGACTCTTCGATGTAACCGGTACGCAAAGCCACTTCCATGACAGCTTCGTAGTTGGTCAGTGTCACCAACGGCACTTTAGCGTCCTTGAATGCCTTTTCGGCAACCGGGAAACCGTACGTGTAGGCAGCTACCATACCTATAACTTCGCATCCGTCGCGGCGGATGGCATCGACAGCTTTCAGGCTGCTTCCGCCTGTCGAGATAAGGTCTTCTACTACTACGACTTTCATTCCCGGACGAAGTTCACCTTCAATCAGGTTCTCCAATCCATGGTCTTTCGGCGTGGAACGTACGTATACGAACGGCAGATTCAGCGCGTCGGCCACCAGTGCACCCTGCGGGATGGCTCCGGTTGCTACGCCGGCAATGGCGTCGACCTGTCCGAAACGTTCCAGGATAATACGCGTAATCTCTACTTTCACAAAGTTACGCAAAGAAGGATAAGACAATGTTTTGCGATTGTCACAATAGAATGGAGATTTCCATCCGGAAGCCCAAGTGAAAGGGTTAGCCGGTTGTAACTTGATCGCTTTAATCTTCAGCAATTTTTCTGCAAACAATCTTTCCAAAGTTTTCATAGCAAACTAACTTATGATAAATACGAATGCAAAAATAAGGAAAGAGAATGATATTTGAAAAAGGAAAGGCGATATTTTTTTTTAGTCCGCCTCACAGAGCTCCTCATCGGGGATATCGATGCAGCGCCGTATGTCTTTCAGCTCGAAACCACGGCTCAGGGCGAACCGTATCAGTTTGGCATTCAGCTCGAATTCGCTTGCCGCGCGGACGCTTTTCCGCTTGGCAGCCAGCAAGCCGCGCAGCACGCTCAGGTAGTCGGCCTCGTCTATCTCGTTGAGCAACGGCAGGTAAACCAGCTTCGGAATCTTCTTCAGCTGCAACGCCTGACCTATCTTCACCTTGCCCCACTTGGCCAGGCGATACTTGTCGCGCACGAAAGCACGACAGAAGCGTTCTTCATCGATATACTTCTCCTGTTCGAGGCGGTCGGCCACACGGTTTACGACCTCGTAGGGCAGTCCCCAGCGTTGCATCTTCTCTACAATCTCGGCACGGCAATGCTCGGCAGCGGCACAATAAGCCGCCACTTTGCGGAAAGCGTCATTTTCTGTGATTTCTGTCATTTCTTAGCTATTACAAACCGGTCATTTCCGGAAATATCTTGTTCGACGAAGGCTTCGGAATACCCCATCTGCCGCAGCATCTCTACGGTGTCGGGGCCGAAAGCCCGGTTGATTTCAAAGTACAGCTTGCCACCCGGCACCAGCAAGTCGATGCCCAGCTGCGCAATGCGGCGATAAAAGCGAAGCGGATCATTGTCGGGCACAAACAGGGCCAAAGCCGGCTCCCAGTCGAGCACATTACGCTCCATATCGGCCTGTTCGGCCTCGGTCACGTACGGCGGATTGCTCACAATCACGTCGTAGCACTCGCGTCCGTCGGGCTGATAGGTCAGCACATCATGCTGCTCGAAGCGCACCGACGCGCCCAGCGAATCGTTATTGCCGCGCGCCACGGCCAGTGCTTCGTCCGACACGTCCCATGCCCGTACGTCGGCCTCGGGCAGTTCACACGACAGGCTGACGGCGATACACCCGCTGCCCGTACCCACATCCAATATCCGCGCCGTGGGCGACACCTGCTTCAACATCCTCTCCACCAGCTCTTCAGTTTCGGGACGGGGAATCAGCACCCCGGGCTTCACGCGGAACGTCCGCCCCAGAAAACGGGCAAAGCCCTGAACGTACTGCACAGGCTCAAAATTGCACAGGCGCGAAAGAATGCTTTCCAATTCCTGTTCAACGTTTGAAGATAAAATCATATCTTTGCCCAAGTAATAGTCGACCGTGCTTTGCCCCAGAAGTTCGCAACAGACAATCTTGGACAAAGCGGCAGCCTCCTGCCGGGAATAACATTCCTGCAGCCGGTGGCGAATATACGAAACGGTTACACTCATGAACGGGTCGGGCTGAATTTGCCCGCAAAAATACGAAAATCCGAAAAACGACACTGTAATGGAAGAAGAAAAATACATGCGCCGCTGCATCCAACTGGCCCAAAACGGCCTGTGCAGCACAGCCCCCAATCCCATGGTAGGCGCCGTCATCGTCTGCGACGGACGCATCATCGGCGAAGGCTACCACGTGCGCTGTGGCGAGGGCCACGCCGAAGTCAACGCTATCCGCTCCGTGAAAGATCCCTCCCTGCTGCGACGGTCCACCATCTACGTCAGCCTGGAGCCTTGCTCACACTACGGGAAGACGCCTCCCTGCGCCGACCTCATCATCGAGAAAGGCATTCCCCGCATCGTCGTAGGTTGTCAGGACCCCTTTTCGAAAGTAGCTGGTCGGGGCATACAGAAGCTGCGCGATGCCGGACGCGAAGTCGTGGTAGGCGTGCTCGAAGCCGAGTGCCGGCACCTCATCCGCCGCTTCATCACCTTCCACACACACCGCCGCCCCTACGTCACACTGAAGTGGGCCGAATCGGCCGACGGCTACATCGACACGCTTCGCGACGGCGGAAGCCCCGTTGTATTGTCCAACCCGCTGACCGCCATGCTGGTACACAAACAGCGCGCCGAGCACAGCGCCATCCTGGTAGGCACGCGAACCGCCCTCCTCGACAATCCTTCGCTGACCGTGCGCCACTGGTACGGCCATTCGCCCGTGCGTGTCGTGCTCGACCGCAACCTGTCGTTGCCAACCAGTCTGCATCTGTTCGACGGTACCGTCCCCACACTGGTCTTCACCGCCCGACAGGCCACTTCGACCCACAACGTAGAGTACATCCAGGCCGACTACACACGCCCCCTGCTTCCGCAAATCATGGAGACACTGTATCAGCGCGGCCTGCAATCGTTGCTGGTCGAGGGTGGCAGCCAGCTGCTGCAATCGTTCATCGACAGCTCGCTGTGGGACGAAGCCTTCGTCGAAAAGACTCCCTTGATGCTACACAACGGCGTCAGTGCTCCCCGCATGGACAGTCATTTTTCTTACGACACCGTGCAGCATTTCGGGCACGACGTTCGTCATTACTATGCAGAAAGGCTCTGTAAATAGCCTACATCGAGAAGTTTTTGGTCGGCAAAAACGGCCTCATTATCTATAATTTTATATAAAACTTCTCCATAAAGCTGTTTAGAGAAAAAATTGTTCCTATTTTTGCAACTTGTAAATAAACACTATCGTACGAAAAAGAAATGAGAATAAAATTTTTATCTGTTATTGCGTGTTTTCTGCTCATGTCTATAGCCATCAGTTCGTGCCTCAGCTCGGACGACGAATACGAGGTTAGTTCCGATGCCACCGTACATGCCTTCGGTCTGGACACTATCCACGGAAAACACTATCCATTCACTATTGACCAAGTCAAACGAGAAATCTACAATATAGACTCCCTGCCAGTAGGCTCCGACACCATCATCGACAGTATCCTCATCGATACTTTCTACGTCACGGGCTATGTCACTTCAGGGAACATCACCGACACCATACTGAACATCAACAACTATCAGAACCTGACCGGAGCCGCAACCGTCGAAGGCCTGAAGTTCAAAATCTACGCAGCCGACGGACTCACAACCCGCGACTACACGCTGCGCATCAACATCCATCAACAGGAACCCGACTCCCTGCAATGGACCAACATGACCGACCGCATTGCCGGATTCCCCTCCGCCTCCATCGCCAACCGCCAGAAAGCCGTGACGCTGGACAACAACCTGCTGGTATACGTGCTGGAGGGTACATCGCTTACCGCATACCGCACTTCGACCAAGACATTCAACAGCTGGGAGCAGATCAGCGTACAGGGACTTCCCGCACTCGACCGTATCCCCGCCTTTGTCAAGAACAGCAATGAAACAGTCAGCCCGCAAGCCGATGCCGAAGACGTCTTGTATGCCTCGACCGGCGATGGCAACGTTTACCGCTCGACCGACGGTATCAGCTGGAACCTTGTAGAAGCACTGAGCGGCAACGTAGAAACACTGATAAGCAGTTTCCAGGGACAACTGATCGGTATACTGGGTCACGAAGGCAATTCCTACCTCGTCACAGCACAGGAAGGCAACACCGCCTGGCCGGCCATCGACAGCAACACGCCGACCGTACCCGAAGAATTCCCCACCGAAAACATCTACTCCACAGAATTCCAGACAGCCAACATGCTGGATGAAATCATGATCGTGGGCAAAACCACCGGAGAGAAAATCATTCCGTGGGCATACGACGGACACGACTGGGCACAGATGGATCCCGGAACTTCGTACGACAGTTATTGCCTGACTGCCAACATCGGCTACTATCCGTCCATCATCTATTATGGCGGACAGTTCTACATCACGGGCGAACGGCTGCAAAACTTCTACAAGTCCGATGCCGGACTGGCATGGTACAAGACCGAAAGCATGTTCCTGCTGCCGAAGGACGTAGAACTGCGAGGCAACTACTCGCTGGCCGTCGACAACGACAACTTCATCTGGCTGGTAATAGGCCAGTCGAGCGGCACACCGAACGAAGTTTGGCGCGGACGTCTCAACCGGTTGGGATTCAAACAGCAATAACCGGACAGCGGCACCAGCCGCACACCTTTTTTCCATTACATATATATAAGGAATAGGAAAACACCAAAAGAAGCAAGAGAGATGCAAGATACAGAGCAAATAGATTTAAACCGGATACCACGACACGTAGCCATTATCATGGACGGGAACGGACGATGGGCCAAACAGCGCGGACACGAACGCAGTTTCGGGCACCAGGCC
Source organism: Bacteroides sp. ET489 (assembly GCF_030518095.1). NCBI lineage: Bacteria > Pseudomonadati > Bacteroidota > Bacteroidia > Bacteroidales > Bacteroidaceae > Bacteroides > Bacteroides sp. ET489. Next base: position 87,715 of record NZ_JAULLJ010000003.1, read on the forward strand.
GGAGCCGAAACCGTGCACATCATCGCCGAAGAAGCGGCACGGCTGGGCATCAAGTACCTGACGCTGTACACCTTCTCCACCGAGAACTGGAACCGCCCCTCCGAAGAAGTGGCCGCACTGATGAGCTTGCTTTTCGAGAGCATCGAAGAGGAGACGTTCATGAAGAACAACATCAGCTTCCGCATCATCGGCGATATAGCCAAACTGCCCGCCAACGTGCAGGAAAGGCTACAAGCCTGTGTGGAACATACATCGGCCAACACCGGCATGTGTCTGGTCCTCGCACTCAGCTATTCGGCACGATGGGAAATCACCGAAGCCACCCGGCAGATAGCCCGCCTGATCAAGGACGGAACGCTGCAGCCGGAGCAGATTGACAGCGAACTCATTTCGCAGCATCTGGCCACCAACTTCATGCCTGACCCCGACTTGCTGATACGTACCGGCGGAGAAATCAGACTGAGCAACTACCTGTTGTGGCAATGCGCCTACTCCGAACTCTACTTTTGCGATACATATTGGCCCGACTTCCATGCCGAAGAGTTGCGGAAAGCTATCTGCGACTATCAGAAGCGGGAACGCCGGTTCGGAAAAACCAGTGAACAAATCAAATAAACCAAAACATATTTAATCATTACTATAAATGCATTATCGTATTTTCTCCTTATTCGTGGCGTTTATCTGCCTCTTCGGCTGCGCAATGACCACTGCGGCACAAGAACAACAAGATTCTACAGCCACTGCCGGCGAACAGAATGAAAAACCGGTCATTCTCTACTCGGGACAACCCAAGAAGTATGAGATTGCAGACATCAAAATAGAAGGAGCCAAGAACTATGAAGATTATGTCATCATCGGGCTGTCGGGACTGTCGAAAGGACAAGTCATCACCATCCCCGGCGAAGAAATCACCGAAGCATGCCGCCGCTACTGGAGGCACGGCCTCTTCTCCGACGTCCGCATCGAAGCCGACAAGATAGAAGGAGACAAAATCTGGCTGACCATCCACCTGTCCATGCGTCCACGTGTGTCAGACATACGCTACCACGGCGTGAAGAAGTCCGAACGTGAGGACCTCGAATCACGTGTGGCACTGCTCAAGGGAAACCAGATCACCCCCAACGCCATCGACCGCGCCAAAACCCTCATCAAGCGTTACTTTGACGACAAGGGATTCAAGAACGCCGAAGTCCTCATCACACAGAAGGACAACCCCGAGAAGGAGAACGAAGTTATCGTCGACATCACCATCGACAAGAAGGAGAAAGTGAAAGTGCACGAAATCACCATCGTCGGCAACCAGGCCCTCACCACCAAGAAGCTGAAACGGGTGATGAAGAAGACCAACGAAAAAGGCAAGCTCATCAACCTGTTCCGTACGAAGAAGTTTGTTGAAGAGAACTACGAAGCCGACAAGCAACTCATTATAGACAAGTATAACGAGCTGGGGTACCGCGACGCTATGATCGTGAAGGACAGCGTAAGCCCCTATGACGAGCGTACCGTCAACGTATTCATGCAAATCGACGAAGGCCAGAAGTACTACCTGCGCAACGTAACGTGGGTGGGTAACACGCTCTACACCTCCGAATACCTGAACTTCCTGTTGCAGATGAAGAAGGGCGACGTATACAACCAGAAGCTTTTGGACGAACGACTCAACTCGGACGACGACGCCATCGGTAACCTTTACTACAACAACGGTTACCTGTTCTACAGCCTCGAACCCGTGGAAGTGAACATCGTTGGCGACTCCATCGACCTGGAAATGCGTATCTACGAAGGACGCCAGGCCACCATCAACAAAGTCAGCATCAACGGTAACGACCGCTTGTACGAGAACGTAGTACGCCGCGAGCTCCGTACACGTCCCGGCGAGCTGTTCAGCCGTGAAGACCTGATGCGTTCTATGCGTGAAATACAGCAGATGGGACACTTCGACCCCGAACAGATCACGCCCGACATACAGCCCCGACCCGAAGACGGTACCGTGGACATAGGCTACAATCTTATCTCGAAAGCCAATGACCAGGTAGAATTCTCGGCCGGATGGGGACAGACGGGTATCATCGGAAAGCTGAGTCTGAAGTTCACCAACTTCTCACTGGCCAACCTGCTGCACCCGGGCGAAAACTACCGAGGCATCCTGCCGCAGGGCGACGGACAGACACTGACCATCAGCGGACAGACCAACGCCAAGTACTATCAGTCGTACAGCATATCGTTCTACGACCCCTGGTTCGGCGGCAAGCGCCCCAATGCCTTCTCCGTATCGGCATTCTATTCGCGCCAGACCGACATCAGCAGCCAGTACTATAACGATGCCTACCTGAACAGCTACTACAACAGCTACTACAGCGGACTGTACGGCTACGGTATGTACAACTACGGCAACTATACCAGCTACGAAAACTATTACGACCCCGACAAGTCCATACAGATGTGGGGACTTTCGGCCATGTTCGGTAAACGTCTGAAGTGGCCCGACGACTACTTCCAGTTCACCGCCGAGCTGTCGTACCAACGCTACCACATGCGCGACTGGCAGTATTTCCCCGTCACCAACGGTAAGTGCAACGACCTGAGTATCATCCTCACCCTGTCGCGAAGCTCTATCGACAACCCGATCTACCCGCGTACCGGTTCCGAGTTCTCGTTGTCTGCACAGCTCACACCGCCCTACTCAGCCTTCGACGGAGTGGACTACAGCAAGTACAACACCAACAACCAGGACGACATGAACAAGATGCACAAGTGGGTAGAATACCATAAGTGGAAATTCAAATCGAAAGTCTACATCCCGCTGGCCGACCCCATCACCGTAAAACGTACGCCGGTCATCATGGGACGTGCCGAATTCGGTTTGCTGGGCCACTACAACAAGTATAAGAAGTCGCCTTTCGGTACCTTCGACGTGGGTGGTGACGGTATGACCGGTTACTCCTACTACGCAACCGAGACCATCGCCCTGCGCGGATACGAAAACAGCTCATTGACACCTTACGGCAACGAAGGTTACGCCTACACCCGTCTGGCACTCGAACTGCGCTACCCGTTGATGCTCGAAACCAGTACAACCATCTACGCACTGGCCTTCGCCGAAGCAGGTAACGCATGGCACGACGTGAACAAGTTCAATCCCTTCGACCTGAAGCGTTCGGCCGGTGTTGGTGTCCGCATCTTCCTGCCGATGATCGGTATGATGGGTATCGACTGGGCTTACGGTTTCGACCCCGTGCTTGGATCGAAGCAATACGGCGGAAGCCAGTTCCACTTCATCCTGGGACAAGAGTTCTAAACCGCCCTGCGGAACCCCGCAAAACGGTGCGTCGAGCCACACTTGTACGGCTCATGAGCCACACTTGCACGGCTCGCGAGCCACACTTGCATTGCTCACGAACCGTACTTGCATTACTCACGAGCCATGCTTGCACCGCTCGGACAAGACAAAAAACACAGCTTCGGCCCACGCGAAAGCCTCCGGCCGAAGCCAACAGACAATAATAACCTAAAAAGAACGGACGTTATGAAAAAGAGTGTTTTACTAATGTTTACGCTGTTGGCCATGTGTCTGACAGCTCAGGCGCAGAAGTTCGCACTGATCGACATGGAATACATCCTGAAGAACATCCCCGCCTACGAAGAAGCCAACACCCAGCTCGAACAGGCCTCGCGCCAGTGGCAGGCCGAAGTAGACAAACTTGCCCAGGAAGCCAAAACCCTGTACGAGAACTACCAGAACGCCGGCAGCAAACTGACCGACGCCCAACGGAAACAGAAAGAAGACCAGATTGTAGAAAAAGAAAAATCGGCCGCCGAACTGCGACGCAAATACTTCGGCCCCGAAGGCGAACTGGCCAAACAGCGCAACGAACTGATGCGCCCCATACAGGACGACATCTACAACGCCGTCAAGCAGATTGCCACCCAGCAGGGATATGCTGCCGTCATCGACCGCGCCTCGGCCAGCAGCATCATTTTTGCCTCGCCAAGCATCGACATCAGCAATGAAGTCCTCGCAAAGATGGGATATTCAAATTAATTTCATAAATTTGCTACCGATAGCCGGAACAACTGGTTAACACTGAAGAAGAAGAGAATAATAATCATTAAAACAATAAACGTTATGCTTAAAAAATTCGCACTTGCCATTGCATTGTTCGCACTCCCGCTGGGAGCTATGGCACAACAGAAGTTCGCTCACATGAACTCACAGGAAGTTATCACCGTAATGCCCGAATTCACTAAGGCACAGGCCGACCTCGACGCACTGGCCAAACAATACCAGAAGGAAATGGAAACCGGTGAAGCCGAACTCAACAAGAAGTATCAGGAATTCCTGCAACAGGCAGATTCACTGCCCCAGAACATCGCAGAAAGACGTCAGAAAGAAATTCAGGACATGGCACAGCGCCAGCAACAATTCCAGCAGGAAGCTGCACAGGCCATGCAGAAAGCACAGACCGATGCCATGGCACCTATCTACAAGAAGCTCGATGAAGCCATTCAGGCAGTGGGCAAGGCAGAAGGCGTAATCTACATCTTCGACCTGGCACGTACTTCCATTCCCTACATCGGAACAGAAAGCATCGACTTGACAGCCAAAGTCAAGACACAACTGGGCATCAAATAACAAGCCCCTCCTTACATTACTCACCACAGACCGCCACCGGCCAGCACACGCCCACATCCTGTGGCAACCCGTGCAACAGCCGCGACCGTCTGTGGTGAATTTGTTTTAGTACCACTATGAAACAGAACCTCCCCACCACGCCCGGCCCCATCGGCGTCTTCGACTCCGGATACGGCGGACTCACCATCCTCAGCAAGATTCGCGAGGCACTGCCCCAATACGACTACATCTACCTGGGCGACAATGCCCGTGCCCCTTACGGCACACGCTCGTTCGAAATCGTCTACCTGTTCACCCTGCAAGCCGTCACCAAACTCTTCGAAATGGGATGCCACCTCGTCATCCTGGCTTGCAACACAGCCTCGGCCAAAGCCCTGCGAAGCATCCAGATGAACGACCTCCCCACGCTCGACCCCACCCGCCGTGTGCTGGGCGTCATCCGTCCCACCGTCGAGTGCATCGGCAACATCACTCGCAACGGACACGTAGGCATACTGGCAACAGCCGGCACCATCAAGTCCGAATCCTATCCCCTCGAAATCCGCAAGCTCTATCCCGACATCAGCGTCAGCGGCGTAGCCTGCCCGCTATGGGTATCGCTGGTGGAGAACAACGAAGCCACCGGCCCCGGTGCCGACTACTTCGTGCGCAAGTACATCGACCAGCTGCTCACCCTCGACCCGCTGACCGATACCGTCATTCTGGGTTGCACCCACTATCCGCTGCTGCTGCCTAAGATACAGCAATACATGCCCGCCCACATCCGCACCGTGGCCCAGGGTGGACTCGTAGCCGAAAGCCTGAAAGACTACCTGCACCGCCATCCCGAGATGGACGCCCGCTGCACCCGTCAGGGCACCTGCAGGTATTACACCACCGAAGCCACCGAGAAATTCTCCGAGTCGGCCTCCACTTTCCTCAACCGGAAGATAGACGTGCAGCACATCACACTGGAATAAATCAGTCCCGCCGGCAAAAGCTTTTCACTCAAACCCTTGTTTTTCTCACAAACTGCACTAACTTTGTGGGAAAAACCATCAAATTCATAATAATATGAAAGAAAAAGACACAAGTAAACTCATCGAAGTGTTCAAGGGTTCCCTGTGGGAAGCCGAACTGGTGAAAAGCCTGCTTGGAAACGCAGAAGTAGAGTGCGCGTTGAAAGACGACATGGTGGTGAACGTAGCCGTGCCCGCTACCGCAATCGACGTAAGTGTGCTGGTCAACGAGAAAGACTTTGAAGCGGCCATGGAAGTGGTGCGCGAATACGAAAAGAAGAAAATCGCAGAATAACCCTGCACACAACCATCCAGAATCACAAATAATGAATCGACTGACAAGAATAGCCGTCAAGATAGGCAGCAACGTACTGACACGCCGCGACGGCACACTGGACATTACACGCATGTCGGCACTCGTCGACCAGGTAGCAGCCCTGCATAAGGCAGGCACCGAAGTGATTCTCGTTTCCTCTGGAGCCGTCGCTTCAGGGCGAAGCGAGCTGTGCCCGGCCAAACGGCTGGATAGCGTCGAGCAACGCCAGCTGTTCTCTGCCGTGGGCCAGGCCAAACTCATCAACCGCTATTACGAGCTCTTCCGCGAACACAAGATAGCCGTAGGCCAGGTGCTCACCATGAAAGAGAGCTTCGGCACACGCCGCCACTACCTGAACCAGAAAAGCTGCATGACCGTCATGCTTGAGAACGGTGTCATCCCCATCGTCAACGAAAACGATACCATCGCCGTCAGCGAACTTATGTTCACCGACAACGACGAACTCAGCGGACTTATCGCCACCATGATGGACGCACAGGCCCTCATCATACTGAGCAACATCGACGGCATCTACGACGGGCCGCCTTCCGACCCCAGCTCGGCAGTCATTACCGAGATAGCCCACGACCGCAACCTGTCCGACTGCATACAGGCTTCGAAGTCCAGCTTCGGACGCGGCGGCATGCTTACGAAAACCAACATCGCCCGCAAGGTGGCAGCCGAGGGCATCACCGTCATCATAGCCAACGGCAAGCGCGACAATATCCTGAACGACATCGTGGACAACGAAAACGCACGACTGACGGCTCCGGCCGACAGCCAACCGGCAACCCCGCTGCCCCACCCCGACCTGCTGTACACCCGCTTCGTAGCCTCGCCCCAACCCGTGTCGAGCGTCAAGAAGTGGATAGCCCACAGCGAAGGCTTTGCCAAAGGCCGGCTGCACCTCAACCCGCAGGCCGCACAGATACTGGCGTCGAGCCGCGTGGCCAGCATCCTGCCTGTAGGGATCACCCGCATCGAAGGCGACTTCGAGCGCGACGATTTGGTGCGCATCATTGCCCCCGACGGCACACCCATCGGCGTAGGCAAGGCCAACTGCGACGCCGCACAGGCCCGCGAGGCCATGGGCAAGCACGGTAAGAAGCCCGTGGTGCACTACGACTACCTGTACATTGAATAAATGAAGAATGAGGAATGAAAAATGAAGAATGAACAATGGACTATAACGTCATAAGAATAATTCCAACCCATCCCCTTCGTTTTTAATTATTAATTATTAACTTTTAAATGTCTACACCATGAATTTGAACGATACATTCGCCGCCGTACAGTCGGCCAGTCGCGAACTACTGGCACTGAGTGACCAGACTATCAACGACATACTGCTGGCCGTGGCCGACGCCACCCTGGCCAACACCGACTACATCCTACAGGAAAACCGCAAGGACCTGGAGCGCATGAATCCTGACAATCCCAAGTACGACCGCCTGAAACTGACTGCCGAACGCCTGGCCGACATTGCCGCCGACACGCGCAAGGTAGCCTCGCTGCCGTCGCCTTTGGGTCGTGTGCTCAAGCAGAACGTATTGCCTAACGGCCTCCGGCTGCGCCGCGTCAGTGTGCCTTTCGGTGTCATCGGTATCATCTACGAAGCACGGCCCAACGTCAGCTTCGACGTCAGCGCCCTGTGCCTGAAGAGCGGAAACGCCTGCATCCTGAAGGGTGGCAGTGACGCCGACTGCTCCAACCGCGCCATCGTGAGCGTGATACACCAGGTGCTCGAACGCTTCGGCGTCAATCCGCACGTGGTCGAACTGTTGCCAGCTACCCGCGAAACCACAGCCGAACTGCTCCACGCCGAAGGCTACGTCGACCTCATCATTCCGCGCGGCAGCAGCAGCCTCATCCAGTTCGTGCGGCAGAACGCCAGCATCCCCGTCATCGAGACCGGCGCAGGCATCTGTCATACGTACTTCGACCGCTACGGAGACCTGAAGAAAGGTGCCCCCATCATCCAGAACGCCAAGACGCGCCGCGTCAGTGTCTGCAACGCGCTGGACTGCCTGATTATCGACTCCTCGCGCCTGACCGACCTGCCTGAACTCTGCATGCCGCTCGACCCTTATTCTGTCACCATCTACGCCGACCCGCGCGCCTATGAGGCATTGGAGAACTTTTACCTGCCCGAACTTCTGCAACCTGCCAGCCCCGAAGATTTCGGCACCGAGTTTCTGGATTACAAGATGGCCATCAAGACCGTCGACTCCATCGACGAAGCTCTGGAGCACATCCGCCGCTACGGCTCGAAGCATAGCGAGTGCATCGTGACCGAGAATGCCGAACACGCCGAACGCTTCTGCCGCGACGTCGATGCCGCCTGCGTCTACGTCAACGCGCCCACCTCGTTCACCGACGGCGCACAGTTCGGACTAGGTGCCGAGATAGGTATCAGCACCCAGAAGCTGCACGCCCGCGGCCCCATGGCTCTGGAGGAAATCACCACCTACAAGTGGATCATCGAGGGCGAAGGCCAGATACGGAAATAGACTCAGAACACGGGTATCGTATAGACCAGCCCCAGCGAAACGCGCTGCGCCGAGTAGCCCTCGGCGCCCAGCGAGCGGGCACGGGCGGTGAGCCCGTAGTTCTTGTAAAGCAGATGCAGGAAGATGCGCAATTCGCTGTTCTTCATCGGAAAATATTCCCCGCACAGTTGTACGTTCCACGTGCGGCGGTACAGGCCCTTCTCGTAAGGGCCGTTTTCTTTATATACGCTCCCCGTTTCGTAGGCGCCTTTCACATAGACGTTCCAACTGGGGTGCAGGCGGTAATCAAAATTCAGGATGGTGGTGAAGTAGGACACGTGTTGCGCCGTCACACCGCCGTCGGGCAACGAAGCCGAAAGTTCGCTCACCAATCCCTTCGTATCAATCCCTTCGCGCGAGTACATGAAGTCGACGTAGGCCACGACGGGACCTTTCTCCCACACGTTGCCCGCCGTCAGATAGAGGATGTCGCGCTTGCGGGCCAACTCGCCCCACGAAACGGAGTAACGCATGTTCAGGGCGCGGTTCAGGAAGTAGCCGTCCCAGTTGAGGGTGGAGAGTACGGGCACCCGCACCTTGCCCACGTCCTGAGGTGCCCCGTAAAGGAAAGCGCCATCGTCCTTGGCGGCGGAGTTGTTCACCACCTGCACGTTCAGCGTCTGCGTGGGCGAAAGGCTGACGGCTCCGTTCACACCCGCCTGATAGCACTCGATGTAGTTGTTGAAGTCGCTGAACTCGCGCACGCGGATGGCATCCACCCAGTATTCGTAACCGCTCAGCTGGATAGCCTGCTTGCCCACGGTGAGGGCAAAGCGGGGAGCCATGCGCCACGCCACCGACGCCACTTCGACCGACGAGGAAAGGTTGTCGAGCGCGTGCGGGTTGCTGTATTTGTTGAACGACTGCCTGAAGTGGTACGAGAAGTCCTTGCCGAAATCGCCCAGCAACTCCAGCCGCACGCCGTTCAACTTGAAGGCGGCTTCTTCGAGCGAACCGTCGTTGAAGCGGGCCGCCGCCGAGGTGTAGAACTGCAGATTCATGCTGCTGGAACTGATGGACTTTCCACCTTTGGTGAAGCGTTCGAGCAGCGTTCGCCCTTCTTCGGGCTCAATCAGCGGGTCTTGTGCCCGCATCCCCGTACAGGCCGCCAGCAGGCAGGCGCCAAACAGGATTTTCGTCAGATAGTTACAGTGTCTGTTCATATCGGTATGCAGATTCTTGGTTCAGCCGGGCAGGCCGGAGAAAGAATGCCCCGCTCCTGCCCTCTTTACAAATGTAAGGTTTTCATTCCGAAACAGAAACAGAAAGAGGCAGTATTTCCGCCGGGTATGTTCTGAAACATCCGGCAGAAGCCGTCCTCCCCACCCGAAAACGCCCGGAAACACGAGCCACAGACCCCGTTTGTGGGACACTTGTACGGCTCGCGAGCAATGCAAGTGTGGCTCGCGAGCCGTGCAAGTGTGGAACAAATGGAATGCAAGTGTCCTGCAAATGGGGGGCAAGTGCCCCGCAAACAGCCTTCACGGCAGGTGCGGAACGGTAAAACAACCACCCCTACAGTAGTGAACGAAACAGTGCACTGTTCTACTCGGAGATGGAGACATTTGTCACCCTTTCCAGCAGAAAACGGTTACGGTTGGGGTGGAAAGGCGAATAGTCGGTATTGGCACGAATGGTGTTGTTGCGGAACACCAGCCCGTCCACCGATTTGGCGTAGAGGATGGGGACATCAAAAGTATCGAATTCGTTTTCCTCGATAAGGATACCTCCCTCGCGGCCGCCGTGGAAGTAGGCCTGCTGCTTATCCAGTTCGGGTATCTCGGGATAAATGGAGATGACTGCTTTGGTGAACTGATAAAGACTGGTAAGGGCATTGATGAAACGGTTACGGCGAATGACGACATTACGACAAGCACCCGTTTCAAACCATCCGTTGCAGTCGCCACAAAGCAGAATGGCCGTGCCCGAAGTATGGTCGAAAGTATTGCCCTCGACCAGCGTGGGCCGCGGAGTGCTGAAGAGGGCACCGCGCGCCCGGTTGTTGCGGATGAGGTTACCGGTGAACTCCACTTCGGGTGCCCACGTCAGATTTTCGATGCCGAAACCACCCTCGGGGGTGATGTCGGCCTCCAGCGGACGACGGAAAGTAATGGCAAACTCACGTGCACCCTTCACAGTAGGCTTATCGTAAGGACGAATGGAATCAATCACATTGGCCGCGCCGACCGTCTCCATGGTGCGCGAGCGGATGAACTGCACCTCGTCGCCCGCGCGTCCCCACTCGAAACCCCATGACTGGTTGTGCATGTAGCGCGCCACAAGGGTGCGATCGTCCAGCCGGGCAATGACCTTCAGGTAGGTACCATGCACGTTGATGGCATCGTCCATCATGCCTTCATAGCGCCCGTTGCGCGACACGATGCGTCCTTTGCAACCCGAGAAATGGGTAGCGTCGGCCTGCGTGGTGAAGTAGCGCGGATCATCGTCGCCCTTCAGGCAGACGCAGAAACGCTCCAACGTGATGTTCTCGCACAATTGGGCCAGCAATCCCATGCCTTCGGCGTAGTGTACCTGTAGGTTCTCCAAGCGGGTATCGATGTTATGCGAAAGAAAGATTCCGGGCGTAGGGCGTCCCCAACCACGCATCACGAAGATAGTACCCGGGGTAAGTTTCTCGTCCTTCCAGTTGGGCGCCAGCACTGTTTCTGCGTCAATGACACTTGCCCCTTGCGTGTTACAGCCACGGTCGCCCGCATTGTGAACGATGCGGCGGGTGGCCTTCTCGAAAGGAATGCCCCAGCTGTGACGGACAGTCCATCCGGCTCCGTAAGCCTCGAAGACACTGTCCTTACTGATGCGCCACTTCACCCACGGAGCTGGACGGAAGACGGTGCCCTGCTGCGGGTCACTGGACACAATCTCTACCTGCGCAATGTGTGGATTGGCAAAGTCGATACTGAAATTTTTCAGCGTACAGCCCTCCGAACGGAGCAACGAGACAGGCAGCATACGCCCATGAAAGACGAACGACGCGCCCCCGCCGTCGAGCGTAAGGTGTCGGAAGCCTTCGAGCGGAAACCCCACTCGTTTGGGATTGTCCTGATCGTGGTTGGAAATGTAGTATTCGCGTTCGGCCGAACCCTTCTCGTAAAAGTTATAAGTTCCTTCATGGAAGCGGATGACGATACTGTCACCCTCGCGACATTCTTTCTTCACCTTGTCAAGCAGCCGTTGTAGCAGAGGCGATGCATTCTTCGGACTGTCGGCCTTCAGGCCAAAACAGGCTGCATCATACACTTTCACGCCCTGAGCCAGTACCGCCCGTCCGGTACAAAAGAGACTAAACAAAGACAAAAGAAAAAATCTTCCCAAAACATGCGCATTCATCATATTCACGTTACCAACTAAGATTACTAGAAACAGATTTCATTTTGAAGGGAGCACGGCATACGCCAGTAACTCACGATACAAAAATAGACAAAAGTGCTCACCTCATTATCATAAAAAGGCAACTTTTCACAAATTATCGCTATCTTTGCTATCCATACATATACATCAACTAAAGAAGCCGATTATGAAGAATTTTACTTGCGTGCAGGACATCGGTGACCTGAAGTCCGCACTTGCCGAAGCTTTCGAGATAAAGAAAGACCGTTTCAAATACGTAGAACTGGGCCGCAACAAGACGTTGATGATGATCTTCTTCAACTCCAGTCTGCGCACCCGCCTCAGCACACAGAAGGCGGCACTGAACCTGGGCATGAACGTCATTGTGCTCGACATCAACCAGGGTGCCTGGAAGCTGGAGACCGAACGCGGTGTCATCATGGACGGTGACAAACCCGAACACCTGCTGGAGGCCATCCCCGTAATGGGCTGCTATTGCGACGTGATAGGCGTGCGTTCCTTCGCCCGTTTCGAAAACCGTGACTACGACTACAACGAAGTCATTCTGAACCAGTTCATCAAGTACTCCGGCCGCCCCGTCTTCTCCATGGAGGCCGCCACGCGCCACCCGCTGCAGAGCTTCGCCGACCTCATCACCATCGAGGAATACAAGAAGACTGCCCGTCCGAAGGTAGTCATGACCTGGGCTCCACATCCGCGTCCGCTGCCGCAAGCCGTGCCCAACTCGTTTGCCGAGTGGATGAACGCTACCGACTATGAATTCGTCATCACCCATCCCGAAGGCTACGAACTCGATTCGAAGTTCGTGGGCAACGCCCGTGTGGAATACAACCAGATGAAAGCCTTCGAAGGCGCCGACTTCATCTACGCCAAGAACTGGGCCGCCTATACCGGCGACAACTACGGACAGATACTGAGCAAGGACCGCGCCTGGACCGTGAGCGACCGTCAGATGGCCGTGACCAACAACGCCTACTTCATGCACTGCCTGCCCGTTCGCCGCAACATGATTGTGACCGACGACGTCATCGAAAGCCCGCAAAGCATCGTCATCCCCGAAGCTGCCAACCGCGAAATATCGGCTACGGTAGTGCTGAAACGAATGATTGAGGGACTGAAATAAGATACTGCGAACAAAAGGTTCGAATACAGATTACGCGGATTATCACAGATTCATTCCATCGGGTAGCCCCATGTGATAGAATCTGTAATAATCCGCGTAATTCTGTTTATGCTGTGGTGTATACCGGTTTTCCGTTACTTCTCGACCGCCTTTCCGGCCTGTACCCATCCGGTGATACCTTTGTCTAAGTCGTACACCTTATAGCCCTTCTTACTCAGAATACTGGCAGCCTCCTTGCTGCGGCGACCGCTGCGGCAATACAGTGCTACGGGCTTTTCTTTCTGCAAAAGGGAGTCGGCCACCTGGGCAAACCCTTTGTCGAGCACGTTGATGTTAATGCTGCCGGCAATGTGGCCTTCGGAATATTCGGCCACGGTACGTACGTCGAGGCGTTGCACCTCGGGATTGGCAATCAGCGACTCAAACTCATCGGCCGAGACAGACTGGTAGTCGCCACCCTTCTGCTGGCACGAAAACAGCGCCATCACACAGGCGCACAAATTCAGGAATAATATCTTCATACGTTTAATGATTTGAGTTGACAAACAAACATGTTGACAAGCCGGCGGGAACGGGCACAGACGTAAATCTGCGCCACCCGCATCGCCCGCATCCGAAGCATGTTCTTCAGCCTGCAACAGCTTCTTCCGGCTTTCTGCAACCTGTTATTCAGTCACGTCGAATTCGTAGGTCTTCACACCCTCGTCGCTGTCCGTGGTGTGCACGCTGAAGTACACCCGCAGGCTGCGCACATCCTCGTCGTCCAGATACTGCCGCAAGGGCACGGACGCATAGGCGCGCTTGGTGTAGTCCTCTACATCGCTGGTAGCGTCGTGATAGAGGGTGAGGCGGACGGTGGCACAACCTTCGTCGTCGACAGTCACCTCATCCTCGACAAAGCCCAGCGTATGTACTGCCTGCTGCTTCACCGAGAGCACCATGTTCAGGTAACCACATCCCAGCCAGATGCTCGTCACGTCGGCTGGCTTTGTCTTTACACCGCCTTTGAAGCTGTCAACCGGTTTGGGCAGAGGTGCTATGGCCTTGGACAAGGCATACAGGCGTACACCTTCGCCACCATCGGCTGCCGTCTCCAGGCCATAATTGCAGATAACGCGCACCAGCGAGTCGGCATTGATACGCGTGCCCGAGTCGTCGGCCAACACGGTGTAGCGAGCTCCGTCGTCGGTCTGCACCGACTGCAACGTGCCGTCGGCTCCCGAGTAGGCGGTCAAAAACTCCAGTTTCACCGAAGGATAGTAATAGTCGTCATCGTCGCCGCACGACGCAAACAGAGTGGCCAGCAACAGCATCAGCCCGTATAAGCAACCTTTCTTCATAACGTCACACTTTCAGGTAATTGGTCAACGGATTGGCATACATCTGCAACAGCTTCGTGCGCAGGAAATCCTCGTCCTTGCCGGGCAGGTCGATGCGCGAGAGCTGCTGCTCCAGATAGGCCGCAAAGCGTTTCTCGTCGGCTTCGGTGTAGTGCGATGCAAACTTGCGGGTCGCGGTCAGCAGGTCGTGAGCCACGTAGTTGTTGGGATACAGGCGGTAGTTGGCATGTATGCCAGCATCGAGCAATGCGGAAACCCGGGCAAACAGTTCGGGCTTGGGTAGCGAACGGTCGAACGACTTCAGTGCCTCGTTGATGCAAGGTGCCGTCTGGAAGTGTACACGGCCTTTATAGCCGAAGATACCCGTCTGCATGTTCTGCAGGTCGTCGGCCTGCGTTTTCTTATAGTCGGGGTTGTCGCGCTTCAGCTGGAACTCGCGTGCCTTCAGGAAGTCGCACGGGTCGAACTCATACGAAATGGACAGGGGGACGATGTTCAGTTCCGACAGGCGGTCTATGATGTCGCCCTCGCCACCCATGGCCATCATTTTGAGTACGCTGTCCTGGGTGCGGTCGTCGGAGTCCTTGGCGCGTCCCTCGCGCTGTGCAATCCAGATGGACTGTTTCTTGTCGCGAATGGTGTAGTGCATGTAGCGCGACATGCGGGCAGACGATTCCAGCTTCTGACGCATGGTGAGCGCACGCTGCACAATGAACGACTTGTTGACCCGCACCAGTTTCTTGATCCAGGGATAGATGAGCAGATTGTCGCCGATGGCTATCTCCACCGTGTCGAGTCCCTGTTCTACCAGCATGACGGAGAGCAGTCCGGAATCGAGCACGATGTCGCGATGGTTGGAGACGTAGGTGTAGGCCGCCTGACGGTCGGTCAGGGCAGAAATATCCAGCGTCACTCCGTCGGTAGCTTCCTTGATGATCTTCTTCAGCAGTCCGTAACAGAAAGTTTTCTGAAACTCGAATTTCGTCTTGCAGGCACGCATCTGTCCGGCAATGGCCTCGAAGGGGATGCCTGGCATTACGGCGCCCACGACCTGTCTGAATGCCGGGTCGGTAATCAGCTCCTCGAATATCTGCGGGAGTTCGCTGTCGTGGTAAGGGCGGATTTCGTCAAATTCCTCGTTCATGACTATAAGTTTTTGAGTTAATGTGATAATATGATAGTGAAGCTACGAAGCCATGCGACCGTCGGTCTGCAAGAAATTCTTCATTCTTCATTCCTCATTCTTCATTTCCCTGTTCTTTATTTTTCGAAAGCGTTCTCGATGATGTCGGTCATCACGTCTTTGATGTCCATGCCTGCGGCACGCACCTGCTGGGGGATGAAGCTCGTGGCCGTCATGCCCGGGGTGGTGTTCACTTCGAGCAAGTTGATCTTCTCGCCGGCGGTGACGATGTAGTCCACACGGATAATGCCGCGTGCACCGAGTATGTCGTAAATGGCCGAAGTGAGTTGCTGTACGCGGTCGCGCAGCTCATCGGGAATGCGGGCGGGGGTAATCTCGTCGGACTCACCGTTGTACTTGGCCTTGTAATCGAAGTATTCGTTGTGGCTTACGACTTCGGTGATGGGGAAGACTACAGACTTCTGGCGCGTCTTATAGCAGCCGCAAGTCAGTTCGGTGCCGTCCATGAAGGCTTCGATGACTACTTCCTGTGCCTCGTCGAAAGCCTTGGCGATGGCGGGCTGTATTTCGTCGCGCGTCTTCACCTTGGTGACTCCGAAGCTCGATCCGCCCAGGCTGGGCTTGATGAAACAGGGCAGGCCTATCTTTTCAATGACATCGTCGTCGCTGATGGTCTGGCCCCGGCGCAGAAGCAACGAGTCGGCGATGCGCACGCCGAAAGACTTGAGGTACTGGTTGCAGGCAAACTTGTCGTAAGTGAGCGAGGCAGCCAGCACTCCGCAGCAGGAGTACGGGATGTGGAGCATGTCAAAGTAGCCTTGCAGACGTCCGTCTTCGCCGGGCGTGCCGTGAATGGTGATATAGGCAAAGTCGAAGGTCACCTTGCGGCCGTCGAGCTGAAAGCTGAAGTCGTTGCGGTCGACGGGCACTGTGGTTCCGTCGGGCAGCTGCACGTGCCAGTCGAGTCCGTGCATCTGTACGATATAGAGTGTGTACTTCTCCTTGTCGATGAAGGAGTAAATGCCCTGTGCACTACGCAGGGAAACATGAAATTCGGAGGTATCGCCTCCGCCTACGATGGCAATTGTACGTTTCATTCTAAGTTTCTGTTACTGATGTAGCTCCGCCACTTGTCGATGAGCCGTGACATGTCGTCGGGCAGCTGGGAGGTGAAGTGCATCTCCTGGCCGGTGACGGGATGGACGAAGCCCAGCGTCATGGCGTGAAGCGCCTGTCGCGGACAGGTGTCGAAGCAGTTGTTTACGAATTGTTTATATTTTGCAAAATGCGTTCCTTTCAGTATCTCGTGGCCGCCGTAGCGCTCGTCGTTGAAGAGGACGTGGCCGATGTGCTTCATGTGCACGCGTATCTGGTGGGTGCGTCCGGTTTCGAGGATGCACTCGACGAGGGTGACGTAGCCGAAGCGTTCGAGTACGCGGTAGTGGGTGACGGCATGCTTTCCTTCGCCATCGGGCAGGACAGCCATCTGCATGCGGTCGCGCGGGTTGCGGCCGATGTCGCCCGTTATGGTTCCTTCGTCCTGTTCGACGTTACCCCACACCAGGGCACGGTAGCGGCGCTTCGTAGTCTTATGGAAGAACTGGTTGCCCAGGTTGGTCTTCGCATCGGGGGTCTTGGCGATGACGAGCAAGCCGGAGGTATCCTTGTCGATGCGGTGAACGAGGCCCACGTGGGGGTCGTTGGCATCGTAGTCGGGGACGTCCTTCATATGCCAGGCAATGGCGTTGACCAGCGTACCGTGGTAGTTGCCATGGCCGGGGTGTACGACAAGTCCGGCAGGCTTGTTCACCACCATCAGGTAGCGGTCTTCATAGACGATGTCGAGCGGGATGTCTTCGGGGATGACCTCGTTGTCGTAGCGGGGACGGTCCATCATAATGGTGATGACGTCCAGCGGCTTCACCTTGTAGCTGCTCTTCACGGGGCGACCGTTGGCCATGACGAAGCCTGCGTCGGCAGCCTTCTGTATGCGGTTGCGCGAAGCGTTGGTCAGGCGGTCGAAGAGGTACTTGTCGACGCGCATCATCTCCTGTCCGCGGTCCACCACCACACGGAAGTGTTCGTAGAGCTGTGCCGCCTCGCCCACGGGTTCGATGTCGTCAAGGTCGTCGGCATCGATGGGTTCGGCGTCGGGCAGCGGGGTGTCGGGCAGCGCGGCCGAAATGTCTTTTCTGTCAGCTGGTATGTCGGTAGTCATAGTTGCAGTCTGTTGGTACGTTATAGCGATGGGCGGTGTCAGAACCAGGATTCTTCGTCTTCGTCGGCAGGAGCACCGGTTTCGGCACCGGCCGTATCTTCCACTCCGAGGGAGTCGGTCTCCAGTTCGGGCTCTTTCTCACCGTTTCCGACAACGAGTCGCAGCATGGAGCCTACGGGCACCTGCTCGCCGATGGCCAGGGGGCGTCCTTTGTACTCGACGCTGTACACCCAGTCCGTTTCGCCGGGTATCTTGCGAATGGAGTCGAGTCGGAATCCGGCTGCCAGCAGACGGGCTTCGGCCTGACGGAGGGAGCTGTTGTCGGCCACGTCGGGGACATTGCACAGGGGCACGCTAAGGGTGTTGATAGTAAGGTAGACGATGCGCCCCTGCTTGACACGCTGTCCGGCCGAGGGGTTGTGGTCGAGGATGCTTCCGGCAGGGAGCTTCTTGACATAGGTCGAGTCGGACACGACACCAGACAGCCCACGGTTGAGCAGCAACTGCTGTGCCTGGGCGACGCTCATCCCCTTGATGTCGGGGACGGTGACTGCCTGTCCGTGGCGGGTATATACGTCGAGGCCCTTCAGCACGCCGTAGACTACGGCGACGAGCACGATAATCATTGCCAGTATGTTCAGCCAGAAAAAGCGGTTCTGGCGGAAAGAGAAAAATTCTTTTATCGTCATAATTGATGCGTTATTTGGGGCAAAGATACGCAATAGTAGCAAGAAACACGAAAGTTGAGGGTGGAATTTCAGCGGAAAGGACACGAGTGCCTGCAACAGGCTTTATACAACACTTGCACGGCTCGCGAGAGACACTTGTACGGCTCACGAGCCACACTTGCATCGCTCGCGAGCCGTACAAGTGTCCCACAAAAGGCCCGTCGCCGCCCGCAGGGGCAGAAAAAAAGAGAGCACATCCGCACCGGATGTACTCTCTTCTTTATCTTTTCGTTACAAGGGAACGGCTTAGGCCTTCACTCCGTTGTATTCGTCAGAAACAGTCAGTTTCTTGCGACCTTTAGCACGACGTGCTGCCAATACTCTGCGGCCATTGGCTGTAGCCATTCTCTCACGGAAACCGTGTTTGTTTCTTCTCTTTCTGTTGGAGGGTTGAAATGTTCTTTTCATTATTGTATCTTTTTTACGTTATTATTCTCACGAATTCGGGCTGCAAAAATAGAGACTTTTTTCAAAATAACCAAGAGATAACTCATTTTCTCTCAAAAGTTTTTGCGATTTTTACCGAATTCCATTAATTTTGCACCCGCATTTCGCAAGAAGAGAACACACTACAGTCCGTGTCCGACCGGAGGACGCCGCCTCGCATGACTGGATCGAACTTGCTTGAAAGACTTAAATTAAAATACATATATAAATAAAAGAAGATAGTTATGATTAATGCCCAAGACATTAAAATCGGAACTTGCATCCGCATGGACGGCAAGCTGTATTTCTGCATCGACTTCCTGCATGTAAAACCGGGAAAAGGTAACACTTTCATGCGTACGAAACTGAAAGACGTTGTAAACGGCTACGTGCTGGAACGCCGCTTCAACATCGGCGAAAAGCTGGAAGACGTGCGCGTAGAACGCCGCCCCTACCAATACCTCTATCAGGAAGGCGAGGACTACATGTTCATGAACCAGGAGACTTTCGAACAGATTCCCATCGCTCACGACCTGATCAACGGTGTTGACTTCCTGCTCGAAGGCCAGGTAGTAGATGTAGTTTCCGATGCTTCGACTGAAACCGTACTCTATGCCGACATGCCTATCAAGGTACAGCAGAAGATTACTTACACTGAGCCGGGTCTGAAAGGCGATACTGCCACCAACACCCTGAAGCCTGCTACTGTTGAGTCGGGTGCCACTGTACGTGTTCCCCTCTTCATCAACGAAGGCGAAACCATCGAAATCGATACTCGCGACGGTTCTTACGTGGGCCGCGTGAAGGCATAAATACAAGCCTGAAAAAACAAAAGAAAGAGGCTGTCGGCGTTTGTCCGACAGCCTCTTTTCGTTTCTGCACAAAGACCGTTTCGGGATAAGACAGTGACTAACCTATTTCTTTCTTCATCCGACTGCCGCCTTTGCACCGAAGAATCATTGCTGTTCGTTCGAGAAAGAGTACGGGAAGTCTGCCGGCTTCGTACCGCGGTTCGTGGCCGGATGATCGTCCATACCGAACACCAGTCGTCCGCCTTGCAACAAGTCGAAGTGTTTCAGGTAGTTTCGGGTATAGTTCTTCCCCTGCCAGCGGAGCGACTTCACGTAGACATTCTCGCGACTGTTATCGGGTGCCTCGATGGAGAGCGTGTGTCCGTTTTCAAGATGAAGTGTGGCCTTGCGGAACAGCGGTGAGCCAAGCACGTACTCGTCCGTCCCCGGACATACCGGATAGAAGCCCAGAGCCGAGAACACATACCAAGCCGAAGTCTGCCCGTTGTCCTCGTCGCCGCAATAGCCGTCGGGCGTAGGCGAATACAGTTCGTCCATCACACGGCGCAGCCAGTATTGCGCCTTCCAGGGCTGTCCGGCATAGTTGTACAGGTATATCATGTGCTGAATCGGCTGGTTGCCATGCGCATAGTTGCCCATGTTCATCACCGTCATCTCACGAATCTCGTGTATCACCTGTCCGTAATAGCTGTCGTCGAACAAAGGCGGAACGGCAAACACTGAATCGAGCATCGTCACAAAAGCCTCACGGCCTCCCATCAGGTCGATCAGTCCCTGCGGGTCGTGGAATACAGACCAGGTGTAGTGCCAGCTGTTTCCTTCGGTAAATGCGTCGCCCCACTTCAGCGGCGAGAAAGGCGACTGGAAATCGCCACCCTTGTTGCGTCCGCGCATCAGACGACTTTCGGGGTCGAACACGTTCCGGTAGTTCATCGCACGTTCGGCAAAGCGTTTCTGCTCTTCTGCCGGACGGTTCAACGCCTTGGCCAGACGGTAGATGCACCAATCATTATAGGCGTACTCCAGCGTGCGGGCCGTGTTCTCCTTGATGTTCACATCGTAAGGCACATAGCCCAGACGGTTGTAGTAGTCATGTCCCAGACGGCCAGTGGAAGGAACCTTCGGATGCACATGCTCCGTGCCATGCACCAGGCCGCGATAAAGCGTCTCCACATCGTCCACCTGCACTCCTTTCAGATAAGCGTCGACCAGCACCGAAGCCGAGTTGTTGCCAATCATGCAGTCGCGATGTCCCGGGCTGGCCCATTCGGGGAAGAAGCCGCTTTCGCGATACGCATTGAGCAGTCCTTCCTGCATCTGACGGTTCACAGAAGGATACATCAGGTTCAGGAAAGGGAACAGACAGCGGAATGTATCCCAAAAACCCGTATCGGTGTACATGTAGCCGGGCAGGACCTGTCCGTTGTAAGGACTGTAGTGCACCGGATTTCCATCGGCATCGAACTCGTAAAACGCCCGCGGGAAAAGCAGCGAACGGTACAGGCACGAATAAAACGTGCGCTGTTGCTCCCAGCTGCCACCTTCTACCTCGATGCGTCCCAGTACGTCGTTCCAGGCCTCGGCTCCTTTCTGCACCAGTGCGTCGAAGCCGTCGGAGGCCAGTTCCAGCAGGTTGCGTTCGGCCTGTTCGTAACCGATAAACGAAGAAGCTATCCGCGCGTGCACTTTCTCGCCCTTACGGGTAGAGAAGCCGATTACGGCTCCCGCATGCGCAGATTGCTGCTCGCAGACACCCTCTCGCAAGTTGCCGTTGTCCACCGCAGCCGTATAGGTGAAAGGTTTGTCGAACTCTATCACAAAATAGTTTTTGAAGTTGTCGGGCACCCCGCCGGTGTTGCGTGTCGTATAGCCTACGATTCGTCTCTCGTCCGGCAATATCTTGACGTACGAACCCTTATCGAAAGCATCGACCACGATGTACGAACGCTCGCTGTCGGGGAACGTGAAACGGAACATCACCGCCCGTTCGGTAGGCGTCAGCTCGGTGAGGACATCGTAATCGGACAGGTATACCTTATAATAATGGGGCTTTGCCACCTCTGCCTTGTGCGAGAACCAGCTGGCCCGCTTCTCTTCGTCGAATTCGGGTTTACCGGTCAGCGGCATAATGGAGAACTGTCCGTAATCGTTCATCCACGGACTGGGCTGGTGTGTCTGCTTGAAGCCGCGTATCTTATTCGACGTATAGACATACTGCCACCCGTTGCCCATCTTTCCCGTCTGCGGAGTCCAGAAGTTCATACCCCACGGCCTTGCAATGGCCGGATAAGTGTTTCCCGCCGAAAGTTCGAAAGTGGATTGTGTTCCCATCAGGGGATTGACATAGTCAACAAGTCCCTGCGCACGCAGAAAGGCATCCGGCCTGACAGTCAGAAGCAACAGGGAGAGAAGAAAGATTTTTTTGATCATACTATCATACTTTTATTCACAATAAACAGAAAGAACCTACTTTTTCAAATTCAGACGTTCCATGAGAAGCTTCATATAGAACCCTCCTACCACGGAACGAGCCTTGAAACTCATCATATTGGCCGACTTCGTATCATACCAGTCGCTTAATGGCACACGCGAGGACGTTTCATCGGCATACTTATACACGGTATGGACAAACTTCAGGAAATCGTCCTGCGTTCCCAGACAGGCAGTCCACATAATCCAATCGTTTTTGCTATAAGTTTCGCGCGAGTCCAAAGGCAGACCGTAAGCGTTCATCTTGCCGTGATAGAACTTCATTTCCGTTTCGGCCACTTTGGCCGGAAAGAGATTCCACCCGAAAACTTTGTCCCAAACCATGTTATACTTCTGGCTCCAGGTTCCCGGCTTGTCGAATGCCAGCCGGTAATGGTCTCCGTCAAAAGCCATCTTCTCCCATTCGGTCGCCATGTCACGTGCCTTTTGCCCGAATTCGTCAGCCACAGAGTCGTAGCCTAACATGCGTGCCATTTCAGCATAGCCGGCAATTGCAACAATAGCCTTTACAGACAAGTTGACGTTATGTGCCCAATGCCCGGCAAAATCGTCCGTACACACCTGGTTCTCGGGATCCAATCCGTACTCGGCCAAATAATTCGTCCACGTTGTCAACGTCTGCCAATGCTGAGCCGCAAATGCAGCATTGTTCTCTCTCAGCGATATGGCTGTAGTCAGAATCACCATGTTGCCAGCCTCTTCAATCGGCATGTCTCCCCCGTAAACCACTCCGTTGGCAATGGGGTATGTTCCTAAATCGTGTGTCGGATAAGGTTTCTTCCAACGTCCGCTCTCACTGTAATAGAAAATAGAACGCATCATTCCCTTCAGCAACTCCGGATTGTAGACCAGGAACAAGGGAGCCGACGGATAGGTGATATCAACCGTATTGACACACCCATTACTATTGTTTTCCTTAGAGAAGAAGAGTACGTTCCCGTCGTCATCGGTAAACAGCTTATGCGCAGCTATCGTTTGCCGGTAAACCAATGCCAACAGTTCGGCATACTCTTTTCCGCCGGCCTTCTCAGCCTCATTCATCAGTTCCAGGTCGAAAGCACGGCAGCGTTCCATCCGCGATGCATAGTCGGCGTGCGCACGCTCGAAGGCAGTAAATATATCTACCCTTCCGTCGTGCTTCCAGTAAGCTTGCCGACGTTTATAGAAATATTCCAAGGCATAGACATCATCATAGCCCAGCATCAGGAAGCCCGACTTTCCGTCGACATCCACCTTACCCAGGTTGTCGGTGTAAGCCATCACAGGCATGGTCTGTTGCCCCGTACTTTCCAACGAATAAAATTCCGGCGAAATCGTTCCTTCATCGAGGAAAGACCTCTTTAAGCCATAATAAGTGCCTAAAGCTGTCTTCTTGCCAATTCCTTTGGCCGATGCCAAATAAACATGTCCCCAGTCTATCCGAACGATGTCACCCTTACGGGCAGTATAGGCTTGATCTACTGTTCCGGCCCGCAAATAATCCATTCCGTTCTTTGCAAAAGCTTCCGACTTTACCGGCTGGCTGACTTCGTGCACAGCCAATAACGGAGATGTTTCGAAATAGACCTGTACATCGTGCTGCTTCTTGTCCAGCGAACGCACACGGTAAGAAATATAATTGATCGGAGTAGAAATCAAATCGAGGTCGTCCATCAGCAACGGGGCTGTAAAAGCCAAATCCAGTTCGACCGGACCGCATTCAAATGTATAATAGGTCTGCGTAGGCAATACGTCCACCGATTTCTGGTGCGCCTCGTTGTCGAAACGACATACGGAATCACCTTTTCTATACAAGCCAAAGTCAAGATAGGCACCATGCACCGTGTTGTGGCAGTGAACCGCAATGACATTCTTTCCCTTCCGCAACATCTGCTTCTCGGCAACCGACAGTTCTTTCCAGACATCGTTTCTCCATGTATTCCCCGTAGAGACCAACAGATTACCATTCAAATAGATCTCCGTCACATCGTCATGCGAATACTTCAGCAACAACGGAACATCCTCATCCAACGAATCCATTACGAATTCTCTCCGTACCCAGATGTCGGAGTTTTCCTTACTCCATTTTGTTTTTATCCGCTTGTTTTCCGAAGTTCCGAACGCAGCCTTTCCTATGTTCCAATGTCCGTCGTTATAATCCAGCTCATACCAATTCTCTTCGGGAGCACGATCCATCAGAAAGCATCCTTCCCACGCCTCATCATCCGTCATAGGCAATATCGCTTCGTAGACCTGGCGGTCTTTTCCCATGAAACGATAAGTCTTTCCATCTACACGTATAGCCCCCATGATAGGATGTTCGTCCGCAGTCCAATGTTCGGTATTTCCATCGGTCAACTTATCATACGGAGACCAAATGGAGAAATAAGGATCCGACGTGATCAGCGGAACAGAAGGTGCACGCAAGTCGACACTCCGGACAGGCTTAAACAGATCGTCTGCCGCCGATGCACGAAGCGCCGTCAATGCACTCAATAATAACAGAAATAATAATCTCATTTACTTAGTCCAATTTATTAAATTACAACAGGATGTCAAAGTATCCCAAAAGCAACGGAAGATTATCCGCGGCACGCAATCCGATACACAGAATGCAATGCACGACGAATAATCTCCGTTCCACCCCTTAATTTTCTTCAAGCTGTTTCAGCGTACCGTCCACACTATAAGTCTTTCCGTCAGTATCGCGATATACATACTTGAACGTAAAGCCTTTTGTCTCGGGATCGTACACACCTTCGCTCGAAAGTACCTCCAGCTTATCCCAACCAGACATACTCAGCGTATTGTCTTCGGGGTTGATCTTCATGCGGATGCAGGAGCTGGCGATGTTACGGTTTTCTTCAATAGTGGCCAGATTGAAGAAACGCACTTCATGCTCATCTATTGCCTTCAGCGTACGTACCGATGCTACCATTGACGGATCTCCCACCGGCTGACCATCCTGCAACTCTTGTTTAATGACGTTCAACTGGTAACTGTCAGAATATTGATTAGCCATATTGAACGTAAACAGCAGAATCGTATCCGGTTTCGAAATCTCGCAGGAAGCTGAAGCCAGTTTGAAAGACAGCATATAAAGCGAATCACATTCCAACTCGCGTGCCTTAATCTTAATAGGCACACGTGCATACGTATCGCCAGCCTTAATCACCCCAGACATGGAAGGAACGCTGTATAACCCTTCATCAATCTTATGATAACGAGGCTGCCCTTCACCGATATATCGCTGATTGTACTCATCAATTGCATCGTCAGCCTCTACCAAAGTAAACTGTACATCTGAATCGATCACCAGGCTTCCGCCTACCCCAACCGAAATATAAGTCTCCTGCTCCTCGTCCGGAGTAAAATATACACTCTTCGTCTGTACCTCGTCAGCAGCACCAACAATGAATACTTTCTTCACATACTGCTCATCCTTCAGCGGATCTTCAATACATCCGGAAAAAGAAAGCATCAATCCGGATGCGGCCAATAAATATATAAATTTTCTCATAATTATTTTCCATTATTTACAATAACTTCATTAATTACCAACCGGGGTTCTGTACCAGTTTGGGATTCTTGTCAAGCGTATTTCTATGAATCGGGAAGAAGTTCATCTTGAACGAGAACGAACGACGCGCATACTTGTAATTAACAATAGTCGGCGTATAGAACAGCTGGCGTTCGTTAGACTTAGCCTCTACGTTCATACCCATAATAGGTTTGTTCAACATCTCCATAGCATCACCCCAACGTCTCAAATCAAAGAAACGCATATGTTCGCATGCAAACTCAATCTGGCGTTCGCGCTTTATCAGGTCACGCATTGCCTCACGATTGTTGGCCTCAGCTTCCGTTATACCCGGCAGACCGGCACGGTAACGTATTTGGTTGAAAGCCTTGCAAATTTCAGCCGGATCACGCGTAATCGTTTCACCACTTTCAGGATCGGTATACGTACCATCCATTTCATTCAAAGCTTCCGCATAGTTCAGCAGGATTTCAGCATAACGGATGATGGGGAAAGCTTTCTGACGGTTAGTACCTTTCAGATTATCTTCCGGATTGGTATACTTCTTCAATGTATATCCGCTATGACATTTATCATCCGGCAATTGAGCATTAGGCTGAACCGTTCCATCCTTATAATAAGTAGCCTCAATATTTTTGTAACTGGTCTCCGTACCCAGATAAGAAGAACCCGGCCAGAAACAATGACAAAAGCCTATAGAAGCATAGAAACGAGGTTCTCTGTTGACAAACATCTTAGCTGTACGAGGCATTATTTCGTATCCGGAAAATTCGAGCAAAGCACCAGAAGAAGTTCCGACTTCCTTGTAAGCCTCATCAGGTCCTGGATAAGGATATTCGGCACTCGAATTATTAATATCACGACCATCTACCATGTAATAAGCATCAATCAGACTTTGTGTCAAGCTCAATCCATTTGCTCCACCCATTGCTTGTGGCATTACAATCCAGTTGACCGATTCATCACCTCCTCTCCACGAGTCACAAGCGTAAATTATTTCGTCGTTCGACTGCAAAGGAGTTTCTCCATTAAACAACTCACTGTACGAGCGCAACGGGTCAATATTTCCTGCACCGTTCGGGAAAGATTCTTTTGAGACATTGGCTGGAAGTTCAGGCGTCTTGGTATTTTTAGGAATAGTATGAAGTTTATATACTCCCAAGTCCATCACTTCCTTTGCAGCCAATGCAGCTTGTCCCCATCTGTCGGGATCATAGCTTTGAGAAATGAAGTCTCTTCCATCCGAAGTTTGCCAGCCACTGTAAGCTGTATTTCCATTGAACCACGGACTAGCCTGCATCAGACGAACTCTCGAAATCACAGCCAAAGCAGCCCCTTTAGTCGGCTGATAGATCTCGGAAGTCGCCGAACGTCGTTGCAAAAGCATTTGTGAAGCCATTTCCATAGATTCGCAAATATAATCGCAGCATTCATCGAACGTATTTCTTTCTATAGCCATATTTTCGATCGTTTCATCAGTTTCGAATGGGTCATCCGGAATAATAGGTACCGGACCATATTGACGAATCAAAAGATAATAATAATATCCTCTTAAGAAATAAGCCTTTCCGGCATAATCACGTCTGTCGATTTCGGAAATATCCAAGCATTCGTTGATACGCTTAATTACTACATTAGCTTTCCGGATCCCTTTATAGAATTCACCCCAACGTGCAAAATAATTAGTAAATTCATTTATTTCATCCCGAAGATATTTCGTACCGGCATGGCGATCATCATTCCAAGCCACGAAATTTTCATCACTGGCTGTCTGGAAAGGATCGGCTGAGTGTGTATACAACCGGCTTTCATCATTCAGATAAGCAGCTGCTCCATTAATATATTGATCCAATAAGTTTTTACGGGAAAATACCGAATCCAAGCTGGTCATATCATCAATATAGCGGTCTACATTCAGGAAATCGCAAGACACCAGACTGCATCCCCACAATCCCAGGCAAAGAGCTATTTTATAAAAATTCTTTTTCATTTCTTACCTTTTAAAATTTAACATTCAACTGCAATGTAAAAGAGCGTTGTAACGGATATACGGCACCGTTGCTGGAAGCCTGTCCCGGATCCCACAACTTCACATCGTCCCAGCAAGCCAAATTATCACCTATCAGGCTGATGGTAGCACTCTCCATACCAATGTTATTGCGCAACCAAGCGTTTGTCCAACGATATGAGATTTCTACATTCTTCAAACGCAGATAACTTGCATCGGCCATCCAGAACGTAGAAGCCCGGTTATTGTTGGCATTATTGCCATAAGACAGACGTGGGAAGCGGGCATTCGGATTCTCTGTTTCTTTTGTACCCGAAATTTCCGCACTGGTCCAGCGGTTCTTCTGATCGGCCACAATCGACAATACATTACCTGTCTCTCCGCCGACAAACGGATAAAAACCTGCACCACCATAGAAGAAGTTAGCTTTGCCTGTTCCTTCAAAGAATGCACTGAAAGTCCAGTTCTTATAACGAAGTTCTGCTGCAAATCCGTATTGTATCAAAGGTGTATTTGCATAAGACAAGGGAACTACGTCATCATCGTTAATCAATCCGTCACCGTTTACATCCTTGTACTTGATATCTCCCGGCAACACTTCCTTTTCAAAAGTCTGTCGTGGGCTGCTGGCTACATCTTCCTCATCTTCGAACAATCCCAATGCGATCAATCCACGCAATACTCCATACGGATAACCCGTATTGGCCTGATATGGATAACGGATATTGGCCTGTTCCCAATTCGTGATTTCATTTCTTGTAATAGTATAGTTTCCACGTAAAGTCAGATGCAAGTCTTTACCAAAAGACTGATTGAAACTTACATTACCGTCGATACCGGAACTTTCCATTGAACCAACATTCGAGAAAGGCAATGAAACCCATCCTGCTTCTTCTGGAATAGAAGCACGCTCCTGGAAAATACCAGTACGAATATCCTTAAAGAAATCGGTAGTCAATTCAATCTTATTGTCCCAAAGCTGAGCATCAATACCGAAATTGTATTTTTTCGCTGTTTCCCAACGTAAGTTATCTGCTCCCATCTGAGCTTCTCCAATACCTGTACCCCAAGCACTATTCAATCCTCCAACAGTAGTCAAATAAGGGAAACGGCGGTTTCCGGCAACACGGTCGTTACCAACAGTACCAATAGAACCACGGAACTTCAGGTAATTAATAAACGGCAAGTGCTCTTGGGTCCATTCATATTGAGTCGGAGTCCATCCCAATGCTATTGCAGGGAACAATCCGAACTGTTCTCCCGGTTTGAAGTTTTCAGAACCCGTATAACCGATATTGGCTTCAACAAGATAGGTATCCTTATAAGAATAAGTAGCACGACCGGAAAGAGCCTGGTAACGTACCGGAATCGAAGAAATAGCATCCCCAGCATCCGATGTCTTGTAAGTCTCCATATAATAGTGTACCAATCCAGATACCCGATGGTCACCAAACTTTCTTTCGTAGTCGGCACGTGTTTCAAAATAGAACTTCTTGTCAGCACCTGTTGTACGACTATAAGTAGCATCCTGCTTAGGAACAGTCAATTCTGTATTCAGAGTGCCATCATAGAAAGAGCGGTCGGTTGCATAATACAGGTCCGGCATTTTCAGACGATAAATGTTATGGTAACTGTTACCTGTAAACGAGAACAATGCACTGACAGACAAGCCCTTTGTTATCATATCCAACTCCTGACGAAGATTCAGGTTCATCTTCGAAGTAGAACGGTCGCGTTCCTTGTATCCTGTATGATTCAACTGAACATACGGAGATACCTGATCACCATTAGCTCCATAAGCGGAAAGTTTACCGTCTGAATACCTTACAGGAACTGTTACCGGCGTCAGGTTGGCCTGTGCTGTCCAAAGAGCATCATTATTGTCACTATCACCGTAACCGGGCATATTCTGCATGGTAAATACCTGATCCAATCCCAAAGAAAGTACGGTAGTCTTTGTCAGATTGGCATCGATATTAGCACGGAAAGAATATTTCCGATATTTTACATTTGTATCGTGTTTATTAGCCGACTTATCCTGATTGAAAATAGCATCTTTATTCTGAATACCAATACTCAAGAAGTAACGGGCAGCTTCACCACCACCACTCGCACTCAGATAGTGCTGATTACTAAATGTATGATCTTTCAGGATAACATCTCTCCAATTTACATTCGGATAAAGATCCGGATCCAGACCACTCTTAAACAAATCCAGTTCAACATCGGTATAACGAGGTTTCAATCCTCGTGAAAGGCGAGCTTCGTTAGCCAAAGCAGCATAAGTAGATGCATCTACATATTCCGGCATTCGTGCCGCATACGAAATGGTTCCGTTAGTTTTAAATTCTATTTTCAGTTTTCCGGCTTTACCACGATTAGTTGTCACTACCACAACACCGTTGGCACCACGCACACCATAAACTGCTGTTGCCGAGGCATCCTTCAAAACGGTGAAGCTTTCGATATCTGCAGGATCCAAGTCATTCAGATTTCCTTCTACACCATCAATCAACACCAATGCACCCTGATTGGCACCAAATGTACTGATACCTCTGACCCAGAATTCTGAAAAGTCTTTTCCAGGTTCACCACTACGCGTTACAGCAATAATACCCGGAACACGACCTCCTAACATATTGGTTACAGAAGTTGCCGGAACATCCAATTCTGCCGGAGCTATATTCGTTACAGCTCCTACCACACTCACTTTACGAGCTGTAGAACGTCCTACAACAACCACTTCATCCAAGGTTCCAACATCCTCTTTCAAAACAATCTTAACCCGTTCTTTCGAGTTGGTAACCTTGTACTCTTCCGTCTTATAACCTATAAAAGAGAACTGAAGTATATCATTCTTATTAAGCCCGGAAATACGAAAACGTCCATCCAAGTCAGTCACAACGCCTTTTGACGGATTATTCTTTACCACCACTGAAACTCCTATCATGGTTTCACCTTTTTCGTCCATGACAGTTCCGGCTACCATATAGCCCTGCTGCGCGTATGATACCTGACCACACAACAGCAACAATATAAATATTATAAATGTGTTTCTCATATCTCTTATTCTATTGCTAATTTACGAACACTTACTCCCCAGAATTGTCCGATGTAGAAGTTTTCTTCTTCATCCATCACAATATCCCATGGTCCATTAAATCGGGATAAATACGGCACACCATCTACAGCCCCGGCAACACCGTACGACCCGGCTATCGTAGAAACAAGCCCTGACGGATATGCAATTTTTCTTATTGTATGACACTGAACTTGAGCTACATAAATATTTCCATCACGATCGACAGACATACCCATCGGCGAAGTCATTTGTGCTTCATCCAAATAACCATCTTGTCCACCTACACCTTTAAAACCAACATATTCCTCAACCGTTTTTCCATCCAAGCTAACTTTATAAATACCATGAGCAAACTCTTCTGACATCAAAAAGCAATTCATTTGCGGATGCCATACCAGATGATTATCTGTTGCATTAATCGTTGAGCCACAGTTTGGATTCAGTAATTCAACAATACCTGGATCCTCCAGATTAATACGTCCAAACTTTCCTGCATTATCTCTAAAATAAAGCCACTCTTCATCTGGTCCAAAACAAGCACATTGTATAGCTCCCTCAAAACCAGGAATATCCTCGGCCAAAGTACGTGGCAACCATAAATTATCTTGCTCTAACTTATATACTGTATGAGGAGTACCGTAACGAATAAAATATGCAGTTTTACCATCTTTAGTAATGGCCGGTTTACCAGCTTGTATTCCAGTAACCAAAGTAACAACTGTATTCTCGTTCAAAGCAGCCATACGTATTCTCCAGTCAAAACGTTCACTGATTAAAAGGTTATTACCAGTAACCATTCCCAAGCCACAAGTCCATCTGAAACGAGCACCAGTCAACGTACCATCTTCATCTCCACCAACATCATTTTTTCCCACAACTGTAGTCACAGACTCTTTCACTGAATAGCCAAAGGTCTTATCCGCACAAGTAACAGTATCCTCACCAATAACGACACTGACACTGTTATTCCCTGCCGGTTGTTTCGGTACCAGACAGTAAATCATATCCCCACTGGATGATATAACACGAGCTTCCCGTGTCTTATCAAAGAGAACCTTGATGTTTTCAATATCAGTTCCAAAATTAGAACCTTTGATGATACACTTTGTACGCATACCTCCCGAATCCGGTTCAAACGTATAAAATTCAACCGGCTTGGAAGGATCATACGGAGTTCCTGCCGGAGCACTGTACGACTCCGAATCATTGCAGGCTGCTGCCAATAAACCTACAGCAACTACTGCAAATCCTAAAGATCTCATTCCTTTCATAATTATTAGTATTAAAGTTTAATATTAAGAATTTCCATATCCCTATAATTTACTTGTTACTTGTTTACAGAACCTAAGTTCTTTTTTATCAATTTTACAAACATTTCAGGTGTTACTACTTTCACATTTTTATTCAAACCGTCAACTACTGTTTTCATGTTCTTAAAGCCTTTACTCCAAACATGAACTACAACTAAAGTATACCCTTCTTGTATTTTAGGATTTGCAGGCTTAGCGTTAATACGTTCAATAAGGTCCGATTCTTCCGATAATCCTCCCCATAACAAATCACCAGCCTCTATTACAGGCTTTCCATTACTTGCTAACTTGATTGTCCCATTGGACGGTTCTGCAAAACCTGTATAAAAAATGGCATCAATATCCGGCTGTTGCAGATACTTCTCCCATAAATCCATATTGTTAACTCCACCAGAATCAATTACATTGAAAATATGCAATCCTGTAGCTTTTGCCATTTTATTGCATTGTTCCAGATAGCCATCTATTTTATCTTGTGGGAATAATGTAGGAAATGTATATCCTAACCCACTTGGTGCACAAACAAAATAATCATTTACCGTTTTATGCTGATAATACCAGTTCAATACAGACGGTGCCAAGTCATATAAAGAAGGACTAATTGTATACCCTACAGGAAAACTTCCCCTAATAGGATCTGAATAAATATCATACATTGTCCAATAATCATAAGAGACATTATCGCCATCGGTCAGCATAAAAGTCACATAATGAACATTTTCCTCTTCTACAGCTTCCTCATCACTTCTTGGCTGGCATAAGCCCTCTGTGTTGTATATACTACTCAATGTTGCCAAATTAGGAGCCATATCCGTACCTACAAAAGGTATACCCTGTTCTGTAGCATTTTTTATCATCTTAAATTCATCAAGTCCTCCTCCCAAACAAACACCACCAGTCTGAATATCCTGCAAAACTGAGTTTCTCCAATAAGTTAACCCATCATAAAAAATAAAACAGTTAGTCAATGTGACATAATCCCTCAAATGGAACTTAATATCCGGTGATAACTCTGCTGCAAACTTTTTATAGAATGTAGACTTATATTTCTTGAATACCCATTTCTCGTCTCTATCTGATACATCCATCAAACATGTAGTAATCCCTAAAGAATTTATTTCTTTTTCCAGAGGCTTATCCACAGCCACAGCCTTTAAAGGACCACACAAAGCAACTGCTGCAGTCAATGATCTCGAATTCCTTAATTTATTATACAATACAGATCCTTGGATATCGATTGTTTTACAGAAATACGTTACCAGCTCCTCAAAAGATCCAAACTCCTTAATCTCAACTCCATATGATGTGTTCAGATGATTTTTCCAAACAGTAGAAGCACCTCCCTCTTCTATATAAATTTGTTCCCCTGACATCTTTGCAGCCAATCCTTGTAAAGTGGAAATACATACACGTTGATTATCAGTCAGAACACTATTATTTATAGTACATAAAACTTTAAGTTCTTTCCCTTTCGGATAAAATAATCCTTCTGCCAGATGCTGATCATTAATTATCTCATCAGGATCTGAAGGCTGCTCCATTGTATTGTCATTACTGTTTTCCATTTCATTAGATGCCTCACTACATGCAACCAAAGAAAGCAAACTACAGCATATAAAAAAAACGTAATGTCTAAGCATAAGTTCCTAATCATTAAATACAATTTGATTTACAATTATCCTAAAAACATCCTTTTACCTTTTTGTTACCTTCTTATCCCGATCATCTTTTACCTTCACTCAAATTTCAAAAGCCAAATCCTTTTGAGTAATCAATGTAGTTAACCTACGTAACTTGAGTCTTTAAACTTAAGAATAGTATTCCCGTAACTATGAGAATGGGGTTCTCACAACTATGAGAATACTTTTCTCATAACTATAAGAATGGTATTCTCATAACTGTGAGAATAACCTTCGCCAACTTGTTTATTTCCGACACGCAGTAATTCGAAATTCACTAACCTTAAGAATCATTTCTTTTGTGAATAGTCAAACGACTGAAAAATAGCCTTAATACGGTTCATGTCGAACTTGGGAGTACGGTCGTAATAATAAATGCCGTTTTTCTCCTGCTCTACATCCGTCAGTTGCGTATAGCAAAAGCCGACAACAATATTGGAACTGCCCATAGCCTGTACCAATCCTTCCAAACGTTTGTAGAAATCTTCCATAGCTTCCGGAACTGAGCCGTATCCCCATGAAGTGCCATTTTCTTCCGGCTTCATCCAACCTATACCTCCGAATTCGCTGACAATGTAAGGCTGACCTTCGTATACGGCCAGCGACTTGTCATCGCGAATGTTCCGGTAAGGCTCTTCACCTTCACGCCCTATCAAAGCATCAGCCAAAATCTTTGGATCCTGCTGATAGTTATGCACTCCCCATATATCTGTAAGAATGTGTTTGTCGCCGCTGGCGTCATTAATCGGGCGCGTGGGATCAATTGCCTTGGTAATGCGGTAAACATCGCGCACCAGTCTTGGATATACGACATTACCGGCTCCCCATGACTCATTAAAAGGAGTCCATGTTACGATAGAAGGATGGTTACGGTCGCGTATCACCACTTCGGTCCATTCTGCAATGAAATTGCGTGCAGCCAGTTCATCATCATGATTCATCGCCCAACTTGCACTTTCGCTCCATGTGAGGTACCCCAATTTGTCGGCCCAATAATGATACCGTTCCTCAAATACTTTCTGATGCAAACGGGCACCATTGAAGCCGGCATCCTTGCCCAGCTGGATATCTTTTCGTAAAGCCTCATCCGACGGAGCCGTCCAGATGCCGTCCGGATAATATCCCTGATCTAAAACCAGACGCAGGAAGTAGGGCTGATTATTCAAGTAGAACTTTCCATCAGCTGTATGAATTTTACGCATCCCCACATACGAGGTCACTTCATCCAGCAAGTTTCCCTGTTTGTCCTTTATCCGATAGACTATATCGTACAAGAAAGGATTTTCCGGAGACCAGAGCTTCATCTTCTTGACCGGGAGCACCAACATGGTTCCGTTGACACACGATGCTTTCCGGCTGGCTATTGTTTTCTCGCCTTCCTTCAGAATAACTTCAATCTCATTATCGGATTCCTGAAAGAACTCCGGCGAAACAAACAGCTGTTCCTGATCGATATCCGGACGCAAAACAGCCGACTTCAAGCCTTTTCTGTCCACCGCTTCCATCCATACAGTCTGCCAAATGCCCGTTACACGCGTATAGAGACAGCCGTTGGAATAAAATGTTGGCGACTGTTTGCCTCCGGTCTGTTTTCCGGAACGCAAATCATCGGTTACACGGACAACCAGATTATGACGCATGCCCGCTTTTACCTGACGGGTTATATCGACCGAAAACGAAGAAGAGCCTCCATAATGACGCTGCACAAAGTTTCCATCAAGATAAATCTCCGCATAATAGTCTACAGCACCAAAATGCAGATAAATGTTTTTGCCCGTCCAGTTTTCGGGTATATCAATCATGCGCTGGTACCACATGCAATTGATGAAGTCGGTATATTCCACTCCCGAGAGTTTGCTTTCCGGGCAGAAGGGTACTTGTATACGGTCCTTCAAGCAATTGCTATTCTGCAGATTGCGATGGGTACCCGATTTTCCGAAATCGAATTCGTAGCTCCACTCTCCATTCAGGTTCACCCAATCGTTTCTTACAAACTGAGGACGAGGATATTCCGAGCGGGGAAGCACACCAGCAGCAAGATGCAGACAACCAATGCACAGACATAACAAAGTCAACAACCTTTTCATAAATAGCGGTTCTGTTTGCCAATCAGAAGTTAAAGAAGCCTGAAGAAATATTGTCCGTCACAACAGCCATCAAGAATGCGGCACATGAAGCCAACCAACACATTCCGACGGGCTTCCTACCTCTGATTTACATTATTTATAATCAAGTTTAGGAATCACAGCATAGACTTTTATTGGAGGGAGAATGTACCGGAACAGTTCCGGTACATTCCTCTTCAAATCCTGCTATTATTTTTTCTTCATTCTCAGTACAGTTACCGAATTCGGCTTGAACTCATACTTAAATGAAGTTGAGAACTTGTTGTATGTAGTTTCTTCCGGTGTAATCTTAAACGGTTCTTCGAATGAGTTTTCTTCCAATTTGGAAGCAGCACTCAGCGTAATCACACGGCCGTTCTTTTCCACTTCGCCGCCTGCCAGATTGATTTGGGTAAGACACGGATTATCGGAAGCATTCACAACTTTCATAATCACTTCGCCTGCATTTTCATCATATCCGGCAATGTAGAACTTACGCTTCAAAGGCTCGTTCTGGTGAGTCAGAACCTGTCTGCCATCCATGTAATAGTCTGCCCCGTTTTCTGTAATGACAATACGTACCTTATGCCAGTTGTTTTCGTCCAGTTTGTCTGTTACCTTCTCCGACAATGTAGAAGAATTGTTGTCGTGTACTGTTTCGATGACAGAACATGAATTGTTCCAACCTCCCACATTCAGCATATAGCCTCTGCGCAGACTGAGGTCTTGCAAGCCGAAATAGAACAGGAAGCCTTCGTTACCGCTCAGTTTGTTTACTTCAAACTCGATTACGCTACCCTTGTTCACCTTACCCGTTTTCCAGAGCAAAGCCGTACGGTTTTCGCCACTTGTCTGAGTATAGACTCCGTTTTCCTGTTTCCAGGTTCCATGCTTCACTTCCCATTGAGAGTCGTCTGTCATGTCAGCTGCCAAGATCTTACCAGCAGCATCGGTCACTTTCAGGTTGCGGAACTGAGTCTGTGTGCTCCAGGTTCCCATACCCACATAGCCTTCGTAGTCGATAAAGGGTTCCAGTGCTTCGGGTTCGACTGTACCTTCAACCTTCAAGTTATAGGTAGGCTTATTCTCGACAAAGAGTTTCTGAACATAATACGAAGAACGTCCTACGACCTGATTGTTTGACATCCAGATCAGGTTGGTTGGCCAACCGCGGTCATTCCGGTTCTCAAGCAGCGGAGCATAAGAAGCCATTGTCACCAGATCGCTGTTGCGCTCCATACCTGTGATGAAAGCAGCCTCGCTCAATGCAGCAAGCATATTGCCTCCTCCTACACCTTGGTTACAAGCATATTCGCCTACATATACCGTATACTTACCTCTTTCGTGGTTGTCGAAGATATTGGCATTCTTGAAGAAATACTCCGGTTCTACATACCAGTGCGGGTCTACCATGTCCGTCTTACGAGCTTCGCCGATACCGCCGATACCATGATTGGAAATCAATGTCAGCTGCGGATATTTAGCTTTGATGGCTTCGTAGAACATGTTAAAGCGACGGTCGTATACCGGTCCCGAATTCTCGTTACCAATCTCGACATAAGCCAGAGAATAAGGTGCCGGATGTCCTTCCTTGGCACGGACAGCTCCCCATTCCGTATCAGTGTCACCGATAGCATATTCGATCGCATCCAATGCGTCTTCCAGATAAGCCTCGGCCTCTTTGTCGGAGCAAGCTTCGCCGGTACGTGCCTGACAGGCTATACCCACGTTGCACACATACATACCTTTGGCACCGATATCCTCGCAGAAATCCAGGAATTCTTTATAGCCAAAGCCGTATGTGTTGCGGTATCCCCACGTATCATATTGTCCCGAACGGGCTGCCGGATCGCCCAGCGTCTTCTTCCATTCCACACGGTTGACCAGTGTAATACCCTCAACAACACATCCTCCCGGCCAGCGAATGAAAGCGGGACGAAGACCTTCGAGCATCTGTGCCACGTCCTTACGCATTCCGTTCTCGCGTCCTTTATAAGTATCTTCGGGGAAGAGGGATACATAGTCGAAATAATAAGTATCTTCAGCAGGCAAATCGATAGACAAACGTCCTACAGAGGTTGTGTCCGAAACTTCGATCGTAGCTTTGTACTCCTGCCATGTTCCCGGAGTAAGGGTAAAACTTGCCTGACCCAGTTCACGGTCGTCCTTACCCAACAGACGTACTTTCAGCTCACCGTTGCTCTTCGTGTTACGGACAAACATACGCAACTTATAAGATGCGTCCTTCTGCAAGGCAATGCCCCAATATCCTTTGTTGACCAGCGAAACACCCTCGCCCAGCTTGGCCACCTCGACCTTCATCGAAGTAGGAGCTGTCTTGAAGTTGGGCTGTTCCGTCACCAGTGCAGCTGTTGCACCGGCAGCATCTTTCTGCACCAGTTCCCAGCCGGGATAAGGATCGGTTCCCCATTTGAAACGTCCTACTGTAGGTTTTCCTACCATATGATTAATAACCTGCGGAGGTACCAGTTCACCATTTTCTACCGTATAACCTTCGGGCAACACTCTTTCTTCGAAACTACGGTTCATCAGCATTTCACCGTAAAGTCCTCCGTCGCCCGCATGGTTGATTTCCTCGAAAAAGATACCATACATAGAGGATGGAACATCCGCTTCGTGCGAAGCTAAATCTACATTCAGGGTCATTTCCGGCTCTTGTGATTCGCAAGCGCTCAGGCCCACCAGAAATGCCGCGCATAAGCAGTAAAGATTTCGTTTCTTCATAATATTTTTTATTGATAGTTTAAGTAAATAATTCATTAGTTCGATTGAGTCTTTCTCAGAGTATCCGGGCGGAGTCTGTCCGTCCAACTGTCGGTTAACAGCAAGGCGTCATTCATCACCGCCTTGCCCGTTGACATGTGCAAAGAACTATTCCAGACCTTAACAAAAGGGTTAAAAGCGGATTAATTAACCCAGATTATTTATTAACCCGCATTAATCTTTTGCATTTTGTCTCACCAACCGGCATCCGAACACACCTCCTGCCGTCTGCCGGGGATTTGCCTGGAAGCGAATCTTGATTTTATCCTTATTTTCCAACAAATCGGCTGGTATCGGATACTCCACTTCGTAGACTTCATTCTTGCCGGTATCGTTCAAAGTCACCTCGGCTATAGCTGTTCCGTCCACTTCGATACGGAAGGAACGGTTTCCTCCGTCGCGCCCCCAGTAACGGGCTAGCAAAGACAGGTCGGTGCGTTGCTGTGTAGACATTTCGAATTCAAAATATCCTCCGTCAACAGCATCACGCCAGCTGTAAGTATTCAGCATTCCGGCATTCGTCTTTTCGCCTACAAGGCGGTGGTCTCTTTCCGACTGCATTTCGAATCTGATTTCATCCACCATCCGGCTTCTGATTTCCTTTTCCCGTTTCTTCCGTTCTTCGTATTTCACCTTCTCTGCTTTCCATCTGGCAGGTGTGAAGAAGTTCATGTAAAGGGCATAATCTTCATCGTTCACCGAGAACAAAGGACGCAGATTCAGTCGGCAGTTATCTGACAGACGGTCCGAAACAAATTCCAGTCTGCTCAGATCAGCCTTATCCATCAGCTGCATATAGTCGGTTGAACGGTCGGCCACGATGACAGGATCGGAATCAAGCGGATCACGGTCTTTCGCCAATACGTTGGCCAGCAACACCGGACCGTACATAAACACCCGGCATTCTTCCTTATCGGGAGCGGGCACTGTCTCCAATTTCATAGGCAAACGTACATCGACCACATCGCCGGCTTTCCACTTGCGGTCCAGTACGACATATCCTTTTTCTTCTTTCAGATCTGAAAGGCGTTCACCGTTGACTTCCACTTCCAACGGGGCAGCCAGCCAGGAGGGTTTCCGTATATACAGACTGAAGTGCTTCTTACGTCCTTCGGCAATGCGCAGCTGCGTACGGTCGGTAAAGGGGAAGGAAGTATGCTGTTCAATCCGTACGTTTTCGTCTTCCCAATCCAGAGTTGAGGGAATGAACAGATTGACATACAGTTTCTTGCCCGTATGGTTATAGATAGCTTCCCCGTACTTCACATGATTCTCCAGGCCGGTACCGACACAGCACCAGAAAGCATCGAAAGGCGAAGAGAATGCCTTGTGACCGCCGTTCAGATGGTTCAGATAGTAGACCACCATACCAGTTTTGGAATGTTGGGAAGCCAGAATATGATTGTACAACGCCCGCTCGTAATAGTCCATGTAGCGGGAATCGGCCGTAAAGGCAAACAGCTTCTTCGAAAGCTTCAGCATGTTGTATGTGTTGCACGTCTCGGTAGAATTGGAACTCAAGTGCTCCGATATTTCGTCGACCGGCGTAAAACGTTCGAAATTGCTGTTACCGCCATTGGCGTACGAATGATGTTCTACGACCGTGTGCCAGAAGTAGTCGGCAATATCGTACAGACTGTCAGAAGCCGTTACCCACGAACCGGTGGCACAGCCGATGATTTTAGGGATAATGGTATTGGCGTGCATCCCGTTCAGACGGTCCTGACGGGCAGCCAGCGGATCGAGCACAGCCTTGTGATAAAAGCGGCCGGCAAGTTTCAGGTAGCGTTCGTCGCCAGTCAGCGTATACAGCACATACATGCTGTCGTTCATACCGCCAAACTCGCATTGCAACATCTGCTGGAACTGCTCGTCGGTCAAGCGATCGGAAAGGTTCACCATCCAGTCGGCCAGCTTGCAGACTACGTCGAGTGCCTGTTTGTTGCCCGTATGCAGATAAGCATCCATCAGTCCGGCAAACAGCTTGTGCTGTGTGTAAAGCGGTACCCATCCGCCGTTCAGGTCGAAACCGGACGAATAGAGTTTACCTTCGGATATTTCCGTAAAAATCCGTTCCTGCTCGGGAATACCACCTACATAGCCGGTCATGACACCCGTGTAGTGCGCCTGACACTTGGCCAGTTCGCTTACTGTATAGTCTACGATTTCCTTGAAGCGTACGTCTTGCGTAGCTGCATACTGCATGGAACAGGCCGAAAGATAATGTCCCAGCGTATGTCCGGAGATGTTTTCACTCTCCCAGCCTCCATAAATTTCGCCCTTGACGGGCAATCCGGCAAACTTATGGAAACGATGCAGGAAACGGTCGGGCTTCAGGTCGAGCAGCCACTTGGCATCCAGCATCATGGCGTTGCGAAACACGCCGTCGGTCAGGGCAACGTCTTTCAGCGGAAAATCATAAAGTGCAACCTCGCCCCGGGGCGTTGCAGCAAACTTCTGCCCTTCCGCTACGGGATAGAACGACTGGGCACACACGTGGCCTGCAGCCGCACAACAAAGAGCGATAATGAGTTTTTTCATGATATTTCTAATGTATAGGATTATTTTATTCTGTCAGTAAAAAGATAGAAGCGGATATGCACACACGATTGTTAGCGCTTCTCCCCCTTCCGGACTGAGCGGATCGAATCGGCAGCTCCCATCAGTTTCTGGTTTGCGTCGATGATGCTTTTCACCTGTTCCGGATAATAGCTCATGCGCACCCTCCACAACAGTTCGTTGAGCGACACCGGACGAATGCCATCATCGAGCAATTCTTCGGTTGCCACAATGGGGCTGACACCCACTGCGCTCTCTCCGCTCACCTTACTTGTCTGGCCAAAATCGGACCAGGCATGGACAATCGTCCACGAATAACGGTCTTCTGCTACAGACAGTTTCTCGTCACGGTTGATCAGCGATGAAACATATTCGGGAGTGCCGCAAGCCGGACGGGCTGGATTCACTTCGTTCCACAACGAGAAAGTAGCCGTAAGAAGCGGAATCTGCATTCCCTTTTTGTTCTGGAACCAGAATACTTTCTTTCCCAGTTCGTAAGGGAAATACTGGATGGCTATCATACCGGTTATGTCGGTCATTTCTTCGGCATAGATCTGGAAAGCCTCCTGTGCTTCGGGGCTTTGTACGTTCTCGCAAATGGCGCCATACACCTTAACGCCGGTCTTTTGCAGGAAACTGTTCACTCTGCGGGCAAAGCGTCGCAACAGTTCTTTACGGTTTTTACGCTTCACGGCAAAAAGGTCCGGATACTGGTAGCCTCCACCGTATTCGATAAAGGTGCCGTTGCCTTTTCTGGCCACCATCTCGTTCCAGCTGACAGGCGAAATCACCGACAGGTTGGCCGGGCAGAGGGTCCAGTTCATTCCCTGGTCCGCAGCCTGCGGATGTCCCAGGTAGTGAGGATTGTCGATGAAGTTGCCCATGGTCCATTGCATGTTGTCGCCGTCACTCATCACAAAAGCATGTACATACGACGAATCGGCAAAGTTGATTTGTTCCGGCTCTACCTCAGTGACCTTGCGCAACGGAATGCGGGGAGCAGCCGCCGAAATAAGAGGCAAGTTCATGCACCAGTTGGAGGCTGTATTGAAGTGTCCCCACTCCGTCACCAGCTTGGTGAACTTGAATTCGTCACCACATCCCCATCCCACGATGGGCGAAAGCGGTTTTACCCACTCCAGTATCTCGTTAGCTGTCTCTATTTCGTCGGCATACAGCATCAGGCGGTGGGCAATAGCATAGTCGCGCATATTCGAAACGGCGGGATGAATGCTCAGTGCCGAGCTGTTGTTCAGCAGCCGGCGGTTCTTTCTGAAGCATTCGATCGTAGTCTCGCCCCGTGCGTTTTTCAGCTTCACCAGTCCGTGAGCCAAGGCTTCCTTCTCCAGCGAAACGTCGATAAGAACTCCCGACAGCAGCGAAGCGTATACCGTTGCCACGTTGCTGGAGTAATTTTCTATCTTGGTACCGTTACCCTTGTCTGTCTCGTACAGCACGTAGCCTTTCACCACGCCTTCTTTCTTCAGATAGTCCACCAGCTCCCAGGTGTCCATCGGGAAAATTTCACGGATGTCCAGTGCCTCCAGACTTTCCCTGAACAATCTGCGATAGGCTTCGTTACCGGTTTCCATCCACACCATCCGGTCGAAGCGTTCTTCGTTGACAGCCTTGGCTGCCAGGCCCGAAAGCGATTCCAACAACATCCGTTCCGCACTGTTGGCAGGATTTTTACACACTATCAACTTTTCGGGTGCTTTCTGTTCCGGCCACCCATAACGGTCGTCACCTCCTGCCGCCGCCCTGCACAAGGTAGCAGAAAGCAGCAGGCAAAACAACAAGATCACATTCCTTTTCATCATTATTATGTAGGTATTATTATTTAATTGAAAAAAGATACTTCAGTAACAGTCTCCC
This sequence comes from Bacteroides sp. ET489, assembly GCF_030518095.1. Taxonomy (NCBI): domain Bacteria; kingdom Pseudomonadati; phylum Bacteroidota; class Bacteroidia; order Bacteroidales; family Bacteroidaceae; genus Bacteroides; species Bacteroides sp. ET489. The sequence goes on from NZ_JAULLJ010000003.1 coordinate 130,783, forward strand.
GGATTCACAGTCCTGTTCATCGGTCAGCACCATCCGGAACATATATTTATATTTATCTGGTCATTTGTTTTATCAGCTCAATTTCTTTTGCATCGTAAGGCGTAAAGTCGCCCTTATAGATGTCATGCTGCCACACACCCTTATAAGGCAGATGCTCCGGTCGGTGTCCCCAGCAAAGATGTGTCTGTGTCTTTCCGTTAACCAGCCCCCACATCATACAGCCGACATGATTTTCCTTGAACATCGGAAGGATATCCGGAATGGTGGACTGCGCAACACGATTCATCCATTCTGTACAAATCACCGGACGGCCCAAGGCCAGATGTTTCCGCATCACTTTTTCCGTCTCTTCTTTCGATGCATAGCAATGGAAAGTGATGATATCCGAGTTGGCAGAAAGAAAATCATCCAGCTCTTTCACTCCGTTCCACATGCCCGAAGTTATGGGTTGCGACGGATTCACCTCGCGTGCCCAGGCAAACACTTTACGCAGCAGAGGCCAACTCCGTTCGGGCATAGTGGTATTGGTAGGCTCATTATACAAGTCCCACATGAAAATACGGTTATCGTCTTTGAAACGGGTCATGACGTCTTTCACATACTTCTCCAGTTTGACGTGCGTACGTTCGTCTATCACCATTGAGTAACCCGGAGAAGGAGACCACGCCCATGCATACCAGCCTTCCAATGGTTCCGGCTGCTTCCCGACAACGGGGTCGGTATTGGCACCGAACGCACAGTCATCAAAGAAGATAGGCATCACCTTAACGCCATACTTGTCGCATATACCCAAAAAGGTATCGAATGTACGCAGGAAATAAGCAGGGTCATCCTCGTATACCACATATTGCATGACCACACGCGCACAGTTCATACCTAACTTTTTCATCAGCTTCATTTCGCGGTCGATCACATCCGGAGAGAAACTTGTCTTATCCCACATGGCCGTATAGTTAATCGCATTGGCCGGAATATAATTCACACCGCAATACCAGGGATGTTGTTTTCCCCACTGGTTGGCTTTTTCTACACTCCATACCCGGACTTGTGCCAGTACGGAAAAAACGGTCAGAAACGACACGCACAAACTAAATACAAATCGCTGCATACACATAAAAAACTAGATCACAAGTTTTACATCGTCCCAGAAAATCTTTTTTCTACAAAAGAAACCCCACAGCCTTAACCCGGCGATTAAAAAGGGGTTAATTAACCCGACTTTTTTATTAACCCGCCCCAGAAAGCCTCCAAAGGGCATACGGTTCATGTAAAAAGCTACAGCGAGCGGCTGGAGGCAACGGCTTTTTTGCGTACATTTGCACACGAATCCTTCCCCTGCTCCGCAACTTCCATGGCGGAGAAAAAGTATGTGCAGCGACATTTTTTCAATCATATATAAACTTAACGGAAAATGAAAAGAAAACCTGTATTCTTTGCATGTCTGATGCTGGCGGCATCGCTGTCTGCACAGCAGGGGAACGTAACAAGCGGCAACCCCGTATTTCCGGGCTGGTATGCCGACCCGGAAGGCATCGTCTTCGATGATACCTATTGGATATATCCCACCGTCTCCATGCTGCATGGCGAGGACACGCTGACCTACCGGAAAGAGGCCAGACGGAAAACCCGCGCCATCAATCCCGACTACAACCAGCAGACTCACCTCGACGCATTCTCGTCCAAGGACCTTGTGCACTGGACCAAGCATCCGAGTGTGCTTTCCATCAAAAACGTCAAGTGGGTGGAGTATGCCATGTGGGCACCTTCCATCATCCGGGCCAACGGCAAATACTACCTCTTCTTCGGAGGCAACGACATCCAGAGCGACAACGAGTACGGAGGCATCGGTGTGGCTGTGGCCGACCGTCCCGAAGGACCGTTCAAGGACGCACTGGGGAAACCGCTCATCTCGAAGTTCGTCAACGGGGCACAGCCCATCGACCAGTTTGTGTTCCGCGACGACGACGGACAGTATTACATGTACTACGGCGGGTGGCGCCACTGCAATGTCGTCCGGCTGAAGGACGACCTGCTGAGCCTGAAACCCTTCGACAACGGAGAATACTATCGCGAGGTGACTCCCGAAAACTACGTGGAAGGCCCCTTCATGATGAAACGGAACGGAAAATACTACTTCATGTGGTCGGAAGGCGGATGGGGTGGTCCGGACTACAGCGTGGCCTATGCCATCGCCGACTCGCCTACGGGCCCCTTCAAGCGTATCGGAAAGATATTGCAGCAGGACGAGCAGGTGGCTACCGGAGCCGGACACCACTCCGTCATCCAGATACCGGGAAAGGACGAGTATTACATCGTCTATCACCGTCGTCCGCTGGGATGCACCCGTTCGGGCGAACGGCAGGTGTGCATCGACAAGCTGGAGTTTGACGAACAAGGCTACATCAAGCCTGTCAAAATCACGTTCGAAGGCGTAACACCGGTGCCGCTGGGCGGAAAGCGCTGACGCCGTCACTCCTATCATACTTGCAGGCAGAAGAATATCAGCCTTTCAGCAGTTCGTCCATCGAAAGGGGGTATTCTTTTCCCTGCATCCGCTTGTATTCGCGTGCAAACTGCGAATATATCTTCTGTGCCTCTCCCCTCATCTTCTGCTCCTTACATACGTTCAGTGCGGCCTGTAACGCCTGTTCGTTCAGCGGATCAATCTCGAACACCAGCTGGCAGACGGACAGAACGTCGCTTCGCTTCAGCAACTCGTCCTGACGGTTCAGCCACGACAGCAGCCAGCCCAGCAGGCGGTCTTCGGTCCGGCCCTTAATCTGGTCGAAGAGATCATCGTCGATTCCTTTCAGAAACTTTCCTCTTGCCAGCAGCGGCAACAGGTCTTTGGCACGTTCCGGCTGACCGGCATATTCGGCCGCATGCATGTAGTCGCAGAAACACTCGTCGGACAGCGTGATGTTGAAGAAGCCTTTGCTGTAGTTCAGGGTGATGCCGTCCATCTCGGCCAGCGTCTTGCGGAGATGGTTGATGGTGACGCCTTTCAGGTTCTTCACCTTGGCATCGTCCTTGTCAGGCCAGAACAGGGTGTTCAGCGACGACGACAATACGCCTGTGCCCTCGGCACTCTCTACCAGAATGTAGATGAAAAGCTGCTTCAGCTTGTTGCTGAACATGTAGGTGATGTCGCGGCCCGCGCGGTCGTACACCGTAAAGTCGCCAAATAGGTAGACGGCACTGCCTCGCTTGACCGTTACTTCTTCTTCGGCCGCCGAGCTGACTACGGCCTCGGCAGCGGCAGGTGCGGCAGACGGCGCCACGGCAGCTACTTGCCTGCTAACGGCCATACGCCTGTACAGCAGATATGCGCCAACGGCCAGCACGATGACCACCGGCAACAGCCACCACAATCCCGCCGAACGGCGTGCAGCGTAGTGTGGCACCAGTTCGTCCTGTGTCAGGGGCGGAAAAGCAAGTTCGTAGGCCGAAACCCGCACGGTGTCGGGCTGCGAATTATAGTGTTCCTGAATGACGCAATACAGCTTGTCGGGCATCGTACTTTTGTACAGGGTCAGCGAAGTTTCGATAGCCACTGCCAGGAAGGGGATGGAGTCGCCCACGGGAACGGCTGTCCCGTCGACCAGCGCTATCCGGTAGAGCTGGACGGACGAATTGCGGTTGTACTCCTTGTAGCGCAAGGCATACAGCGCGTTCTCGGCCTCGGAGTAGATCATATTGTTGCCCACTACCTCCTTGACCGGCGAGGGCAGTTCCCAACACTTCTTGACTCTGCACGAAGGCAGACTCACTTTGTAGAGGTCGTTATAATAGATTCGGCCAAGCGACTGGTCGCCGCTGCTGTTGCCCACACCGCCGTAGATGTAGAGCACCGTATCGCCCACGTGGGCCATACCGGCGTTGAAGCGGGGCGAAATGACGTCGCCCGTCGTACGCAACGTGTCTATCGAGCGGGCATCGGGACGATAGGAAAGCAGGGCATTGCTGTACCGCTGGTTGCCGAAACCGCCGAACATCAGCAGTCGTCCGTGGCGCGCGTCCCAGTACGTATTGTGATGGTGCAGCTGCACGGGCAGCGATACGGAGTCGGTGGGACACCATTCGGCCCGCGTCAGGTCGAGCGAAGCCACGGTCGTGTAGCCGGGCGGTATGCCGTTGATTTCGTAAACGTAAAGCCGGTTGTCGCCCGCAGGCAGGAAGTTCGTTCCCAGACGCATCTTCAGCGGCAGCGGGTTGGCACAGGGCACGGACTGCATCGAGCCGCGCTGCAAGTCGTAGCCGTAAAGCGAATCGGCCGAGAAGACGTATATCTTCTTGCCCCTGCTGTCGAAATTGGCACCGCAGGGACCCAGTATCTTTTGTGTGAAGACCGGTTTCCAGTAGTAAGCCTCGTTGACTAACCATATCGGATTCTGCACCTCACCATATACCGTGCCCGAAGCATCGTGCACAGCCGTACCGGCATTCTCCGACAGAGGGAAACGGTATTGGCGCCCGCCGCCCCTGACCGTCAGGTTGCGCAGAGCGAAAGTAGGCAAGTCAACTGTAAATTCGTCGCGCCCGAAATAGATGTCCGGACAAATCGCCTGCCCGAACTCGGAGACCGACGTCACCTCGGCTTCCTGTCCGCCGACCGACAGACGAAGGGTTTTCTTCTGCAAGTCGAAACCGAAACTGACCGGCAACCAGCGGCAGCGGAGGGAGTCGTTGACAAAGCTGACCGAAGCATAGCTGGCTTTTCCGTCGGAATTGATTTGGAAGACGCTTTCGCGATCGTTCTTATAGGTAAAGATAAAGCTGAAGACACTTTTCGAGTTCAGGTCCTTCATCCGGAAGATGTAGCCGAATGTGTTGAACTCCTTAATCTGCACCTCGAAGTCGAGCACCAGCTCGTTCTTGAACTCGGGTACAGCCTCCTCGGCAAACACTTTGTACGAAGTGCGATCCTCCATGCGGTACGAATTTCCCAAAAACTGAAGCCCGTCGGCCAGCGCCGGAACCGTCCAAAGGAAAAACGCCAACAACACATACCACTTCATACTCTTCTTTGCTTTCTTTCTTTTCATAGCCAAACCGCGGGTTAGAACATAATCAATGACAAAAGTAGCCAAATATATCTAAATGGAGTATAAATGCCACATAATTTGTTCGCCCATTTTTCGGCCGGAGAGCGGTCGCGCAGCCCCCGCGAGCCGTGCAAGTTTCTCTCGCGAGCCATGCAAGTGTCGCTCACGAGCCGTGCAAGTGTTGCTCGCGAGCCGTACAAGTGTCCCACAAAAGCCCTGCGACATACCCCTCAGCAGGCCTTCGGAAGCTCTGCCATCCGTACTGCCCGGAGAGAACAGAAGAGAAAAACGAATATCGCCCCGCATTATTCCCCGATAACCGAATATTTTTCCTACATTTGCCTCCGTCAAGAATAAAGAAACACACCATGCGCTATTCCTTCATTATTCCCGTATACAACCGTCCCGACGAAGTGGACGAACTGCTGCAAAGCTTGCTGGAGCAAACCTTCCGCGACTTCGAAGTCATTGTGGTGGAAGACGGTTCGTCGGTGCCTTGCCGCGACGTGGCGCTGAAGTACGCCGACCGGCTGGACCTGCACTACTACACCAAGCCCAACTCCGGCCCCGGCCAGACCCGTAACTACGGTGCCGAACGCAGCCACGGCGAATACCTTATTATATTGGATTCGGACTGCATCCTGCCCCCCGGCTATCTGGACGCCGTCGAAGCCGAACTGCAAGCCGCGCCTGCCGATGCCTTTGGCGGACCCGACCGTGCACACGCGTCGTTCACCCCCATACAGAAGGCCATCAACTACTCCATGACCTCGTTCTTCACCACCGGCGGCATCCGCGGCGGTAAGAAGAAGATGGACAAGTTCTATCCCCGCAGCTTTAACATGGGTATCCGCCGCGATGTCTATCAGGCCCTGGGCGGCTTCTCGCGCATGCGCTTCGGCGAGGACATCGACCTGAGCATCCGCATCTTCAAGGGCGGGTACCGCTGCCGCCTGTTTCCCGGCGCATGGGTCTATCACAAGCGGCGCACCGATCTGAAGAAGTTCTTCAAGCAAGTGCACAACTCGGGCATCGCCCGCATCAACCTCTACAAGAAGTACCCCGAATCGCTGAAGCTGGTCCACCTGCTGCCCGCCCTCTTCACGCTGGGCACTGCCGTACTGCTGCTGGGCACCCTGTTCTGCCCCTGGTCGCCCCTGCCCCTACTGCTCTATGCCCTATTAGTGATGGCCGACTCGACCGTGCAGAACCACAGCCTGCGCATCGGGCTCTACTCCATCGCTGCCGCCTACATCCAGCTCATCGGCTACGGCACAGGCTTCTGGCGTGCGTGGTGGAACCGCTGCGTATGCGGCCGCGGGGAATTCGAAGCATTCAAGAAGAATTTTTATAAATAACGTTGCACCACAGAGGACACAGAGTTTCACGGAGTTCTCAATTTCACCACAGAACACCGGAAAAAGAACCACAGATCACACAGATTAACACGGATTACAATTTCAACAGAATAAAAAAATCTGTGTTAATCCGCGTAATCCGTGGTAAATAAAAAAACTCTGTGAAACTCTGTGTCCTCCGTGGTGAACCCCAAAAGAAGCACACCATGAACAAACTCACCATCAAGCAACTGGCTGCCGAAGACCGTCCCCGCGAAAAGATGATGCTGAAAGGCATCGAGACATTGAGCAACGCCGAATTGCTGGCCATTCTGATCCGTTCGGGCTCGACTAACGAAAGTGCCGTGGCACTGGCACAACGCCTGATGAACGACTGCGGCAACGACCTCAACCAACTGGGCAAGTGGGAGATGCGCGACTTTGCCCGCTTCAAGGGGCTGGGCCCTGCCAAGAGCATCACCATCATGGCCGCCCTCGAACTGGGCAGACGCCGCAAGCTGAGCCAACCTGCCGAACGCCCTGCCATCCGCTGCTCGACCGATATATACGAGCTGTTCTACCCCCTGATGTGCGACCTGCCCACCGAAGAGTTCTGGATACTCCTCCTCAACCAGGCCGGAAAAGTAATCGACAAAGTCTGCATCAGCCGCGGAGGCATCGACCAGACCACCGCCGACGTGCGCACCATCCTGCGCGAAGCCCTGCTGCGCCGCGCCACCCAGCTGGTACTCGTCCACAACCACCCCTCGGGCAACACCCGCCCCAGCAACGACGACCGCCGCCTGACCGACCGCATCCGGCAAGCCGCGCAAATCATGAGCATACGCCTCACCGACCACCTCATCGTCACCGACGGCAGCTACTACAGCTTCGCCGACGAAGGCGCCCTCTGACCGCACGGCACACAAGAAACCGCGGTCCGCAATTTTGCCGTTTCAATTAAAATACATAGCTTTGCCACCATAAACAACCCCTTAACAATGCAATTCGTATGACCCGATTTGAAATAGAAGAGAAAATAGTAGCCATGCTCAAGACCGTATATGACCCCGAAATACCCGTCAACGTCTATGACTTGGGCCTCATCTACAAGATAGACGTAGCCGACGATGGCAACGTCAACATCGACATGACCCTCACCGCCCCCAACTGTCCCGCGGCCGACTTCATCATGGAAGACATCCGCCAGAAGATAGAGAGCATCGAAGGCGTCAGCTCAGCCACCATCAACCTCGTCTTCGAACCCGAATGGGACAAGGACATGATGAGCGAAGAAGCCAAACTGGAACTCGGATTCCTATAACGAATAAAACTGCATACCATGAACAAGAAACAACTCAGCCTGCTGGCCGCCACCGCACTGCTCTGCGCCTGCCAGCCCGCACCCAAACAGACCACGATCACCGGCAACCTGACCGGTATAGAAAGTGATACACTGATAGTCAACTACTTTTCCCTGTCGGACCTGAGCCGAAGCGCGGTGCAAAGAGATACAATAGCCATGCAGAATGGGCAATTTTCCTTCCAGCTTAAGAACGACAGTGTACCGATGGAGGCCTATTTCTATGCCAAACCCAGTAACGGTGCCGAAGCAGCGTCGCTTCGCCAGACAATCGGCGTAGTAGCCTTCCCCGGCGAGACAGTGGAGGTAAGCGGCTCCATGGACGACTACCATCTGAAAGGAAATGCCTTCCACCAGGCCTACGAAGAAGTGCGCAAACAGTACAAACCCTATGAGGACAAGATGCACAAAGTGACACAAGTCATCATCGACATGCAGAACAAAGGAACACTGACGCCCGAACGCATCGACTCGTTGCGACAGCTCTATGAACCCATCCATGCCGATATGCAAAAGGTGAAGGAAGACTACATCCGTCAGCACCCCGACGAAGACCTCTCCGTTTATCTGATATCCGGCATGGGCAGAACCGCAAGCGACCTGCTCGACCTTGTCGGCGAAAAGGCGAAAAACGGTCCGATGGCTTCGCTCTATCGCGCCATGATAGAAACTATCAACCAACAGAAAGCCCGCGAAGAAGCACAAAAAAGCATCACAGAAGGCGCCGACGCCCCCGACTTCACCCTGAAAGACATCCAAGGCAACGACCTCACCCTGTCGTCGCTGCGTGGCAAGTACGTGGTGCTGGACTTCTGGGGCAGCTGGTGCGGCTGGTGTATCAAAGGCATCCCCGACATGAAGAAATACTACACCAAGTACAAAGACCGCATGGAGATACTGGGCATCGACTGCCGCGACACGGAAGAGAAATGGAAAGCTGCCGTCAAGGAACACGAACTGCCCTGGCTGCACGTGCGCAATACGGACGAGACAGACATCACCGTGAAGTATGGCATACAGGGATATCCCACCAAAATCGTCATCGATCCGCAAGGCAAAATCGCCAAAGTAGTGGTAGGCGAAGACCCCGCCTTCTACAAATACTTAGACGAACTGTTCAAATAAGAGATAAACGTCAACCCCTAACATCAAGCCTGATATGAAGAACGTATATTTCCTTTCCGACGCACACCTCGGCTCACGGGCCATCGAACACGGGCGGACGCAGGAACGCCGCTTAGTCAACTTTCTGGACAGCATCAAGCACAAGGCAGCTGCCGTCTATCTGCTGGGCGACATGTTCGACTTCTGGTACGAATTCAAGACCGTCGTGCCCAAGGGATATACGCGCTTCTTGGGCAAACTGTCCGAACTGACCGACCTGGGCGTGGAAGTGCACTTCTTCACGGGCAACCACGACATCTGGTGCGGCGACTATCTGACCAAGGAGTGCGGCGTCATCCTGCATCGCCACCCCCTGACCACCGAAATCTACGGGAAAGAGTTCTACCTGGCCCACGGCGACGGGCTGGGCGACCCCGACCGCAAGTTCAAGATGCTGCGCACCATGTTCCACAGCCGTACCCTGCAAACCCTCTTCTCGGCCCTGCATCCGCGCTGGAGCATGGAGTTCGGGCTGAACTGGGCCAAGCACAGCCGCCTGAAGCGCGTGAACGGCAAGGAACCCGACTACATGGGCGAAAACAACGAGTTCCTGGTGCTCTACACCAAGGACTATCTGAAGAGCCATCCCGACATCAACTTCTTCATCTACGGACACCGCCACATCGAGCTCGATCTGATGCTGAGCGCCACCTCGCGCATCGTCATCCTGGGCGACTGGATCAATTACTTCTCGTACGCCGTATTCGACGGTGAAAACCTTTTCCTCGAAGAGTTCATCGAAGGGGAAACGAAGCTGTAAAAGCCGACTGTATAGATACGAAAGAAGGGTGCATTAAGCAGAAGAACTGATTTTTCAGGCACGGATTACACGGATTTTTACGGATTGTTTTATTCTTTTCACCGTGATTTTCCGTGTAATCCGTGCCTAAAATTTGTAACCTGTTCTTCTGCTTAATACACCCTCTTCAGCTTGCGCCCGGCGCAAGGCCGCGGTGGGTTACCACTTGTAACCGGCAGCCTTGGCGATGCGTTTCGGGATGTCCGTATTGTCCATCTTGCCCATGAAGAGCTTCGAGCCGGCACCTACGGCAAATACAGGTACGTATTCGGCCGAGTGGCTTCCGGTGGTCCAACCCAGCTTCGACATCTGGCTCAGTACCTTCTTGGCAACGGCGGCCAGCGGTTCGGTCTTCGAGTAGAGGCTCTCTTCGAAGACTACCTTATTGCGGACAAAGGACGATTCGAACTCGTCTCGCAACATCTTCTCCTGCTCCCAGGTGGGTGTCAGTTCGCCCCAGAAGCCCATGCGTTCGGTCAGCAAGGCTTTCACGTCTTCCCAAGTGGCTTTGTTGCCCTTGGCTTTGCGAAGGTCGGTAAGGGCGCGCGACAGCAGGTCAACCGACTGTTTCTGGCAATCGAGCGACTTGAGGTTCAGCGTGTAGTTGCTGTTGCCCAGTCCCAATCCACCGGTTTCGTGGTCGGCTGTAATCACAATCAGCGTCTCTTTGGGGTGCTTCTTGTAGAATTCGTAAGCCACACGGACGGCGTTGTCCATGTCGATGACTTCCTTGACCATCGTGGCGGGATCGTTGCTGTGGCAAGCCCAGTCAATCTTTCCACCCTCGACCATGAGGAAGAAGCCCTTCTTGTTGTCGCGCGACAGGAAGTCGATGGCGCTCTCGGTGATCTGTGCCAGCGTCAAGTCGCCCTCGTTGCGGTCGATGGCATAAGGCAGGCTCGATGCGTCGGTACCGTCTTTCTGAATCAGCACCATCTTGTCGGCATCACCGGCCTTGGCCTGATATTCGTCAATCCCGCGGGCGATGGTGTATCCGGCCTGCTCGATGATGGGGTAAATGCTGGGAGCATCTTTCTTGTCGAACGTACGGGCGGGTTTCAGGAAACCGCTGCCTGCGTAGAAGTCGAAACCGGCTTCGGGCAGCTGAAGGGCTATTTCGTAGTACATGCTGCGATCAGGCTGGTGCCCATAGAAGGCTGCCGGAGTAGCGTGATCGACACTGACACTGGTGGTGACACCCACCTTCTTGCCGGCACGTTTGGCACGCTCGGCCACGCTCATCACCCGTTCCTTGTCGGCATCTACGCCGATAGCGCCGTTATAGGTCTTCACACCGGTGGCAAGGGCTGTTCCGCCGGCTGCCGAGTCGGTGATGGAGTTGGAAGCCGAGAACGTGGTGGCCATGCCTGCCACGGGGAAGGAAGCAAAGCAGAGTGGCTCGGTGCCGATGCGTCCCTGTTGTTCGCCCAGGTACATTTCGGTAGTGTTCACCTGGTTCAGGCCCATGCCGTCGCCAATGAAATAGAATACATACTTTGCCTGCTGTGCTTTTGCCGCCAAGGCCACCAGCAGGAAGAGCATCAAATACGTCAATCGTTTCATAACTATGATATAATGGTTAATAATACAAGCAAAGGTAGGCATTTTCGGCCTACCTTCACTCCTCTTTTCCGTTAAAACAACGAAACTTCAATGCACTGTTCATAGGCTGTCAGCAGGTTGGTTACCTTGTAAGCAACGGGGTTAGTGCCGTTTTTGGGTACCGACACAACAACCGAAGCCCTTGCCGGCAGCTGGATAAATGACGGATAGCCCTTGACTTCCAAAGCCGCCTCAAGTCTGAAGGGGACGTCGCACGTATTGGTCACCGTCACGTAAGCCGAAGCCTCTGTTGCATAGTGTGAAGGCTGCACACGGACAGCTCCTTCGAAGAACTTCTTCAGATAGTCTTCCTTGCCTATCAGCGTATCGTAGAACCAGATGAGCGTACGCCCGCCAAAGAGAGCTTCCTTAATGGCAGCCGCCGTATGTTCCTTGGCCAGCACGAGGGTCAGAGGACGGTGCGACACCTGCGTCCTGTCATACAGGCGCTCGATGACATCGTGCACGTCGGTATTGGCCATCAGCGTCAGTTTCTTTTCCTTGGCCCATTCCAGCGCTTTGGGATACCACTCGAACTCGTTGAACACTTCGATGCCGTTCAGCAAGCCTTCCTTCCAGAGTCGTTCGTGCATGTCGTGCCACTTCACTTCCTTGACGTTCCATCCCGGATGATTCCAAAAGATGTAGGCTCCCTGCCTGTGTGCCTCGCGCAGTGCTTCCACAACGTCGTCCTTCTGCAAGGCATCCACATCGTTCAAAAAGAGGGCATTAAGATGTCCGGGGGGCATGGAACGGCTTATTTCAGCTCCCTTAATCAGAATGATGCCGCGCCGCAGCGCCTCATCCTCGGCATTTTTAAAAGCCAGATCCAGGTCGCCCTTCTTCATGCCTTCGCGGGCAGGTTGTCCCTCTACGTGGTCGCTCAAGGCAATGGCATCAAGACCTTCTTCCCATGCCTCGTTGACACGAAGTGAAGGCCACACGATGCCGTCAGAAAAGACGGTATGGATGTGGAAATCGCACTTCAGCAAGTCGTATCCGTCAATCTGTGGCAGACTGATGTCACGACGTACTTTCACTCTCTCCTGCCCCATCTTGATACGGTCGGGCAGCTCTTGTGTTTGCTGGGCATACATTCCGCTCCAGCAGGCGGCAGCCAAAACTGCCGTCATCAGCAATCGTTTCGTTTTCATTTTTTCATTTTATGATTATCGGGTTATTTTCCGGGTACTTCCCATCCATAGTCGATGTACTCCCAGGAGATGCGGTTGTTTTCGTCCACTTTGACCAAAAGGAAGCCTTCCTGTGTAGTCAAGAAAGGTCCTTGCCACCAGCATGCCGACACGGCACCGGCAGTAACAAACCACAAGTCGCGTTCCTGAATCTGCTCGTAGATGTGCTGGTGTCCCTGCAGGACGAGTTGCGTATTGTGCTCCTTCAGCAAGTCAACCACAGCCTTGCTATCGGCAATCATATCCCAGGCCTTCATCGTACCTTCCACTACGGGATAATAGAGCGACAGCATGGGCACGTGAAGCGAAACAATGACCGGCGTCTGACGGCTCACTGTGTCAAGGTCGGCCTTCAGCCAGGCCAATTGCTCGGCGCCTACGCTATAGGGAACATCACCACCCTGCGGATAAAGACTGTTGAGGGTAACAAAATGAACACCTTTCTGCGTGAACGAACCGTAAGTCTTGCCATAATGTTTCTCGAACATTCCGAAACCCAGTGTATCGGCCTTTCCTCCGGCCAGGTAGAATCGGTCGTGGTTTCCGATGGTGAAATGGGCTGGCAGTCCGGACTCCTTCACCAACCTTGCAAAGCGTGCATGCAAGGTATCGGCAGTCACTTCGGCATCGCCCAGCTGGTCGGTATCGGCATTGTCTCCGCCAAAAAGTACAAATTCGGCTCCTTGGTCGGCAGCGACCTTCAGGGCCTTCTTCAGGCCTTCGTTGCCATTGCCGCTATTGTCCTTGTTCAGGTGGACATCAGTTAAATAAGCAAACGTCAGTTTGATGGCAGGTTGTTGAGACTGATTCTGCCGGTCAGTCTGATTGCAGGAAGCCAGACTGACAGCACAACAGCACAGGACCACCCACTTCGATAAAAATCCTTTTCTCATTTTCGTATTGTTTTAAAAGAGTTATTCATTGAATGCTTGCGGGGAGGGATCATTCCCAGCCGAAGAGTTGCGGTCCCAGATTGGGATTCAGATCCATCTCGTGACGGGGAATGGGACGATAGTAGAACTTCGGTTCCTGGAAAGTACCCATGTCCTTGATGGTCTGAATGGTACCATGATCGCCGTCACTCAGATAAACGGTGGCATTCTGGTCGTCGATGGTTCCGGCACGGTAATAGACCAGTTTCTCGCCCAAGGCATTGGTTTCTTTGTCTTCTTCGGCAGGAATCGACTGCGAGGAAGGTATCAGGCAGATGTCTTCGATGCCGTCGCCGGTCAGGTCGAACTTGCCCAAACTCGGGAAGTACAGGCCTTCCGGTTCCTTTTCGAGCAGTTTGCCGGCATGCCAGCGCATGAGGTCGTCGAAGCGGAATCCTTCGAACACCAGTTCGACACGACGTTCGCGACGGATTTCGAGCAGCGTCGACTCAACGCCGGGGAAGGCTGCTGCCATCACCGGATCGACGGGCGGATTCATTTGCAGGTGGGGCATTCCGGCACGGTTGCGCAGCAGGTTCACGGTTTGGTCGAGCACGTCTTGCGTCAGTTCGCCCAATTCGGCCTTGGCCTCGGCATAGGTCAGCAGTACTTCGGCATAGCGGATGACGGGAAAATCGATGCCAACGTAATAGCTTTCTTCCTTGTTGTTGATGAAGCCCTTGATCTGATGATATCCGGAGAAATTCTTGTTGAACGTCTGCACGTAGATACCGGCACCCGTGGCGTAGGTCATGGTGTTGATCAGCTCCCAGCCCGGATAAGCCAGCGTCTGATAAATGCGCGGGTCACGGTCCTTGAACTCTTCGACGAACTGCCTGGTCTGGTAACCGGGCTGCGAAGAATAGTAAGAGCCGTCTTTCATCAAGTAAGCCTGTACCAGATCTTTGGTCGGACAGGGGATGTAATTACCGAACATATAAGCCCAGAAACCATTCTCGGCCACGTCGTTCTCGTAGTAACAGGCTTGTATCATTTCGGGATTGGTCGTCAGGTCGGGACTATTGAACAATGTATAATAGTCCTCGTCAGGTTTTCCGGTATTATAAATCCGGAAACCGCCCTCCTCCATGATTTCCGAAGCGGCATCGGCTGCCATACGCAGATAGTCGGCGGCGGTCTGCTGCAGGTTCAGTTCGTCGTGATACTTGCGGTAGGTGCCTTCGTACAGGGCATGGCGGGCCATGGTAGCCAGTACAATCCACTTGTTGATGGCACCTAAAGGTTCGGTGGCACGGACGTGTTCGGCTGCAAACTGGTAGTCTTCGAATATCTTGCCGATAACGAAGTCGCGCGAGTCGCGAGCCTTATACAGGTCCGGGTCGTCGGTGGTGAGCACTTTATCGTACCAAGGCACATCGGAATAGGTTTTCACCTTATCCATATAGAAGGCGGCGCGGTAGTAACGGGCTACACCCTGATAGTGGGCCAGGACATCTTCGGTCACTTTGGCGCGTCCGCAGTTGGCCAGGAAGAAGTTGATGTCGTACAGACGCTCCCAGCTCCAGCCGGCATTGATGGTGACCGAGTTGGGATTGGGCGATGTCATGATGTTCTTGATTTCGACGTTCGAAGTCGTGGCTACATCGTCGGTACCCTCGTCGGAGTCGTAGCTGTAACCTGGTGTGTTGACCAGACCGTAACAATACATCTGCAAGTCGCGTTCGGTATTGAAATACGATTCCACACCGATTTCCGTATGGGGTTGCCGATTCATAAACGAATCGTTGCACGAAGTAGCCAGCAGCAAAGTGACTGAAAGAGCCAGGGAAGGTATAATCAGATTTCTCATTGTCGTTTGTAATTTTAGAATGTTACGTTAAGCCCGCAGGAGAACTGGCGGTTGAAAGGATAAACATAGCCGAAAGAAGACGTATCGGTAATGGACTCGGGATCGAAGTAAGGCTTCACTCCGCTCCATTCGCACAGGTTGTCGGCACTGACAAATACACGCACCCGGCTCAATCGGGCTTTGCGTACCCACTCTTGCGGCAGCGTATAGCCGACGGTGATGTTCTTCACACGCAGGTAAGCGGCATTCAGCATGTAGCCTGTCTGGGGAATGGCCAGGCCCATCGCCTGGTCGATGCGGGTTCCCAGGTTCTTATCGGCCAGCCACGATTGCAGGATGGGGTATCTGGCATCAAGGTTCTGGTTGGCCAGTCCGGCGGCGATGTACGATTGCGAATGCTTAGCCATGTCGACCTCGCTGTCCGTTGTGGGGCGGTAGAAGTCGAAAGTGTGCAACTGTCCGCCGCTGTAGGGTTGCTGGTAGAAGCCCCAGTACAAGTAACTTTGCGGATAGAAGTCGCGCTTGCCGATGCCTTGCAGGAAGACGGCTACATCGATTCCGTTCCATTCGGCACTCAGATTCAGGCCGAAGCGGAAACGGGGAGCCGAATTACCGATAACGCTCAGGTCGCCCGGATCGTCTACCGTGACCGACCCTTTGGTGATGCGGTGGTCGCCGTCCAGGTCTTTGTACTTGGGCCAACCTTCTACAATTTCGAGTGCCCCCCAAGGGATGATTTCGGTTTCGTCCAAGGCTGCTATTTCGTCCTTGCTGCTGAACAGGCCATCGCTCTGCAATCCCCAGATTTCTCCGATTTCCTGCCCTTCGTAATACTGCGTCAGGTTGCGGGTAGGATTGTCGAACTTAGTGATCCACGTACGGCTGTCCGACAGGATGAAGCGGGCCGCCCAGTTCAGGGGTTTTCCGGCCAGGCGGAACTCGTCCTGATAGCCGATACTCAGTTCCCAGCCGCGCGTCTTCAGATTGGCGGCGTTCTCCTGCGGTTCTTCCTTGCCCAACACACCGGGCAGCTCGCGGCCCATGGTAAGCATTCCTTTGGTGTCGCGACGATAGAAATCGAACGAGGCCGTCAGCTTGTTGTCCAAGAAGCCCAGGTCAATACCGCCATTGACAGTACGTACTTCCTCCCAGGTGTAGGCCGACGATACCAAGTCGGGCGAAGTCACCGTCTGCTGCAGTTCGCCGTCAATGATGTAACTGCCCAACTGCGAACTCATATAAGGAATGTAACCGTATTCGCTCACCAGCTGATTGCCCAGCGAACCGTAAGAAGCGCGGAGCTTGAATTGAGAGAAGATGTCGCGCAGGCCGTCGAAGAACGATTCGCTGTCCACCCTCCAGGCTACCGAGCCCGAGGGAAAGAAGCCGAAACGCTTGTTCTTGGGGAAACGGGACGTACCGTCGTAACGGCCGTTCAACTCGAAGATATAGCGGTTGTCGTACGAATAGTTGGCACGGAAAAAGCAACCACGGATGGCCCAGTCACGGTAGGTCTGGCCGACGTATTGGGTGCCGGAAGCCAAACCGATGGAAGGCAGAGCAGTAGAGATGATGTCGTAGCGCTCGGAATGGAAGTTGTCGGAACGGTTGTACTCCTGATTGAAGCCCAGGATGGCGGTCACCTGATGGCGGTCGCGAAACAACTTGTTGAAGGTACCATACACTTCGAACACCGTGTACAGGTCGTCTGTGCTTTCCTTCCAGGCACGGCTTTCGCCCTGCTCGCGGATATCGTCCGGGCCGTAACCTACCTGGTAGGGGGTCTTGTACCAGTCGTATTCCTGATGTCCCTTCATGAAGGTGAGGTTGGCATTGATTACCAGCATACGTTTCCAGAAGTTCAGTTCACCGGAGAAGGTGCTCTGAAGGCGTCCGTAAGTATCCTTCTCCTGACCGCCATCGACCAGCTGGGCCAAAGCCGTACCCAGTTCGCCGCTGGCCCAAGTGCCATCGGGGTTGCGGTCCATGTCGTGCGGTTCGAGGTCGAAGAACACACTCATATCATAATAGCTCGGTTTTTTACGTTCGGTCACCACGTAAGAGGTGTTGTTCGAAAGGGTCAGCCAGTCCCATACGTCATAGCTCACCTTGCTACGCATGCTGTAGCGGCGGTACTTATCGTTGTCCACAATGCCCGAAAAGATACCGTTCTCGTCATCGTAGCCGCCGGAAAGGTAAAAACGGGTCTTCTCCGTCCGCCCCGACACCGATACCTGATGCGTCTGGGTGAAGGTGTTACGGTTCAGGTAGTAGTCGGTCCAGTCACGGTTGCCCATGTACTCCCACTGGGTCTCGTCCAGCGGGTTCAGGCGCACCGAGGGAGTGCCGTCAGGATTGTCCGAACGCTGGCGTGCCCATTCGAGGCGTTCGTCACTGGTGACGTGTCCCGAACTCCAGGGAGTATTGAGCACGGCGATGTTCTTCAGCTTCAGGTAAATATAGGGATCGGAAGTCTTCTCGGTCAGCGACGAAGGACGTTTCCAGGCAAAGTTGCCGTTGTAATCCACTTGTATACGGTCGCTATTGCCCTGCTTGGTGGTAATAAGTATGACACCGAAAGCGGCACGCGCACCGTAGATGGCGGCCGACGAAGCATCCTTCAGGACCGAAAGGCTTTCGATGTCTTCGGGCAGCAGACGGTTCATCTCTTCTACGTTGGCCGACACACCATCGATCAGAATCAGCGGACTTCCGCCATTGATGGAGGCCTCGCCACGGATGTTGATGTTGGCCGATTTTCCCGGCTCGCCGCTGGTGAAGTCGATGTTCAGGTTAGGAATCATGCCCTGCAAGCCTCGCGAAAGATCGGCAATGGGGCGTTTCTCAAGTTCTTTGGCACCGATCTGGTCCACCGAACCGGACAGGTTGACTTTCTTCTGGATGCCATAGCCCACCACCACGACTTCGTCCAGCGCGGCAGCGTCTTCTTCGAGTACCACCTTCAGTTGCTGTTGTCCCGCCACGGGAACCACTTTGGTGGCATAGCCCACAAAGCTGACTTCGAGTACAGCCTCGGACGAAACGGACAACGAAAAGTTACCGTCGATATTGGTCACCGTACCGTTGCCCGTGGCACGCTCGCGCACCGTAGCGCCCGGAAGGGGTTCGCCTGCGGCATCGACTACACAGCCATTCACTAATATCTTTACACGGACCTGGTCCACCGAAACAGGCAGACGACCGCCGCTTGCAGCCAATGCCGGCAGATTGCAGCACAGCAGTCCGACGGCAAGGCATAACATACATCTCTCTAAGAATTTCCGTTTCATAATCGTTGTTTTAATTCGGCGGCAAAATAAGGGATTGCCGGTTACGGGAAAATTACGCCCCCTTAACATTCTGTTTGCAACCTTGTTGCATTTCGATTACGCGGAAACTCCATTCCATGACTGCCCCAAAAGCAAATGGGGGAAGGACGGGAAGCATGCAAAAAAAGGGTGCATCCACCACGGACACACCCTTGCATGAAGAAAGATAATTCCTATAATATTAGTTGTTCAGTATAGCTACAGTATCTGAAGCAATCATCAGCTCCTCGTCGGTGGGGATGACTACTACTTTCACTTTCGAGTCGTCGGTCGAGATGACCATTTCCTCGCCGCGCACCTTGTTCTTCTCGGCATCGAGCTTCACGCCCATGTATTCGAGGCCGGAGCAGGCACCCCAGCGAGCCGAAGCCTGGTTTTCGCCCACACCGCCGGTGAAGACGATGATGTCCACGCCACCCAGTGCGGCAGCATAGGCACCGATGTATTTCTTGATGCGGTAAAAGTACATGTTCTCGGCCAGACGTGCTTTCGGGTCGCCCTCGGCAACGGCGTTTTCGAGGTCGCGCATGTCGCTCGACTTGCCGAAGATGCCCATCACACCGCTCTTCTTGTTGAGCAGGTTCGAGATGCCCTGTGCGTCGAGTCCTTCCTTCTCCATGATGAAGCTGACGGCACCGGCGTCGATGTCACCGCTGCGCGTACCCATCATAAGGCCTTCGAGCGGAGTGAGACCCATGCTGGTGTCCACGCACTTGCCGTCCTTGATGGCGGTGATGGAACCACCGTTACCGATGTGGCAGGTGATGATGCGCTGTCCTTCGGGTTTCACGCCTAAGAACTCGCATACGCGCTGCGATACGTAGCGGTGTGAAGTTCCGTGGAAGCCGTAGCGGCGCACGCCGTATTTCTCATACAGTTCGTAGGGAACGGCGTACATGTAGGCGTAGTCGGGCATGGTCTGATGGAAGGCGGTGTCGAAGACACCAATCTGCGGCACGTTGGGCAGGATGGCTTCGATGGCATGAACGCCTTTCAGGTTGGCAGGGTTGTGCAGCGGAGCCAGGTCGTTGCAGGCAGTGAAAGCATCGAGCACTTCCTTGGTCAGCAGTACCGACTTGCTGAACTTTTCGCCGCCGTGCACCATGCGGTGGCCTACGGCATTGATTTCGTCGAGCGACTTGATGGCTCCGTACTCGGGGCTGGTCAGCGTGTTGAGGATGAACTCTACGCCTACGGTGTGTTCGGGGATGTTTTTCTCCAGAATCTTCTTTTCGCCGTTGGGCAGGGTCAGTTTCAGGAACGAGTCGGGCAAACCGATTTTCTCGATACCGCCCTGTGCGATGACCGACTTGCTGTCCATGTCGAACAGCTTATATTTGATGGATGAACTTCCGCAGTTCAGAACTAAGATTTTCATAAAGAATTAAGAATTAAAAAATTAAGTTTCGCATGTAAAGTTTTAACCGGTAGTTAAGGAGGTAAGGAGTTAAGAAGTTAAGCCGATACATCGTGAACGGTCTGCTTTCTATTGGCTTTTAACTTCTAAGCCCACCCCAAAGGTGGGCGATAACTCCCTTTAACTTCTATAACTCCTTGCAAGAAATTACTTGCCTTCCTTGGCTGCGATGGCCTGGTTGGCAGTGATAGCGATCATGCGGTAAACGTCCTCGATAGAGCATCCGCGCGACAGGTCGTTCACGGGGCGTGCGATACCTTGCAGGATGGGGCCTACGGCGTCGGCATGACCCAGACGCTGAACGAGCTTGTAGGAGATGTTACCTACTTCGAGGCTGGGCACAACGAGTACGTTGGCATGTCCGGCGATGGACGAACCCGGAGCCTTGCTGGCACCTACTTCGGGCACGAGGGCGGCATCGGCCTGCAATTCGCCGTCGATGGCGATGTCGGGAGCCATTTCCTTGGCTATCTTCAGAGCCTCAACTACCTTGTCTACTACTTCGTGCTTGGCCGAACCTTTGGTCGAGAAGCTCAGCATGGCCACTTTCGGATCGAGTCCGGCAACGGCGCGTGCGGTGCGTGCGGTGCAGACGGCAATCTGTGCCAGCTGTCCGGCATCGGGCACGGGTGTTACGGCTACGTCGCCCATGACGAGGACACCGTTCTTACCGTATTCGGGAGCGTGAGTGAGCAACAGCATGGCACCCGATACGCAGGTGATGCCCGGAGCGGTCTTGATGATCTGCAGGGCAGGACGCAGTACGTCGCCCGTCGTGTTGCGAGCACCGGCCAGCTGACCGTCGGCGTCGCCGTTCTTTATCATGAGGCAGCCCAGGTAGAGCGGGTCGAGCACCAGCTTGCGGGCTTCTTCGATGGTCATGCCTTTCTTCTTGCGCAGTTCGCAGAGCAACTGTGCGTACTCTTCCATCTTAGGATGGTTTGCGGGGTCGATGATGGTGGCTTTACCGATGTTGCCCAAGCCCCACTCTTTGGCGCAGGCTTCGATTTCGGCCGGGTTACCCAGCAGAATCAGGTCGGCTACTCCGTCTGTCAAAATCTGGTTGGCAGCTTTCAAGGTGCGTTCTTCGGTTCCTTCGGGAAGAACAATGCGTTGGCGGTTTGCTTTGGCGCGCTCAACGATTTCGTTAATTAATCTTTGCATGATAATATATAGTGTATAAGAATAACCGGAAGTAATCTGTGTAATTCACGCTGCAAAAATACACAATTTTGCAATATCAACATTGCAATTCGGGGCTATTTTGTGGGAGAAATGATAAATATTGGAAAATTTAACACAAACCGCCGACGGCCGACAGCCGCGCTTCGGGGGTGCGAGCCGTGCAGGTGTCGCTCGTGAGCCGTGCAAGTGTCTCTCGCGAGCCGTGCAAGTGTTGCTCGCGAGCCACACAAGTGCGCCGCAAACGATAACTTTTTCCCCTCCCGACGGCACAACCGACCGATAGAATCGCTACCTTTGCAGCCGTTTTCAGTATAACCGCCCGACGGGGAGCGACTCCGCCGGAGCGAAATGTACAATAAGGTATTACTTTTTTTAGCTTAACAGTATTATGATTCGTCAATGCGCCATCCTCTTCGGATGCCTTGCCTTGGGTGAACTGATTGTCTGGCTGACGGGCGTCAAACTGCCGTCCAGCATCATCGGGATGCTGCTGCTCACCCTCTTCCTGAAACTGGGTTGGATCAAGCTGCACTGGGTACAGGGCATGTCCGACTTTCTGGTAGCCAATCTGGGATTTTTCTTCGTGCCGCCCGGCGTGGCACTGATACTCTACTTCGACGTCATCGCCGCCGAGTTCTGGCCCATCGTCATTGCTACGGTAGCCAGTACCGCCCTGGTACTTGTCTCGACCGGCTGGGTACACCAGCTTCTGCACCGTTATTTCCATCGTCATCCCTTAACCCGTAAACAGAAATGAATTATCTCGAAAACAACTTTTTCCTGCTGGCCGTCACCTTCGGCGTCTTCTTCCTGTCGAAGCTGTTGCAGAAGAAGACCGGCATCATGCTGCTCAACCCCATCCTGATTACCATTGCCGTGCTCATCATCTTCCTGAAGATGGCACACATCGAATACACCACCTACAACGAGGCGGGCCACCTCATTGAGTTCTGGCTGAAACCGGCCGTCGTGGCCCTGGGCGTGCCCCTGTATCTGCAACTGGAGACCATCAAAAAGCAGATTCTGCCCATCATCCTGTCGCAGCTGGCCGGATGCGTGGTGGGCGTCGTTTCCGTCGTGCTCATTGCCAAACTGATGGGTGCCTCGAACGAAATCATCTACTCGCTGGCGCCTAAGTCCGTCACTACCCCCATCGCCATGGAGGTGGCCAAGTCGCTGGGCGGCATCCCCTCGCTGACGGCAGCCGTCGTCGTCTGTGTAGGTCTGCTGGGCGGCATCCTCGGTTTCCGGATGATGCGCCTGACGGGCGTGCAGAGTCCCATGGCGCAAGGCCTCTCGATGGGAGCCGCCGCACACGCCGTAGGCACCTCGGCCGCGATGGACGTCAGCCGCAAGTACGGCGCCTTCGCCAGCCTGGCCCTGACGCTGAACGGCATCTTCACCGCCCTGTTCACGCCGACGTTGCTTGAGCTGTTGGGGTTGCTGTAGAGCGACGCTCCGCAGAAGAATACAAAAAGAGAGAGGGTGTGCCAGCATTAAGAGATATCATCTTAATCTGACACACCCTCTCTGTGTGCAGGCGAACTTACCGAACGCCCTTTCGGGCCATTAGCCCGTATACGAGTGTGAAGCCCAGCGGACGCTGTCCGTTACAGTCCGCTGAAGCTGATGCCGTCGAATACCAGCGAAGGGATGCGCCACGAACGGTTCAGCATAGCATCGTTGCCCACCTCGACCAGCGAGCTCCACAGCTGCACCATGTTGCCCGTGACGTTCATTTCGTTGACGGGTTGCGTCAGCTTGCCGTTCTCGATCAGGAAACCTTCGATACCGTACGAGAAGTCGCCCGAGCTGCTGTTGCTGTTTCCGCCGTTCAGTCCCGTCACCAGGATACCGTTCTGTACGTCGGCCACCAGTCCGTTCAGGTCCTTGTTGCCCGGCTCCAGAATCAGCAGCGACGGCGAACTGATGGTAGGTGCCACGCCCATCTTCTTGGCATTGTAAGTATCGATGAAGTAAGTCTTCAGTACGCCCTTGTCGAAAATGAGCCGCGGTTCTGTGGCCACACCTTCCGAGTCGAAGTAGCGGGCACCGTTGGCTCCTATCAGGTGGGGTTCGTCCTTCAGCGTCAGCTTCGTGGAGCCTACCTGCTGGTTCAGTTTGTCGAGCAGGAACGAGTTCTTCTGCTGCAAGGCCGAGCCATAGAGGGCACTGAGCATCGGGCTGAGCAGACTGCCCGAAGTCATGGGGTCCAGCACCATGGTGTATTTGCCCGACTTCGCTTTCCGCTGTCCCAACTTACGCAATACCCGCTCCAGCGCCTTGGAGCCGATGCCGGTCTTCGGCAACTGGTCGTAGAAGAGACTGCTGCCGTACCAGTAATCTGACGGACGAGCCTCGCCCTCGCCCCGGACGGCTACACTGGCCGACACCGAGTACCAGGTACTCTTCTCTTCGCCTTCGAAGCCGTTGCTTATCAGGCGGTAGGCTGCGCTTTCGCCGTCGCTGTAGGAAGTATCGACCGAGATAATACGCTCGTCCTTGCCCATCACTTCGTCGGCTGCCACGCGGGCCAGTTCTACTTTGTCATCGGGGTTGATGTCGTAGAAGCGGTTGTCGAACAGTTTCAGGTCGGGCTTGCCGCCTTTGTAGTATCGGCTGGGGTCGGCCAACACGCGCGACTCGTCGGGAGCCAGATAGCGTGTCGACTCAATGCCGTTCTTGATGAAGGTTTCCAGTTCTTTCTTGTCCAGCCGGTTGGTAGAGTACGAACCGTAGCGACCGTCTACATACAAGCTGATGGCCAGTCCGCCTTCCGATGCCTGTTGCAGGCGGTCCATCTTTCCGTTGCGCAGCTCAAACGATGAATTGGAGTTGGCATACAACACCAGTTTGGCTGCCTGGCATCCGTTCTTCAGGGCAAAGTCCATTGCCCATTGTGCCAGTTTCTTATTATTGTCTGTTATCATGTTCTTTATTAATGATTAATGGTTAATGGTAAATGATTAATGGTAACTAATTCTTCATTCCTCATTCTTCATTCTTCATTTTCCTTATTCTCCACCCACCGTCAGTTTGCTGACTAAAGCCGAAGGCATACCGCAGGTGACGGGGCACGACTGTCCGTCCTTGCCGCACGTCCAGGTGCCGTTGTCTATCTTGGCATTGTCGGCCACCATGGTGATGTCGGCCAGTGCTTTGGGGCCGTTACCGATGATGTTGATGTCCTTGATGGGTTGCGTCAGCTTGCCGTTCTCGATGAGGTAGCCCGACTTGACGAAGAACGTAAAGTCGCCTGCACCGATCTGCACCTGTCCGTTGGTGAAGTTCTGTGCATAGATGCCCTGCTTGACGGTAGAGATGATGTCTTCTTCGCGCACGTTGCCAGCCTCCATGTATGTGGCACGCATACGGGGAATAGGCGTGCAGCGGAAGGTGTCGCGGCGTCCGTTTCCGGTTGGAGCCACGCCGTAGAACTTGGCACTGATGCGGTCGTGCATGTAGCTCGTCAGTACGCCTTCCTTCACGATGTAGGTCTTCTGGCCTTCCACACCTTCGTCGTCGAAGTTGACCGAACCGCGGTTGAAGGGGATGGTACCGTCGTCCACCACGTTGATGTGCTCGTTGCACACCTTCTTGCCCAGCTGGTCGCTGAAGATGGACGTCTTCTTACGGTTGAAGTCGGCTTCGAAAGCATGACCGATGGCCTCGTGCAACAGGATGCCCGAACCGCCGGCTCCCATCACGACGGGCATTTCGCCGCCTTTGGGCTTGACGGCCTTGAAGAGGATGGCCGTATTGTCCACCGCTTCGCGAGCCAATGTCTCGACAATGTCGTCGCTAAGGAACTCGAAGCCTTTGCGATACGAACGCGAGGCAAAGCCGTTCTCCATCTGTCCGTTTTCTTCCATGATGCAGACGGCCATGAACGATACCATCGGGCGGTAGTCGTAATAGCTCACGCCCTCGGAGTTGCAGAAAAGCACGTGCGAGGTAGTGTCGCTCAGCGAGGCCTGCACCTTGCGTACACGCGGGTCGAGCGAGAAGATTTTCTCGTTCAGCTTCTCCAGATAAGGGATTTTAGTTTTCAGGCTGACTTCCTCCCAGGGGGAAATCACGGTATAGCGGTTCTTGGCGATGGTTTTCTCGGTCAGTCCGACGGGCTTACCTGCCTTGCCCGACGTAGCGATGCGGGCAGCTGTACGGGCGGCGCGCAACATTTCGTCGAGTGTCACTCCCTCGACATAAGCATAACCCGTCTGGTCGCCTGCCAAGACGCGGACACCCATACCGAAATCGATGTTTGAACCGCAACGGTTCACTTGTCCGTCCATCAGCGTGACGCTGTTGTTGAACGTATGTTCGAAATAGAGATCGGCATAGTCGCCGCCTTTTTCGAGGGCGGCAGCCAGTACTTTCTTCAGATCGGCTTCGGTCACACCGAAGTGAAGCATCGCTGCAGCCACGGCCGACTTGTCATCGGCTGCCCCAAGCGCCCGGCGCACCGGTTCGGGCATGGCCAACGAAGGCATTGCCAGTGAACCCAGCACGACAAGACCTCCTGTACGTAAAAAGTTTCTTCTATCCATATGTTTGAGTATTTGAGTATTTGAGTTTTTGAGTTTTTAAGTTTAGTTGACGAGGAGACGAGGCGTCAGGCCACAAGGAGGAACGGTTTTTAGTTGACGAGTTAACGAGGCTTCAGGCAACGAAGAGGAATTACTTGTTCCTTGTCAACTCGTCTACTTGTCAACTTGTTCCCTACCTATCCGCTACCCCTCCTTCGTCAGCAGGCTTTCCAGTTCTTCGGCGGTGAGGCGCAGGTGGAACTGGCCCTTGTAGGCCACGGAGATGGCGCCAGTCTCTTCGGAGACAATGATGGCGTGCGCATCGGACACTTGCGAGATGCCCATCGCGGCACGGTGGCGCAGTCCCAGTTCCTTGGGAATGTCCAGGTTGTGAGAGACAGGCAGGATGCAGCCGGCAGCCTTGATGCGCTTCTTGCTGATGACCATAGCGCCGTCGTGCAAGGGGCTGTTCTTGAAGAAGATGTTCTCGATGAGCCGTTGGTTGATGTTGGCGTCGATCACGTCGCCCGTGCGCACTATCTCATCGAGGGGCATGTTGTGCTCCATCACGATGAGGGCGCCTACCTTCTGCTTGCCCATGCTGATGCAGGCCATCACGATGGGCATGATGTCTTCGTGTTCGAGCGTTTCCTTCTTGCCACCGGTGAAGAACCGCACCAGCGCACTGGCATGGCGGTGCGAACCGAGGGTGAGCAGAAAGCGTCGTATCTCTTCCTGAAACAACACGATGAGCGCCAGCACACCCACACTGACCAGCTTGTCGAAGATGGAGCCGAGCAACTTCATCTCAAGCACCTGCGACACGACAAGCCATATCAGGATGAACACCAGTATGCCCGTAAACACGTTGATCGAGCCGGAAGCTTTCATCAGCTTGTACGTGTAGTACAGCAGGAAGGCGACCAGCAGGATGTCTATAAAGTCTTTTATGCCAAATTCGAAAAACACGGTTGTTGGTTTTATTATTAGGTTTTATTATATGTTAGTTAACAAGGGGACAAGTTAACGAGGCCACGAGGGGACTTGCTTATTACCTTACTAATATCTTGTTCACTTGTTTTTCTCGTCAACTCGTCAACTTGTCAACTCGTCAACTCCTCAACATCTTCTCCACAATCTGCACCGTCTCGACAGCCTGGCGGACGTCGTGCACACGCAGGATGTCGGCTCCCTTCATCAGGCAAAGGGTATCGAGCACGGTGGTACCGTTGAGCGACTCTTGCGGAGTGGTACCCAGCAGACGGTAGATCATCGACTTGCGCGACACGCCCACAAGCAGCGGCAGGCCGAAGATACGGAACTCTTCGAGGTGGGCCAACAGCTGGTAGTTGTGGTCGAGCGTCTTGCCGAAGCCGAAACCGGGGTCGAGGATGATGTCCTTCACGCCCAGTTCGTGCAGTTGCTGCACCTTGCGGGCAAAGTAGAGGAAGACCTCGCGCAACAGGTTGTCGTAATGTGGCTCGTGCTGCATGTTCTGCGGGGTGCCCTGCATGTGCATCATGATGTAGGGCACGTTGAGCCGGGCCACGGTGGAGAACATGTCGGCATCCATCTCGCCCGCGGCGATGTCGTTGATGATGTCCACACCGTATTCTTCGACACACATGCGGGCCACGTCGGCACGGAAAGTATCGACCGAAATCACGGCATCGGGCACCGTGCGGCGAACGATTTCGAGTCCGCGGCGCAGGCGGTCCATCTCTTCGCGCGGCGAAACGTCGGCAGCACCGGGACGCGAGGAATAGGCTCCCACGTCGATGATGGCGCCGCCTTCGTCCACTATCTGACGGGCGCGGCAGGCTATCTCGTCTTCGGTCTGCATGCGGCTGTCGGCGTAGAAAGAATCAGGGGTCAGATTCAGGATGCCCATGACGCAGGGCGTCGAGAGGTCCATCAGCCGGCCTCCCACGTTGATGTATTTGGTTTCGAGGGTTTTCATATTTCTGTAAACGGTTCTTTTTAGGGATTTTCCTGTTTGTGCAAAAGTAAGAAAAAAAGCAATAGGGCGTGAGGGGATGGGGGCTTTTTATTTCCTTATTTCCGCGGAGGCGGATATCCTCCTGCCTCAAAAACAGAAAGGAAGGCATTCTTCCTGCCTTCCTCTCCTCCGATGTTGGCCGCGCGGCGCCCGTCTGCTGTTTTCAGACGAGCGGCGGCATGGCGTTTCCTCCGATCACTCCGGCAATGGCCGAGGCCACTGCGATGATGACTTTCAGGACAATGTCCCAGACGGATTTCTTCATTGCCATAACTGATTCCTCCTTTCGTGTTTTTAATGTTGATTTGTGTTGATTGCGGCGGGCGGCACCGTTGTTTTCTGCATACCGCCCTAAACCTTAAACCCTAAACGCTAAACTCCAGTTTATCCCAGCGGATCTTCGCCTCCGCCGCCCTGGCTACCTCCGCCACCGGGCTGACTGCCGCCTGTCGAAGTGGTTTCGCCCTTCCAGGGTACGCACTTCACGCCGGTCAGCAGCGAGCGGGTGGCCACGGTGCGGTCCTGATTGCGGGTCGAGGCGGGTGTGAAGTGCACGCGCAGGGCAGCCTGTGTGGGAGTGACCTCGGCAGCGGTGGCGGCTCCCATGCCGCGCGAACGCATCACCAGGCGGAAGGTGCCCAGTCCGTCGAGGGTGACGCTTTCGGACGCCTGCAGATGGGTGGTCATCACGGTGACCAGGTTGTCGATGGTGTTCTTCACGTCACCCGTGGTCAGCGAGGAGTAGGCGGCTACTTCGCGGGCTATCTGGGTGGTGTCAACGTTGCCCGTATAGACGGCGCGGGGGTGATACAACCTCTGCCCTTCTTCGTTGGGCAATGTGGATTGGATGGTTTTGTAGATCAATGCCATAGTTTTAAGTTTTCAAACTGTTAATAAATCGTGTTCTTTTTCTTTGTGTCTTAAGCTTAACCACATTGCAAAGATAGGCATTCACGGGGATACGTGCAAATGTTTCGGGCGGTTGCGTTCAACAAAAAGGAGGTTTTGTTTTCAACAGGTGAACAACAGAGATAATATGTATCTACGAAGAAGAATGTACTATTATTTAATACTTCTTGAACAATTCCGAATGACTTCCAAGCCTCAATACATCAATGACATCAGTTCCCGAATCCAGCCATATCAACAGGAAATCCCCCTCAATATGGCACTCCATACAGTCCTTATAATCACCCTTCAGCATGTGAGCCTTGTATTCGGGCGGCAATTCGATTTCATTCTGAAGCATACGAAACACTTCCAGCAATTTCGCCAATTTGCTGGGATTGTTACGATACCTTTTAAAGTCCTTTTTATATTGTGTCGAATAACGCAGTATCTTCATTATTCACAAGACTTTATCATTGCCTCTATACTGCTGGTATCTATGGTACCGGTGAATTTGCCGGCACGTGCCTCTTTAATGGCTGCAACTGTTTCGTCGTTGGGTTCCGAACTCATCACATCCATCAAAGTAGTTTCCACAAAATTATTCAGGCTCAAATTGGCCTTTTTTGCTTTCTCGTGCAAGACTTTCAACAAGTCTTCACGCAGCCGAAAAGAAGTTTGTTTTCTTACTACTGTTTCCATATCATCAGACATTATGATGTGTATCACAAAAATAATACATTCCATTGCAATATCCAAATCCGAGGGGCGTTTTGTTGCCCTTTCACCGCCCTCCCCCGCACAAGCTCAGCAGATACCGCCCCGGCTGGCGGATCTTGCCGTGACTGGTGCGCAGAGGCTCGAAGCCTTTCCACACGGGATGACCGATGACGCCGAAGTTGCTCTTCAGCACGATGGCATACTGTTCGGCAGGCGGCACACGAAACTGCATCAGGTTGCAGAGCAGGCCGTCGAGGTTACGGTTCAGGCCGTCGGCAGGGGGTTGCAGGCGGGCCACGTCGGCTTGTGTCCACTCACGGCGTACAGAAAGAGACTCGTCCTCCACGGCCTTCGGGGCCGTGCCGGCAGTTCCCACGCTTTCGGGGGAACTATCGAGGAGGGGATTTTCTTTACTTTTGTTTTCTTTTGTTTTCTTTGTGTACTTTGGGGCAGTCGAAGGGGTGTTTTCGGCCTTTTCTGTTGCAGATTGCGGCTTTTCTGCAACATTTATCCCCTTTTCTGCACCCGATTCCGCCGGTTCTTCCGAAACCGATTCGGCAGACAGAAGCAAGTAACGCTCGTCGATGGGACACGTCGAACGCCGACGGGTGATAAACAGATATTGCCGCTGGATTTCGGCCGAAGTCAGAATGCCGTACCGACTGAACATGCCGGCATCGAACAACCCAAACTCCACAGCCAGGGCAATGACATCACGCACATCCTTGGCCTCGCCCTCGCGAAGCAGGTCGGAAAGGTCGTCGTAAAACATCTCGTCGGCCACCACATAGTAGCCCTCGCCACCATAAATGGCGCAATACGCTTGCAGCAGGATGAAGACAGCCACATCGCCCTTACGCTTCACAAGGCGGCGAAGCAGGCGGCTCTGCAAGAAGTCGGTATTCATGGGGAAATAATCAAGACCCCGTTTAGGTACTCTGGACATAAAAATGAAGAATGAAGAACGAAGAATGAAGAATTTTAAATAATGGAGAACGACACGATTCACCACGGATTGCGCAGGTTATCACAACGTTGATAAACACGCGACAACCCGCGCAACCCGTGGCAAGAAACGGCATCAGAACGGATACAGATCCTCCTCCTGCTCGCGCAAGCGTGCCAGACGGCGGCGGTGATGCTCTTCCACCGTAGCCAGTGCCTGACGGATCAGGCGCAGACGTTCGTCACGGTCGGCCACCTGCGTGATGACGGGCGACCGGCGGCGCGACTTCGACTCCTGCGACTTCGCCCGATGGCGTTCGCGGTTCATCGTCCGGCGGCAATCCTTGCAGTAAGGGTCGGGCCGCTGCGTACGGCTGTTCACATAAAATTCTTCAAGGGGTAACACCCTCTTGCAACGTCCGCAACAACGTACGGCGTTCGGCTGATTCGATTCGGAAGTTTTCATAATAATTTGAGTTTTTGAGTTTGTAAGTTATTAAGTTTATAAGTTTTTGAGTTTGTTAGTTTTTGAGTTGGGCGGGGGCCGAAGTGACGCCTTCGAGCCACACTTGTACCGCTCGCGAGCCACACTTGCACGGCTCACGTGGGACACTTGCACGGCTCGCGAGAGACACCAGTGTGTATTTTCCGCCAAATAGTTTGCAGTGTTTAAACAAAACCGCTATATTTGTTGCTGCAAATATAAAATGATTTTCAATAAGAAAACAACGAAACGCAGATTTTCGCACGAAAAAGTTTATAATCCACTGAATATAAACTTCGTACAACGGAAATCCGCGTTCAACAACCCCGATTCGAGAAAAGAAACCAACCATCAACCCCGAAAACACCGGAAAGGAAGAATCCGACCTATGGAAAAGAAAGAAGACCTGATGTTCAACGTGACCGACATCGTACGACGCGCCAAACTGGCACTCGACCTGAAGAAAGACAACGAACTGGCACAATACCTGGGCGTCTCGCGCTCGACGCTGAGCAACTGGATGGCGCGCAACAGCATCGACTTCGGCCTGCTGCTGAGCCGCCTGCCCGACGTGGACTACAACTGGCTACTGACCGGCAAGGGCATCCCCCGCCACCGCCCCAACTACTGCGACAGCCCCGTGGCCAGCGGCGAAGTAGAGCTGCTGCACACGCCCAAGTCGCCCGACCCGCTGGACGAACGCAGCGTCACCCTGTACGACGTCACCGCCGCCGCCAACCTGAAAACCCTGCTGGCCGACGGCCCCCAGTACGTACTGGGCAAGATACAGATACCCAACATCCCCCGCTGCGACGGCGCCGTCTACATCAGCGGCGACTCGATGTACCCCATCCTGAAGTCGGGCGACATCGTCGGCTTCAAGTCGCTCACCTCGTTCGACGAAGTCATCTACGGCGAGATGTACCTCGTCTCCTTCGACCGCGGCGGCGACGAATACCTGTCCGTGAAGTACGTCAACCGCTCCGAGCAGCCCGGCTGCATCCGCCTCGTCAGCTACAATCCCCACCACGAGCCAATGGACGTGCCGCTCAGCTCCATCAACGCGATGGCCATCGTCAAGTTCTCCATCCGCAAGAATCTGATGATGTAAGGGTGAGGGGCGAGGCAGAAGAAACGAAGGGAGCCGCAAGAATCAAAAAAAAGCCCGGTCGCACCGTTGACGGGTGCAACCGGGTCAAACAAAACAAACAATCCCTTACTAAGAAGTAAGGTTGCTCCGCCGTACGCTTCGCCAAGCCGACGGCCGGACACAACTCCGTTTCACAACGAAGAATAGGGCATTGGTCACATTAAAGAACTGCCCTTATTGGGATTCTTCTACGTCGAAATCAACATCCAAGTCGAACGAACCACCTTCACCAATTTTTATATTTTTTACGACAAGCGTGTAGCAGGTATTACGTTCGATGTCAGTTTTACCTTCCGACAGAATCTTCGACAAAGGAATGTCATAAATGGCTTCGGCAGGTCCAACGCCATGCAACTTCTGTTCCCCATAAAGGCGTAATGTCATCTGGCTGGCCGGAGCCGAATACAAATAGAACAAGGCCTTGTACAGCTGGTCGGTATAGGTTTCCCCGAATGTTTCATCGGTCCGCTCTACCTCCTCTGCCACAGGAGAGGAAGCGGTCAGCGTAATCTTGTCACACGAAGCAAAACCCGTATTCGAGAAGATGTACGAAAGCGTACTGGCTTCCAGCAATTCGGCTTTCGTCAGACTGAAAGCGGTAATCTCCGCCGGGTCGTAAATCTTCAGGTCAAGACGCGCCACTACACGTTGCAGGGCAGCCTGCACGGCAGGAGCCTGATCGGTCCATACCGGAATCGCGGCTTCGGCCGTCATCAGCAACGGACAAGTAAGGGGTGCGCTCATTGCATCGGTCAGCAACGACTCGAACTCGGACTTCGTCACCACACCCGGCGCCGCACTTTCGACCAACGAAGCTACATTTGCACCATTGGCCACCAGAAACACCGTGCGGGCACTCTTATCTTTCAGGCCGTCCAGCGTCACGCTCTTGCTTTCGGTGGGTGACTGCGGCACCCAATCTTCTGTCACAAGGTTTTTATATACTTTTTCCAACTGCCCGCTGTTGTCGAACAGGTAGGCATCGAGGGTCTGCACAGTACGCTCCGCTTCGGTAGCTACCGCATAACTGTCTGCTCCGGCACGCGTCATCGGCTGGCTGATGCAGATTTCCAACGACTGCCCTTCCGCCTCGTTCAGAACCGGATTCTCATCGCCGGTACAGGCCGTGAAGGCCAACGCGGCAATAAAAGGTAAAAATATCTTTTTCATAATCTGTATTCCTCCATTTTATTATTCTTTGATGCTGCGGATACGCAAAGCATCCCAAGCGCGTCCTTTGCTACTAGTATTGTTGCTTGTAGTATCCTGCTGCACACTTATTCCGGCAGAACTAAATGCCACAAAATACTTCGCTAAATTACCTCCACACCAATAATAGGTATAAGTAGTGCTTTTACTCAACCGAGTACATCCATAAGGATAACCGCCATCATAAGTTGCCTCAATATAGCCACCTTGAAGGGTGATGGTCTGTTCCGAACTTATATATTCTCCCTTTTCATCGCACTCATAAAATTTCAGCACGAACTTACTGCTCGAAGCCGTTCTGCCACTGATATAGTAGTGCTTATTATTGTAAGTCAAATAACGATAAGCATTACTTGAAGCACCAACGGCCACCAAGGCTTCCCAATCTGTTTTTGTAGCCATGCGATAACCACTTTCAGACGGATCAACACCGCTCCAAGTTCCCGGACGATGAGTATCAAACACCGAGACTTCAGTGTCTTCATCCACCGCAGGATCGGCAATGCCATACAAGAAAAACTCCTTCCCGTTCTCGCCAACGGCATCTTTACTGCTAGCCCACTGTTCCAAAGTAGCTGCACCGGGTTTGTTGATTGAAGGCAATTCATCCCAGTCCGGTCCTTCCGGTTCCGCCGGCTCCGCCCCTGCCTGAACGACATTGTAAGTCACCTTCACTTCCGGTTTCAGCATGTTACGAACTACAAACTGACCGGTTCGTTCTGTTTCGGCAGTATTCTTGGCAACTACCACCTGGAACTTCTGTACCAGCGAGCGGGTTTCTGTTACTGTCAGCCAATCAGTGCCGTTCAGTACTACGACCTCTACTGCGATATTGTCACTTTCGGATATAACCGAGAAAGTGGCACCTTCAGCAGGAACATAAATTGTCTTTACGTCGCCAGCCACAGCTTTGTTGTCATCTTTCAGCGTAATGCCGGAACCGTCAGGATTTACCGTAACCTCCAAACCGTCTTCTACCGTCACTTCATTCTCAATCGCCTGCGAGGCCCAATCGGTTACCGTTACTTCAGTTTTGATAGCACCGTCTACTTCGTAAAGTGTCACTGTATACAGTTTATTACGCATGAAAGCAGGATGATTGTTCTGATTCTTAAACTCAACAATAGGCAGACTGGCATACTTTATACCGTCTTCATCTACTCCTTCGAACGAAATCTGCAAACCGCTTTCCTCAACGCTACCCTCGTAGGTGTAGAATATCTGAACCGATCTGCCGTTTGGCACACTCAATCCGCTTTTGGTACGGGTTTCTTTACTACCGCTTTCCTTTGCAATGATGGAAGTTTCGTCTTCTACATAAAACGACTCTTTTACACTGTTTTCCATCTTTGCTCCGGTAATCGTTAGTCCATCAACCCGATTCACAACATCGATACGTGCCACGAGACGAACCATGGTGAAATTTATATTAAGCACGGTAGTAGCATTGGTGATGTGTGCTGTGTTTGCACCCTGCATAATAAACCCTACCTCGCTCCAGCGCGTATAGTCTTCAGATGTAGCCCTCAGCTCTAAATAATCGGCGTAGGTACTTGTACCTTCCTCTAAATCCAGATGATTCTCGTTGGCTATGGCTTCAATATAGTAATCACCATTTTCCAAGTCGATAGCTGGGTTATTCTGGAGTAGTTGATTTTCCGTCAAATGAATCACGCTTTTCAATACTCCTTTCTCTCCTCCGGTATAGTCGAAACAATAAAGATCGGCCTGATGAAGGGCACTTTCAGCCCCCGTATCCTCGGTCGTTTCGTCGACACGGGTAGAGGCAGCACCCTCAGGTAAACCAAAGCTCACCGTTATACGTCGGCCTGTATTGCCATCCATCGCGTTTTCCTCGCTGGTACACGAATAAAAAGCGACTGCCAGCAATGCGCCAAACAGATAATATATGTACTTTTTCATGATTGTTAGGGATTTAAATTACTGATTGTCTTTTATACCACGTACCAACATTGCATTATCCTTAGGATAAGCTGCTATTTGGAACCAAGGTCCGTAATTTCCGGTTTGATCATCTGTTCTTCTACTTGTTCTAAATGTCATAGCCCAAGCAGTACCGGCTTTAGGTGCACTTTCAGAAGTCCAATAATAAGCTGTATTATCCCAGTCAAATGTAACAGGAGCAGGACTAACCGGATTAGAATGAGAGCCATAATAAGCACCTAACCTTGATCCACCGGTATAGAAAATTCGTGTTACAACATTATTATCATTCCAATCAACGCTTTCCAAATCATCTTCAGTATATGTAGAAGGAACCACCAAGCAATCAATGGTCAAATGTTCATTCCAAACTTGATAACCATAGGTGATAGAAGGATTATCATCTGAATAAGTCCATCTAATAACATATTTTATACCATCTAGTTCTTTCAACTCTGTCAATGTAGTAAAAGACTTTGATTGATTTTCTACTTTGGGAATAATTTGTTGATATTCTGCAACCGTTGGTAATCTATATCCTTCCGGACATGGCCAAGGTCTAGGATTATCATAAGAAGTTAATCCATTATCATCATATAATTTTGAAGTTCTGTCCGTCCAAATTTCATCAGTCGATCCGTCAGATACATAATCATTTCCATCACCATTGATTATGAACAAATTTTGATTAGTTGTTTTAGCCACCGTCACTTTTGTAGGCAAATTATATGTAACCTTTGCCCAATTTATTCCTCCTGTATTAATCTGTGAGCCATCAGCTGGTTGATATTGGGTAGGGAATGGACTACCCGCATTACGCCCCCATTGATAATATGAACCAACACCATTAGCCCAAGTACTTTCTGGATAATCTTGAGAAGAATATTCATATTTCCAATTCCACCAAGTTTCTGTACTACCATATTGTTTCTGCAAAGCATTTATTGAATTAGCCTCTGCCCATCTTGCTAACGGATTCTTACTATGATCCACCGCCTCATCTTCCTTTCCTTCCTGAGTAAACGTAATCGACACCGTCGCATCAGCTATCAGTTTATTTGTAGCAATCACCGTCAGCGTACGTTCTTCGGAAGTAGCATTGGCTGGAATGGTCAGTGTCCAATAACCTTTTTCCCACAGATAATCTGTACGGGTTTCAGCAGGAGCTGCCAGCGTCCAGCCGTCGGGCAGAGTGGTATGAGTCAGGGCTGCTTCGATGTTCGCGCTCTTCACATACAGATAATAGGTAACAGCTGCATCGGCGGCAACGTTCACCGTCTGGGTGCTCTTCAGGTCTCCTTCTTCCGGATAAACCACCGTTGCTTCGGGCTCCTGCGTCTGGTCGGTAGCGGCAGTCATCATCAGGGCACTTCCGGCACCGATTTCCAAGCTGGAAGAAATTTCAGACCAGTCCGTCACTGTCAGTTCAGGTTCGATGGTACCACTGTTGTTCACTAACTTCACGGTGTACAAGTGGTTGCGGAGTACTTGGGCAACGGGAACTTCCGTACGGTATGCCGCACCGTTCATCGTGCCGGTGATTACCATTACTGTACTGTTCTCCGGATTCTCATAAGAATAAGGTACAGCGTTTTCGCCTGTCTCGGCATCGGCAGGAATAGTAAAGCTATCGCCATCGGCATGTTTCACCAAGTAAGATTCCTTCACGGCTCCTTTCAGCGTGAAAGCCACATCGCTGACACCGGCCTCAACGGCTCCTTCTACCTGGAAAGTGGCAGCCAGACGCACCAGCTCCATGCTGAGTGTAGTGGTTTGTCCGCCTGCCAACGTAATATTCTGTGCGGTAGCACCCTGCATCAGCAGGTTACCATCAAAAGCGGCTGTCGTGGTCTGTGCCAGAAAATCGCCATAAGTACTGATGCCCGTCAGTGTCTCGGCATTGGCAATGGCCTCTACATGATAGGTTCCGCCTTCGGGCACCTTGAACGAACCCGGAAGTCCAGCTTCGGTTTTATCGCTCAACGTAACGGGAAGTGTATATTTCAGTTCAGAGCTTTCCTCCGTTCCCTCAAAAAGATAGACCGTAACCTTCTCTACAGCCGTTTGGTCGACCGCACGAGTCACGGCAAAGCCGTTCAGTCCGGTAAAGGTCATCCGGACCATCGCCTCGTCTCCGGCATATCCGCCCGCATTATCCAGTTCGCTGGAGCAGGCGGCGAAACTTGCCAGCATGGCAAGTATCATGATACGTGATATGATATTTTTCATAAATCTGATTCCTTAGTCTGTTAATAGAATTATTCGGCAGCCTGTGTCACTACCAGTGTGTAAGTGACGTTAGGATCTGCATCGGTCGAAAGCTCGACGTAAGCCTTGCGGGGCGCTCCGCTTTCGTTGGCCGAAATGGCGGCGATGGTCAGGGTATTACCCGAAGGGGTAGCCGTCAGGAAGTCGGTGCCTTTGGTCACCTCGGCTTTCCAGGCCACGTTGGTAGTCACGGTCAGCTGGGCACTGCTGCTTTCGGCCTGGGCCAATGTCAGCTTGTTGCCGGTCAGTCCGTCGCCCGTCACAATAAAGTTGTCTACCTGTACGGGATGTTCGATGGTGCCGCCGTCTTCCCAGTCGCTTACGGTGAAAGTCACGTCTACCGTAGCATCCAAGCCATTAATCTTGGTAATGGTCACTAAGTAACGGGTATTGCGCTCCACTGCCAGCTGATTGCCATCGGCATCGACAAACGGGAGGTCGAAAGCCGCAAGTACGGTCTTTCCACCTACCGTCAGCTTACCGGTTACCACCAGTTTGACGTTGTCGGTAGCAGGAGCTTCGTAAGGATAGAGCAAACTGTTGTAATAAGCTGCTTCGGAAGTTGTGGAAGTAGCTGCTGCAATCGTCTGCTCCAGCTTCAGCGTGGCCGAACCGTCGGCGTAGTTACCTTCCGAGGGGAAGATGAACGAGTTGGGCCGTGCGTTCACCATCTCTAATTTGGAGGGAACGAACAATACACCTTCCTGTGCCTTGACGGCAAGGTCGATGCGTGCTACCACGCGCTCCAGTGCCACAGCGCTGACAGTCACCGAAAGCGGATTGCCGTTCCAGGCATCGGCAGCCACGGAGGCCTCGGCTGTCATCGGCAACGGGCTGGCTTCGGTTACTTCCGGATTGGCCGTCATCGCATTCATCAGCAATGCACGGAAAGCCGCTTCCGTCATACCTGCAACAGCATTTACTTTCAACGAAGCAATGTCCGTTCCGTTTGCCACGAAGAAGATTTTCTTTGCTGTGCGGCTTACGCCGGACAGGGTAACGGTCTTACTATCTTCCAACGTTGCAGGAGTCCAGCTATCTGACAGCAGATTATTGTATTTCTTTTCCAACACATAGTCCTGAGTCTCTGCAGCGGGAGCAAAGAGATAGGCATCGAGAGTTTTCACAGTGCGCTCGGCTTCCGTAGCCACCGAATAGGCCGTACGGGTATTCGCTTCGGTCGAAGCCGACAGTTTCAGTTCCACGTTCAGACCGCCTTCTTTACGGATATCCAACGTGGATTCTTCATTGGAGCAGGCAGCACACAGCAATGCAGCCAACACTCCGAATAACAGTCTCTTCATCATGTAGCTTTTTTAGATTTTAAAGAACAAAAGTTGCATTATTCCCAATCCGGGACACTAAATCCGAATCCCCCTTCCACTTCGACGAGGAGGACTTCTACAACGGGCGGTTCATACGCCACAGATACGCATTCTTTTTCCATACACATAGAATTTTTATGCGTCGATCCAGTTCCTAAAAAGACAAAATTGATTTCCTAGTTACAAGAAGCGTGGAACTGCGTGCTGTTTCACCGATTTATCCGAAGGCCCTAGGAATAGCCCAGCTACATACGAGAACAGACAGCAGACCCACGCTATGCGTGAGAAACTGCCGTGCCATTCTTGTGTAGCTTGAAAATTTCCTAGGTTTTCGAATACAAGAATGAAGCACAACGCTTCTACCAATTTCTTTCCATAAGTTGTGCCGCGAACACTTTCGGCATGCACGCTGCAAATATATCTGTTTTTTTCAAAAAGAGCAAAACTGTTTTCAACTTTTTTTGCGTTTTCTTTTTTTACCGTACAGAAAGAAATTGTATAGCGGCAAGTCCACAATGAATTGAATTGAAATATTATATATTAAGGTATTCCAACGGATGAAAAAGCCAAAATACCCTCAATCGATTATACTTAAAAACAAACAGGCCCTTACTTGGGATTATGAAGAATATTAAACTAACAGGAAAAAATATAAAACGTTCGCACGAGCCTGCCTTCTGCCACCGTAAAAAATAAATCCTCCCCCCTGCGACGAAGCAGCCCCCAAAACCACTATCTTTGCCCCCGCAACCGATACGGGAGGGCACATCCCCAAAAGCAGCAGGCAGTTGCCCGGGCTTTTCGACATCCCCTTCCACGCACTACATACAATATACAATAGAATCATTATGGATATCAACGCCCTCTATCAACTGTTTCTGGAGTGCAGCTGCGTCACTACCGACAGTCGCAACTGCCCCGAAGGATCACTCTTCATCGCCCTGAAAGGCGAAATGTTCAACGGAAATACTTTTGCCGCCCGCGCGCTCGAAGCCGGAAGCCGATACGCCGTGGTCGACGAACCTCAATACGCTCCGCAGGGAGACCACCGCTACTTCCTCGTGGACAACTGTCTGAAAGCCTTGCAGCAACTGGCCAACCACCACCGCCGGCAGATGGGCACGCGCACCATCGGCATCACCGGCACCAACGGTAAGACCACGACCAAGGAACTGCTGGCCGCCGTGCTGTCGCA
Source organism: Bacteroides sp. ET489 (assembly GCF_030518095.1). Taxonomy (NCBI): domain Bacteria; kingdom Pseudomonadati; phylum Bacteroidota; class Bacteroidia; order Bacteroidales; family Bacteroidaceae; genus Bacteroides; species Bacteroides sp. ET489. Next base: position 170,615 of record NZ_JAULLJ010000003.1, read on the forward strand.
AAGTCACCATATACTCTACACCGAAGGCAACCTGAACAACCACATCGGCGTGCCCCTCACCCTGCTACGCCTACGCACCGAGCACGAACTGGCCGTCGTAGAAATGGGAGCCAGCCATCCCGGCGACATCAAGGAACTGGTGGACATTGCCGAACCCGACTACGGACTCATCACCAACGTGGGCAAGGCCCATCTGGAAGGCTTCGGCTCGTTCGAGGGAGTGATGCGCACCAAGGGCGAACTCTTCGACTTCCTGCGCCGCCACGGCGACTCTACCGTCTTCGTCCATCACGACAATCCCTACCTGTGCGAAATGGCCTGGGGCCTGAACCCCATCTATTACGGCACCGACAGCAGTCTGTACGTCAACGGGCAGGTGACCGGCAACTCGCCCTACCTGGCCTTCGCCTGGAAAGCCGGAAAAGACGGCGAGCGCCACGAAGTGCAGACTCACCTCATCGGCGAATACAACTTTGCCAACGCACTGGCCGCCGTCACCGTAGGACGCTTCTTCGGCGTTGAGCCTGCCAAGATAGACAAAGCCCTGCAAGAGTATGTGCCGCAGAACAACCGCTCGCAGCTGAAGCAGACGGCCGACAACACCCTCATCATCGACACCTACAACGCCAACCCCACCAGCATGCGCGCCTCCATCGGCAACTTCTACAAGATGAAGGCCGACCACAAAATGCTCATCCTGGGCGACATGCGCGAGCTGGGCAAGGACAGTGCCGAAGAGCATCAGAAAGTAGTGGATTATCTGGAGGAATGCGGTTTGCGCGACGTCGTCCTCGTGGGCGAACAGTTTGCGGCCACCCGCCACACCTGCCCCACTTATCCCGACGCTCCCGCCCTGATCGAGCATCTGAAGGCCGACAAGCCTCACGGCAAGACCATCCTGATAAAAGGTTCGAACGGAATACGGCTGAGCTCGGTGGTAGAGTATTTGTAAGAGGGAAACAGAATAGATACGCGGACGACGCGGAGAAAGCGGACGAACACGGACGATAATTTGAATAAAATAAAATCCGTGATGATCCGTTTATTCCGCGTCGTCCGCGTATCCATCCCTATCCTCTTCTCCGCATCAGCACAAACCGCCCCACCAGCGAAGCCAGCAGCACTCCCGTCGTATTGGCAGCAAAGTCCAGCCAGTCGCCACCGCGATACGTGGTGCAATACTCCTGCAACAGTTCCACCACCCCGCTGAACAGCACGGGACACAGCGCCGCGCCCACCCAGGCGTGCCACATGCGCACCCGGCCGGCATCCTTGCGGTGTGCCCGCACAAACTCCAGCCACAACATGCCCGACATGCCCAGGTACATACACACGTGCACCACCTTGTCGATGCCCGGAATGGAGTCCATCTCCGTCTGAGGCGGTTTGAAGAAAGAAAGGTAAACAACCGTCAGAATGATGAGCAGCGACAACGGATACTTCTTTATATAATATAGCATAAGCAGATAATTTTTCTGGTTTTTAATGAACGCCAACAGCGAATCGGGTCTGTTCCGCATGCGACATTGAACACTTGTACGGCTCGCGAGCCGTACAAGTGTTTCTCGCGAGCCGTGCAAGTGTCCCACAAATGGAATGCAAGTGTCCCACACCCCGAGGCCGGCAGACTTTAACCGACCGCAACTTCATCAGGCTTGCTTCCTGCAAATGAATGTTTTTTCGGCGGAGGATTCGCATAAATTACAATTCGCAATGCAAAAGTACGGAATATTTTCTATATTTGCACTCTTTCAACAAATATTCATTACGGATTGTAAGCAAAAAGGCTATTCATATGACAAAGAAAGACAGAGCCAACTTTGGCAGCAAACTGGGCGTAATACTCGCGTCGGCCGGTTCGGCCGTAGGACTGGGCAACATCTGGCGATTCCCCTACGAAACAGGCAACCACGGCGGAGCCGCCTTCATATTGGTTTATCTGGGATGCGTCCTCTTGTTTGGCGTTCCCATCATGATAGCCGAATTCTCCATCGGACGACGTTCGCGGGCCAACACGGCAGGTGCCTACCGCATACTGGCTCCGGGCACGCAGTGGCGCTGGGTAGGACGCATGGGTGTGCTGGCCGGATTCCTCATCCTAGGCTACTACTCGGTAGTGGCGGGCTGGACACTGGAGTATACCCTCGAAGCGGCCACCAACAGCTTTGCCGGAAAGTCGGCCGACCAGTTCATCAGTGCTTTCAGCAGCTTCGTGGCTAATCCTTGGAGGCCTATGCTCTGGATGATTGTCTTCCTGCTGGCCACGCACTTCATCGTAGTGAAAGGCGTGGAGAAAGGCATCGAAAAGTCGTCGAAAATCATGATGCCCATCCTCTTCATCCTGCTTCTTATCCTGGCCGTGTGCTCCATCTCGCTGCCCGGCGCAGGTGCAGGACTCGAATTCCTGCTGAAGCCCGACTTCAGCAAGGTCGATGCCAACGTGCTGCTGGGTGCCATGGGGCAGGCCTTCTTCTCGCTCTCGCTGGGTATGGGATGCCTGTGCACCTACGCTTCCTACTTCCGCAGCGACACCAACCTGCCCAAGACGGCCTTCAACGTGGCGGCCATCGACACGGCTGTAGCCATACTGGCGGGCCTCATCATCTTCCCTGCCGCCTTCTCGGTGGGCATACAGCCCGATGCCGGTCCCAGCCTGCTGTTCATCACCCTGCCCAACGTCTTCCAGCAAGCCTTTGGCGGACTGCCTTGGCTGGCCATCATCCTGTCCATCATGTTCTACGTGCTGCTGGCGCTGGCGGCGCTTACGTCCACCATCTCGCTGCACGAGGTGGTGACGGCCTATCTGCACGAAGAGTTCAACATGACGCGCAGCAAGGCGGCCCGTCTGGTCACCGCCGGTTGTATCGTGCTCGGCGCGCTCTGTTCGCTGTCGCTGGGTGTGGGCAAGGAATACACCCTGTTCGGACTGACGCTGTTCGACCTCTTCGACTTCGTGACGGCCAAAATCATGCTGCCGCTGGGCGGATTCTTCATCGCCCTCTTCAGTGGCTGGTATCTGGACAAGAAGATTATGCGGGGCGAGTTCACCAACAACGGCACCGTCAAGATCGGTCTGTTGCTGGCCTTCATCCTGAAGTACATTGCCCCGATAGGCATTGCCTTCATCTTCATCAACGAGCTGGGACTGCTGAAATAACTGCTGCATGCGGCCAAACGGGAAGAATAAGAAACGATGGGGCCTCCTGTGGCAGTTCTTCACCTGCAACGAGAGGCGGGGCGTCGTTCTGCTGGGCATCGGTGTGATACTGCTGTATGCGGCCATTCAGGCCGTCATGCTTCGTCACGACCGTACCGCCCCCGACGGAGAAAACCAGCCGGAGCAGCAGACCGCCGAAGGCCAACACTCCTTTGCCGACAGCCTGAACGGCAGGCAAGGGCAACCCGACGAAGCCTATCCGCCGTCCTCGGACGAGGGCCGACAAGCACCCGTCCGCCTGACACCCGTCGCCTTCGACCCCAATACGGCCGACTCGCTCACCCTGCGCCGTCTGGGGTTGCCGCAGTGGATGGTAAGCAACGTACTACGCTATCGCAGCAAGGGTGGGCGTTTCCGCCGGGCCGAAGATTTCCGCAAGATTTATGGGCTGACGCAGCAACAGTTCGATACCCTGCGCCCCTACATCGTCATCGCTCCCGCCGACAGCGACGGCTCCGCATCCGTGCCGCCCGTACACTCGCCGTCCGCCACACAGCAAACTTCCTCGTTACTGCTTGCCCGCCAGCACACCGACAGTCTGCCCGCCCGTCCGCAAGTGCAGAAGTATGCCCCCGGCACCACCGTCGACCTGAACCGCGCCGACACCACCGAACTGAAAAAGATACCCGGCATAGGGAGCGGCATCGCCCGCCTCATCAGCAACTATCGCCGGCAGCTGGGCGGCTTCTACCGCGTCGAACAGTTGGGCGAGATAGGCCTCGACCATCACCAGTTGGCTGCATGGTTCCGCATCGACACCACTGCCCTGCAACGCCTCGACGTCAACCGCACCGGCATCGAACAGCTGCGCCGCCACCCCTACCTGAACTTCTATCAGGCCAAAGCCATCGTAGAGTATCGCCGCAAGCACGGCCCGCTGAAGAGCCTCAAACCCCTCGCCCTCTACGAAGAGTTCACCCCCGACGATCTGGAACGCCTCAGCCACTACCTGAGCTTCGACTAACCCCGACTCAACCGCCGGACATACGGATTTTGCACCCGATTCGTGCAGAAATCAGGGAATATTGCACGAAGTTCGTGCAGTTTTCAGGGGATTTTGCACAAAGAAAAGAAGATTACTCGCTCACCGCGACCTCAGAATCTTGCACCACCGCCCCATCCTTCAGATGAATCGTGCGGTCGGTAATGCGGGCCAGGCTTTCGTCGTGAGTCACGATGACGAACGTCTGCCCCAGGCGGTCGCGCAGATCGAAGAAAAGTTGGTGAAGTTCGGCCTTGTTGTGTGTGTCGAGGCTGCCCGAAGGCTCGTCGGCCAGTACCACGGCGGGGTGGTTGATGAGGGCACGAGCCACAGCCACGCGCTGTTTCTCGCCACCGGACAGTTCGCTGGGCTTATGCGCGGCACGGTCGGCCAGTCCCAGCAGATTCAGCATTTCGAGGGCGGACGACTGGGCTTCGCGGCGACCCAGACCGGCTATCAGGGCGGGTATCATGACGTTCTCCAACGCAGTGAACTCGGGCAACAGCTGGTGGAACTGGAAGACGAAGCCGATGCGGCGGTTGCGGAAGGCAGAGAGTTCTTTCTCCTTCATGCGGCCGACCTCGGTGCCGTCAATGCGTACCGTACCCGTGTCGGGCGCGTCGAGCGTACCCATGATTTGCAACAGGGTGGTCTTTCCGGCACCGCTGGGGCCTACGATGCTTACTACTTCGCCTTTCTCAATCTGCAGGTCGATGCCCCTGAGTACCTGGAGGGAGCCGAAACTCTTGGTTATGTTTTCGAGTTGAATCATTCGTTATGGATTTATGCGGGTCAGCAGTTGACAGGACGCGGCCGGCTGTGCAAGCCTCCGCAGGCCCTGCCTTTTCATTATTCATTTTTCATTCTTAATTCACTCAGAGTCTCCTGATGACGTACTCGGCCAGATAGCAGCCGAAGACGGCGGGCATGTAACTCACCGTGCCGCAGGTAGACTTCTTGTTCTGCTCGTCGTCGGTCAGGAGGACGGCGTTCGGGTCGGCCTGCTCGGTGCTGAACACGACGGGCAACTTATGACGGATACCCATCTTTTGCAGGCGCTTGCGCACGGCCTTGCTCAGTCCGCAGTGGTAGGTGTCCCAGATGTCGGCAAAGCGCACCTGCGTGATGTCGCTCTTGGCACCTGCCCCCATGCTCGATACAATCTTGATGCGCCGTCTCAGGGCTTCGGCTATCAGGTAGCACTTGGGGGCCAGCGTGTCGATGGCATCGACCACAAAGTCGTAGCGGTCGGCGTCGAGCAGCGCGGGGATGTTCTCGTCCTTCAGGAAGACGGGCAGCACATTGAGCTGCACATCGGGATTAATGTCGCGGAAGCGGGCAGCCAGCACTTCGGCTTTCGGCAGGCCCACGGTGGAGTGCAGCGCAGGCAGCTGGCGGTTGATGTTGGTGGGCTGTACGGTGTCGGCATCGACAATCGTCATGCGGCCCACACCGGCACGGCAAATCATCTCGGCGGCATAGGCGCCCACACCTCCCAGTCCTACTATCAGTACGTGGGCACGAGCCAGTCGCTGTCTTTTCTCCTCGCCCAGCAGCAGTTGGGTGCGCTGTTGCCAGTCGGGGCACGGAGTGTCGCCGGCAGAGGCGGCGTTCGGTATATTCATGTCAGTCATTAGGCATTGTTCTTTTTAAACCATCGATAGAACCAGCGACCTACTTTCTCGTAGTGCTGCGGGTCGTTGTTGCCGCGCGGGTTCGAAAAGGAGAGTACATCCTGCGGTTCGCCCAGCTGGTCGGGGTAAAGCACAATCAGGCTGTTGTTGGCAAAGTAACGGCTCAGCTGTCCGGGCAGTTTCTCGAACGAGCTGTCGTACGAGATGGAGCCGCGGCGGGCACTGATGATGACCAGCAGGTGGTCGTAGTTCACTTGTCCGGTCAGTATCAGCAGGTCTTCCCAGTCGTCCAGCAGGGAGTAGTCGGTCAGCGTCTGGCTGTATTTCTTCTTGATGAGGGCTTGCAGGGGTACGGCTGTCTCTTCGTTCGAGAAGAAGTGGACGCGGCAGCCCAGCGTGTTGCCCATGCGGCAGAAGTGTTCTACCCACTTCTGGAAGCCCGCCTCGTATTCGGCTTTGGGCGGTACGGCCACAATGATGCGGCGCAGTGTATTGATGGGGATCAGGAACTTGGCCACCATCACTTCGCGGTTCAGTCCCTTGAGCAGATTTTCGGTCAGCATACCGAAGAAGGAATCTACGATGGTCATCTTGCGGTGCAGACCGATGACAACGTCGGTCACTCCGTGCTCCTTCGCCGTATGGATGATGCCCGCGGCAATGTTCAGGTCGTAGCGACTGATTTGCTTCAGGCGTACATCGGCCGAAGCAGTAATCATGGCGGCTTTCTCCAGATAGCGCTTGCCACGCACATCGGAGCCGTTGGGGCTGTTGCTGTCGTTTACTACGTTCAAAGCGAGCAGATTGTCTTTCTGCTTGGGGTCGCGTATCACCAGCGACAGGTTGATAAGGTCTTCTATCGTGTCGGGATTGGCAATCGGGATAAGAATCTTCTCGGGCTCGCGCGAACGGTCTTCTTCGGGATGGGCTTCGTCCATGGCTACGGTGCGCGCGGCACGCTCGGTGACGAACGAACTGACAATGCAGGTGACCAGAATCAGCAGGATGGTGCCGTTCAGCACGTCGTCGTTCAGCAGACGTTCGCCATTGGGCAGGATGATGTTGTAACCCACCAGCACGGCAGCCAGCGTGGCAGCGGCCTGCGCCGTACTAAGGCCGTACATCAGTTCGCGTTCGAGCGAGGTCATCCGATAGGCTTTCTGCGTAAGCCAGCAGGCTATCCACTTGCCCAGCAGGGCCATGACAATCATCACGCCCGCCACCTTCAGCGAATTGACGTGACCAAACAGCACGTTGACGTCGATCAGCATGCCGACGCCTATCAGGAAGTAGGGAATGAACAAGGCGTTACCCACAAACTCCAGGTGATTCATCAGCGGCGACACGTGGGGAATGAGGCGGTTCAGCACCAGTCCGGCGAGGAATGCGCCGAGGATGCCTTCCATGCCCACGAACTCCATCAGTCCCGCACCCAGAAACACCAGGGCAAGGACGAAGATGAACTGCATCACGTTGTCGTCGTAGCGGCGGAAGAACCAGCGCCCCAGGCGGGGAAACGACCACATGATAAACGCACCCAGAATGATGACCTTCACCACCAGCCACAGCCAAAACAGTCCGTCCGACTCGCCCTTGAACATGCCGCCCACAACGGCCAGCACAAGCAGCGTCAGGGTGTCGGTGACAGCCGTTCCGCCCACAGCGATGCTGACACTGCGATGGCGCGACACGCCGTAACGAATCACAATGGGATAGGCCACCAGCGTATGCGACGCATACATACTGGCCAGCAGAACCGAAGTCAGCACACCATACTTCAGCAGCGCGACATTGGCCACAAAACCGATGACGATAGGCACCACAAAAGCCAGCAGACCCAGCACGAGCGCCTTGTTACGGTTCTGCTTGAAGTCGCTCATGTTCATTTCCAGTCCGGCCAGAAACATGATGTAGTACAGGCCCACCTTGCCGAAAAGTTCGAAACTGCTGTCGCGCGCCAGGATGTTGAACCCGTGCTCGCCGATGACCAGCCCCGCCAGAATCATGCCGATGATGTGCGGAATGCGCAACTTGCTGAGCAGCATGGGGGCAAACAGGATGATAAGCAGCACCAGCAGAAATATCCACGTGGGGTCGGTTATAGGTAGTTCCAAACTGAAGTTGAGCCAATCCATACGCATCACATATTAGGTTTTCATGTGCAAAATAACAAAAAAGTTTTCATTTAGTGTGATGCCGTACTGCATTTTGTAGTAAATTTGCGGCCGAAAAGCTCAATTTTTAACCCATTAATTAAAAAGAAAAGAAAAATGAAAGTAGCTATTGTTGGAGCAAGCGGAGCCGTAGGACAAGAATTCCTGCGGGTGCTCGATGAAAGAAATTTCCCGCTGGACGAGTTAGTGCTGTTCGGATCGAAACGCAGTGCAGGTACGAAATACACCTTCCGCGGTAAACAGATCGAGGTCAAACTCTTGCAACACAACGATGACTTTAAAGGTGTGGACATCGCGTTCACTTCCGCAGGCGCAGGCACCTCCAAAGAATTCGCCGAAACCATCACCAAGTACGGAGCCGTGATGATAGACAACTCAAGCGCCTTCCGTATGGATGCCGACGTGCCCCTCGTAGTGCCCGAAGTAAACCCCGCCGACGCCAAAGACCGTCCGCGCGGCATCATCGCCAACCCCAACTGCACCACCATCCAGATGGTCGTTGCACTGAAAGCCATCGAACAGCTATCACACATAAAGACCGTACACGTGTCTACCTACCAGGCAGCCAGCGGCGCCGGAGCAGCCGCCATGGACGAACTGTACACACAATACCGTCAGGTACTGGCCGGAGAGCCCGTCACCGTCGAGAAGTTCGCCTACCAGCTTGCCTTCAACCTCATCCCGCAGATCGACGTGTTCACTGAAAACGGCTATACGAAGGAAGAGATGAAGATGTACAACGAGACACGTAAAATCATGCACTCCGACGTCAAGGTCAGCGCCACCTGCGTACGCGTACCCGCCCTCCGTTCTCACTCCGAGAGCATCTGGGTAGAGACCGAACGCCCCATCTCCGTCGAAGAAGCCCGCGAAGCCTTCAGCAAGGGCGAAGGACTGGTGCTGATGGACAACCCCGCCGAGAAGGAATACCCCATGCCCCTCTTCCTGGCAGGCAAAGACCCCGTATACGTAGGCCGCATCCGCAAGGACCTGACCAACGACTGCGGACTGACGTTCTGGATTGTAGGCGACCAGATCAAGAAGGGAGCCGCCCTGAACGCTGTTCAGATAGCCGAATGGCTCATCAAGGAGAACGCCCTCTAAGAGTGTTCTGCCTACCGCGATAAAACAAATGACCCGGATGCCGCGACAAGCGTACCATCCGGGTCATTTTTATTTTCACTCCCCACCGTTCTTCCGCCGCAGGAATTCGGTCGGTATCTCGCCGAAATACTCCTTATAGCACTTGGTGAAGTACGAGGGCGAACTGAAGCCTACTTCGTAGGTAATCTCGGCCACGGTCTTTTCGGTCGAGGCCAGCAGCGAGGCGGCACGCTTCAGGCGGGCAATGCGCAGCAGCTCGTTGGGCGAGTAGCCGCACAGGGCCTTCGTCTTGCGGTACAGCTGCACGCGGCTCAGACCTATCTGTTCGCCCAGCTCCTCTACGCTGAGATTGGGGTCGGACAGACGCTCGTCGATCAGGCGGCGCAGCTTATCCATAAAGCCCTTGTCCACATCGGTGACCGCGGGTTTGGGCTGCTGCAAGGCAGTGTTGCTGCCATCGGCGAAGAAGTTCTGCAGGCGGTGACGGTTTTCGATAAGGTTGCGCAGGCGCACAGTCAGCAGGCGGGCACTGAAGGGCTTGGCGATGTACGAGTCGGCACCGCATTCGTAGCCTTTTATCTTCTGCTCGTCCACAGCATAGGCGGTAAGCATCATCACGGGGATGTGCGACGTCTGCAGTTCGGACTTCAGGCGGCGGCAACACTCCATGCCATCCATCACGGGCATCATCACGTCGCAGATGATGACGTCGGGCACATACTTCATGGCCTGCTGAATGCCCTCCTGACCGTTGGCAGCCTCGATTACACGGTAGTCGTCCTGCAGGATGGAGTGCACGTAGTCGCGGATGTCCTGATTGTCGTCTATCACGAGCACGGTTTCCTTATCCTCGGCAGGGGTGTCGGACTCGGCAGCTTGCAGCGTCTCCTGGTCGGCGGCCAGGACGGCTCCTTCTTTCAGATTGGCCAGCATGGCGTTGCGTGTGGTGTCGGGGTCGAGTTCGCCCGTCTGACGGGCAGGCATTTCGATGGTGAAGCAGGTGCCCTGTCCCTTGGTGGTGTCCACACGGATGGTGCCGTGGTGCATCTCGACAAAGGCTTTCACCAGGGCCAGCCCGATGCCCGAACCAGCATGGTGGACGTCGATCTGGTAGAAGCTGTCGAAGATGTGCTGCACGTGCTCGGCGGGCATGCCCACGCCCGTGTCGGTGACTTGCAGGCGCAGCAAGGAGTTGTCGTCGTGCCCCAGCATGGCAAGGCTAACGCTGATGCTGCCGTTCTCGGGCGTAAACTTGAAGGCGTTCGAAAGGAGGTTATAGACGATGCGTTCCAACTTCTCGGCGTCGGCCGTCACCGTGTAATCGACGGCAGGGTCGGCCTCGATGCGGAAGTGTATGTGCTTGCGGAACGACAGGGTGCGGAAGGCGTCGGTCCACTCCATCAGCGACGTACGCAGGTCGAAGCGGCTCAGGCGAAGCTGCAGTTTGCCGTCCTCGAACTTCCGGAAGTCGAGCACCTGATTGACCAGACGCAACAGCACGGTGACGTTCTTGTGGATGATGTTCAGCAGGAAGTGCTCGTGCTCGGTCAGGGTATGGCTGTGCATCAGTTGCTCCACGGGGTCGGCAATCAGGGTGAGCGGGGTGCGGAAGTCGTGCGAGACGTTGGTGAAGAAGGCCAGTTTGGCGTGCGTGGCGTCTTCCAGCTGGCGCGACAGGTGGATGAGCTGGTCGCGCTGTTCCTCCACCTGCTGCTTCTGTTGCGACAGTTCGGTGTTCAGGCGGTTCTTGGTCCAGAAGGCGCGCACTACGAAGACAAGCAATGCCCCTACCAGCACCAGGATGACGATGCAGGCGTACAGAAACATGCGCTGGGCCGAGTAGCGCATCAGGAAGGCGTCGAGCTGGCTGTTGAGCTTCTCGATTTTGGCATCGAGGGTACCGATATGGGTGGTCTGCATCTGCATGATGCGGGCGTTCTGACGGTTGACCAAGGCGGTGGAGAGGAGTGTCTCGCGCGGATAGCTGCGCCCTTCGAGGATGTTCATGGCCACCTGCATGACGCGGTCGCCACCGGTGGGATAGATAAAGGTGGCGTCGAGTGTGCCGTCGGACACCATTTCCACGCCCAGACCCTTGCCCGAGAGGGCATCTACGCCGACAAACAGCATCTCGCCGGCACGTCCGCGTCTGACGGCGGCATCGTGGGCACCGGAGGCCATGCGGTCGTTGTGGGCAAAGACGAGGTCGATGTGCGGCTGGCAGTCGAGGATGGAGTCGAAAGCCTGTTCGGCCGACTGTCTGAACCATCCGGCATCGACCGTGGCCACGACGTGTATGCCCGGAGCATCGGCCAGGGCATCCATCAGTCCGCGATGGCGGTCGCGCGCCGGGGTCGAGCCTTTCAGGCCGGTCAGTTCCACAACGTTGCCTTCGCCCTTCAGGCGGCTGACGATGTAGGTTCCTATCTGTCGGCCCATTTCGTAGTTGTCGGCTCCGATGTAGGCATTGTAACGGTCGGAGTTGATGCGGCGGTCCACCAGCACCACGGGGATGCCCTTGTCGCGCGCCTTCTCGACGACGGGCGCCAGGGCGTCGGCTTCGTTGGGCGCCACCACAATCAGATCGGCTCCGGCGGCGATGAAATGTTCGATGTCGGCCGTCTGCTGCCGGTTGTCGTCACCCGCCGAGCGGATGTCCACCTCCACACCGGGATAGAAGAGTGCTTCGCGCCGGATTTCCTTGTTCATCTGCGTGCGCCATTCGTCGTCGCTGCACTGCGACACGGCTATCAGGAAACGGGCCCGTTCGCGCCCGCATGCCGTCAGCAGCAGACACAGTGCGCACAAGGTAAAAAGGTAGAAGGTATTGTGTTTCATGGCCTTTCTTTTGGGGATTAGAGAAGGCAAATATAACGAATATAATGCAGAAGAGCGACACGGGGCGGGAAAAGATTGGGGGAAAGGCTTGGAAATTGGCAGACAAATGCCTACTTTTGTATGTAGAACTTACTTTCTTCATCAATCGATTGTATATGAAACGCCCGCAAATTGTAGAACGCATCCGCGAAGCCCTGGCACAAGTGGCACCCGAAGCTCAGGCCATACTCTATGGCAGCGAAGCCCGTGGTGACGCCCGCCCCGACAGCGACATCGACCTGCTGGTGCTGGTAGGCGGCGACAAGCTGAGCATCAGCGAGGAAGAACGTATCATTGCCCCGCTATACGACATCGAGATAGAAACCGGCGTGGCCATCAATGCGCGCGTCCTTCTGAAGAAGCTTTGGGAAAACCGTCCCTTCCGCACACCTTTTTTCGTGAACGTAATGAGGGAGGGAATTGTGTTATGAAAGAGCAACTGAGTCGGGAGAACATCGAGGCACTGGCTGCCTATCGGTTTCAGCGTGCCGAGGAAACATTAGCCGAAATTCCTTTTCTGAAGCAACAAGGGTATTACAACACAGCCGTCAACCGCCTGTATTATGCCTGTTACTATGCTGCCGTGGCCTTGCTCATCAAGCACAACATTAATCCGGGCACTCACGCCGGCGTCAAACAGATGCTGGGCATGCATTTTGTAGCTACAGGACGCATGTCGCGCGAAATGGGGCGCTGCTTTTCCCTGCTGTTCGAACGGCGGCACAGCAGCGATTACGACGACTTCGCCTACTCCAGCGCAGAAGAGATAGACGAACTGTTGCCCAAAGCCGAAGCCTTTATCGACACTGTCAGAAAACTGTTACAGGAATAATCGGGTACGCAGGCATCATGCCTTCGTTCAAAGCCCTTCATTTCTCTGCATTGTGGGACACTTGCATTCCATTTATGAAACACAAGCACGGCTCGCGAGCCGTACTTGTGTTGCTCGCGAGCCGTGCAAGTGTCCCACAAACGGGGAATAAGTGATGTCGGAGGTCAGGCCAGACGGCTGGTCAGCGACTCGGGCAGCACGGGCATAGCACCCTGCTGTGTGCAGACGTAGGCCGAGGTGTCGACGGCCAGGCGATGGGCTTCGGCTACGGGAAGTCCCTTCAGCGTGGCAGCCACGAAGGCGGCGGTGAACGAATCGCCGGCACCCACCGTGTCGGCTACCTGCACCTTCGGGGTCTCGACAAACGAAACATGACCGGGCGTGAAGACGTAGCTGCCATTGACGCCACAGGTCAGGATAAGCATCTTCAGGTTGTACTTGGCCAGCAGAATCCAGCACTTGTCCTGCAGGTCGATGCCGGGATAGCCAAACATGCGGCTCACGGTGACCAGTTCCTCATCATTAATCTTCAGAATGTTGCAGCGGCGGAACGAATCGCACAGAATCTCTTTCGTATAGAAACCCTGACGCAGGTTGATGTCGAAGATGCGCAGCGTATCGGCATCGTCGGGCATGGCGTCGAGAAAACGGTGGATGGTCTGGCGCGACACGATGCTGCGTTGTGCCAGCGAACCGAAGCAGACGGCACGCGTCTGACTGGCGAGTCCTTCGAGGGCCTGCGTGTAGGGGATGTTGTCCCAGGCCACGCCTTCCTTGATGTCATAGCAGGGCACGCCCTCGGCATCCAGCTCTACCTGGACGGTACCCGTGGGGTAAGGCACGGTTTCGATAAGTCCGTACAGCTGTTTCTGGCGGAAGTTTTCCAGAATCTCTGCGCCCAGTTTGTCCTGACCTACGGCACTCACCACGCGGCTCTCCAGCCCGAACTGCGACACGTGATAGGCAAAGTTGGCGGGTGCTCCACCCAGTTTTTTTCCTTCGGGCAGCACGTCCCACAGTGCTTCGCCCATTCCGACTACGATTGGTTGACTATTCATGGTTGTTGGTTTTAAATGGTGGACGAGTTGACAAGGGAATCAGTTAGTAGACGAGTTGACAAGGCTACAGGCTACAAGGACTTGTGGTCTCGTTTACTTGTTGACTTGTTAACTCGTTTACTTGTTTCTTGATTACTTGTTGACTCGTTTACTTGTTTACTAAAATCAGGCTTTCTTCATCTTCAGCGTATAGGCAATCAGATAGAGTACGCCGACCGTCATCACGGCCACGGCACCACTCTGACCTACTGCATCGCTGGCCACACCCATCAGCAACGGGAACACCGTGCCGCCGAAGAGGCCCATAATCATCAGACCCGAAACCTCGTTCTTCTTCTCGGGCACAGTCGTCAGCGCCTGCGCAAAGATGATGGGGAATACATTCGAGTTGCCGAAACCGATCAGCGCGATGCAAACGTAGATGACGTAGTGCGCGTCGGACACCAGCAGTCCTGCCATTGCCACCAGCATGCAAGCTACACTGATGCCCAGGAAGCGGCGTGCCGACAGATGTTGCAGGATGAACGTACCCAGCAGGCAGCCCGCCGTACGGAAGATGAAGTAAAGGCTCGTGGCAAATCCCGCCTCTTCGAGCGTCAGCCCCACACGTTCCATCAGCAGTTTGGGAGCCGTGGTGTTGGTGCCCACGTCGATGCCCACGTGGCAGACGATGCCTAAGAAGCACAGCAGAATGAACGGACGGCCCAGCAGACGCAGGCAGTCGGCAAAGCCCGATGCCTGGTCGGGTTTCTCTTCCTCGATGGGTGTAGACGACAGCCACAGGATGGCAATGACGGCCACTACCATGTAGACGGGGAACAGCACACGCCAGCCCAGTCCGAAGGTAGGCATGGCCTGCGTAGCACCCCACATGGCGATGTAGGGAGCCAGAAACGAAGCGATGGCCTTGACAAACTGTCCGAAGGTGAGCGAACTGGCCAGGCGGTCGCCCGTGATGATGTTGCTCAGCAGCGGGTTGAGCGAAGTCTGCATCAGTGCATTACCGATGCCCAGCAGCGAGAAGGAACAGAGCATCAGCCCATAACCGTCGCCAAAGAGCGGCAGCAGCAGCGACACGGCAGTCACCAGCAAGCTGAGCAGCACGGTGCGCTTCCGCCCGATGCGGTTCATCAGCATCCCCGTCGGCACGGAGAAAATGAGGAACCAGAAGAAGACAAGCGACGGAAAAATATTGGCCTGCGAGTCCGTCAGCCCCAAGTCGGCCTTTACGTAATTGGAAGCGATACCCACCAGGTCAACAAAGCCCATGGCGAAAAAGCAAAGCATGACGGGTATCAGCCTTCCGTATTTCATTTGTTGTTTTGCGGTCATTGTTTTTAAGAAATTAGAGAAGTTGAAGGAATAAAGGAATGAAGAAGTTAAGGAGTTAAGCCAATACTTTGACTTACGATTATTGTGTTCTGCTTTAAAGACAACAGACAAGTATAGGGAATTGGCTTAACTTCTTCACTTCTTAACTCCTTAATTCATAAATATTCATTCTACCTCCGTCAGTTCCACCACCCGACTCTGCATCGGCTGGAAGCCGAAAGCGTCGAGTCCCACCTTCATCAGATAGTCGCCCGAGAGCACTTTGCCATTGGCAGGCAGTGTGGACTGTGTACCGGGCATCAGGTTGATTTCCTCTACCTTGTAACGCTTCGTCGGGTCAAGTCCCTGCAAGCGGACGGGCAGCAGTTTCTCCTGATAGCGCGGATAGACATCGTAGGCAAAGAGTACGGCCTTGCGGCTGTCCGTGCTCACGTAGTTTACTGCCATGTGGTTGCTTTCGTAAGGTGACACCAGACGATACTGACTACCGTCCAGAATGACGGGTTGCAGACGTTTCCAGTTGGCCACAGCCGTCTGGCAGTAGAGCAATTCGTCGGCACTCAGCTCCTTCAGTCCCAGGTCGAAACCCAGCTTGCACATCGAAGCCACATCGGTACGGAACTTCACCGAAGCTGCCTTGTTCCAGCTCGTCACATGAGCACACATGGCCTTGGCCGGGAAGAACTGCGAGAAACCCCATTGAATGTAAATGCGCTCCACAGGATCGGTATTGTCGCTGCACCAGAACTCGGTGAAATACTTCAGCGCCTCGTAGTCGCAACGTGCACCGCCGCCCGAGCAGAGCATCATGGGCACGTCGGGATAGTTGTCCTTCACCCGTTTCATCACGTTATAGACGCCGCGTACATGGTCGATGTACAGTTGTCCCTGTTCGGCCTTGAGGTAGGGCGAGTAGATGTTGGTGATGGGGCTGTTGCAGTCCCACTTGAAGTAAGCAATGTCGGGGTTCTCCTTCAGCAGCTTGTCCACGATGCCGTAGACGTAGTCCTGCACGGCCGGGTTGCTCAGGTCAAGTACCAGCTGGTTGCGGTAGTAGTACGTCTCGCGGTTGGGATAGTGGATGGCCCAGTCGGGATGCTGCTCGAAGAGTTCGCTTTTGGGATTCACCATTTCCGGCTCTATCCACAGTCCGAACTTCACGCCAGCCTCTTTGGCTGCGTCGGTCAGGGCACGGATGCCGCCGGGCAGCTTGTCGTGCGTCACTTCCCAGTCGCCCAGTCCGGCACGGTCGTCCTTACGCGGATACTTGTTGCCAAACCATCCGTCGTCCAGCAGAAACATGTCTACACCCAAGTCTTTGGCTTCCTTCATCAGTTCGGCCAGGATGTCCTGATCGAAGTCGAAGGCGGTGTTCTCCCAGTTGTTGAGCAGCGTCAGGCGTGTGCCTTTGCCGTCCTTCAGCTGGTAGTTGCGTGCCCAGGCCTGTAGGTCGCGGCTGCCCTGGCCGGTACCTTCAGTGCTCAGTGTAAAGATGAATTCGGGGGTAGTGAAGACCTCATCGCGTTCCAGTTTGTAGGCCGACGCATACGGATTGATGCCGGGAATGATGCGCAGGTTACCCACATTGTCCACCTCGAAGGTGAAGCGGAAGTTGCCTGTCCACGCCAGCGTGCCCATCAGCACTTCGCCCTGCCGTTCCTGAGCGGGCTGGTCCAGCCCCACGATGAAGAAGGGATGCGTGTGCATCGCGGCACGGCTGCCCAGCTTGGTGTCGATCACCTTCTTGCCGAAAAGCAGGGGCTGCGTGCTCATCTGCGCTTCCTTGGCCCAGTCGCTGCTGAACTCCGTCAGGTAGTAAGCCGGACGGCTGAAGTAAAGCATGGTCGAGGCATAGGCCGACAAGGTAACAGGCTTCTTCTCCTGATGGCGGATTTCGCTCCAGGTCTTGATGACGTTCTCCTTCGGATAGGCCACGTAGTGCAGCGTCACGTCGACGGGATACTTGTCGTCGCGCAGCTGGATGTCGGTCTGCACGCCTCCCTCCACGGGGTGCGAGGAAGAAGAAACGTAGTAGAGCCATGTGGAAGGATTTCCGTCGTTGTGAGTGACGGCCAGGGCAGGTTCGAAGAAGTCTTCGTTGCCCGAACCGCTGTACACCTCCCACCCGCGGCGGCTGACACTGCCGTCCGAGGCGGGGTGCACGCTCCAACCCAGTTCTTTCAGGTCGGACTCATTCAGCAGCCGTTCACCAAAGTAGCTCTGGTAGAGGCGGCCGTTGTCGCCCACCTGCAGCACCAGGTCGGTGCGGTCAGTGGAAATGCGTATTTGTTTCATGTCACTGGCATTCAGTGTAGTGGTGGCGAGCAGTGCAAGTGCCGCCGTTGCGATGAGGTGTTTCATGGGATATAAGGGCTTTTAGTGTTACAATCCTAATTGATGTATCTTCAGGTTCTTCACTTCGGCCTCACCTCCCTGAGTATAGAAACGCAGGGCATTGTAGGGCTGGGTGGGGAACACAAGGTTGGTCATGGCGATGCGGCCACCGTCTACGAAGATTTCAACAGAGCACTTGTCTACGAACACATCGAGGTGATATGTCTTACCTTCGCACAACGAGAGCGGTGCCCAGGTGCCCAGAGCGAAATCGTTGATGTAGTTCACTGATTCGGTCTTGCGGTGATCGTCGGTCTCTTTGGCGTGAGGTTCTGCTTTCTCGCCGAAAGCGGTCAGTCCGCTCTGAGTACGATCCATGACGAGACGGCCGGCCTTCATGTCGAGGTAGATGTCTACCTTTTCGCCTTTATCGTTTAGCAGTTGGAAGCCTGTGGTTTGTGCTTTGCCCGGGGTGATGTCCATTTCCAGTTCGCAAGCGCCTTCGGCACCGGTAGCCAGCGGGCTGACCAGATGTTCGTCGGCCAGGGTGAAGTCGTTGACAGGTGTAGTGCCTTTGCGCAGGCCTTCGGTCTCTTTCACAGCATTGGCAGCCATGTAGATTTCACCGTCCTTGGTGTAGAGTGAAAGCTCGCGAGGCAGGGCGTTGGCACCGCGGTACTGACGGATGGGAGTTACGTTGGCATACTGCCAGTTGCTCATCCAGGGAACTGCGATGGTGCGGTCGCCGGTGTTCGAGAAGCAGACAGTGGCGTAGTGGTCCTTACCGAAGTCGAGCCACTTGGTGACGCTCTTGTCGTTGTCGCACTTGAATTCCTTGCCGTCAAACTCACCTACGAAATATTCCGTAGCACTACCGCCGAAGGGGCAACCGGGGTTGATGTTGACAATCATCACCCACTTCATGTTGTCCTTGTTGCCATCGACAGGCAGCTGTACAAAGTCGGGACATTCAAACTGGTTGGGTTGTACGCCGTAACCTTCGCCAAACTGGCTGAGGTATTCCCAGTTCTTCATGTCGGTGGACGAGTAGAAACGCATGTTCTTGTCGGCGGAAACAATCATGTACCACTTCTGTGCGGGTTCGTACCAGAAGACTTTCGGGTCGCGGAAGTCCTTCAGTCCGTCGAACGGAGTCAGGATGGGGTTCTTTTCGTACTTGGTGTAGGTGCGGCCGTTGTCGTTGCTGTAGGCCATGCACTGTATCTGTCCGTGCTCGTCGCTGGCCGAGGTGTAGAAAGCAATCATGGCGTCCTTGCCGTAGCCGGCGCTGTTATTCTTGTCAACCACGGAGCTACCCGAGAAGATGTGTCCCAGCGTGTCGCGTGCGATGGCCGGGTCGAGGTGTTCCCAGTGGATGAGGTCGCGGCTGACGGAGTGTCCCCAGTGCATGTTGCCCCACTTCGATCCGTAGGGGTTGTACTGGAAATACAGGTGATATTCGCCGTCTTTGTAGACCAGACCGTTGGCGTCGTTCATCCAGCCATAAAGCGGCGTGTGGTGATAAACGGGACGGTAATAATCGGTATTGGTAGTATCGAAAGTGTCGGCCAGGCGGATGCTATCCCAGCAGATGGCGTTAGCGGCCACGCGACCAATGGTTACAGTGGCTTCTTTGGCTCCCTGCGGCAAGGCGAAAGGCACGTAATACTCCACGCTGTCTACAGCCAGACGCACGTCCATCGCCATGTCGGCCGGACTGCCGGTATCGAGTTTCACCTTACCCTCGGCACACGATTCCTGAATGGGGAGGATGAGGTATTTCTTGGGATTGCTGATGTGAACGATGGTGAGTGTATCGCCCTGATGTTCGAGGCGGATACCGTTGTTCTGCGGCTGGCAGGCGCTGAGTGCGGCAACCGTTGCCAAAGCCATTGTCAGATGATTGAAATTAAGTTTCATGGTTGCAATATCTGTTTTATACGTTTAAAGATACGAATTAAAATGTTATCCGAAAACAATCTATCTGCCTTTTATAAATTAAAGTGAAGGAGCCACCAGATGAAAGAATTGTAGAGGTGTTTCTATCGGTTGTTCCCCGAAGGGAAGTATCAGGAATCAGGAAGCCTAACCTATTGCTTCGTCTCCCGTCGCAGGAGGAATGATTCATTTAAAAGACGGTCTGTGTGTCTCCTTCACTTTCCGGCTTCCCGATTCCTTTTAGGGTTTCAGAACTTCAGGCTGGCGCTGAATTCTACGGTGAACGGACGGATGTAGCTACCTGCCATCACGTGTCCGGCATACTGTCCGGCATCTTCCTTTTCGATAAGTTCGGCACCGGCAATGCTGCCTTTAGCACCTGTCTGGTTCAGGAAGTTGACTACGGTGCAACCTAAGGCCAGTTTCTTGTTCACCTGCCAGTTCAGTCCGCCAAAGGTTTCCCAGCGGCCGTTGAAGTAGTAGGCGTCGTTGATGTTGGCGTATGTCTTGCTGAAGTAACGGAAGCTGGTCCAGATCTTCAGGTCTTTGGTGATCATGTAGCTGGGGTCGATTTCGACGATGACCTGTGGAATCTCGGCTACGATGTTGCCGGTAGCGTTGATCTGACCTACATAGCCGTCGGAGAAGGTGACGGAAGTCTCGTACTTCTTATAGGTCGGCTTCTGGTAGGTGAAGAGGAAGTGGAAATCAAATCCCTTGAACGGATGGGTTACCACGTCGGTAGTCCAACCCAGCGTTTTGATGTCGTAAGTCAGCGGAGCGGCCATGATTTCGGTCTGACCGGCGGCTGTCTTGTGTTGCAGGTTCAGCGTAGAGTTGTTGTTGGTCTTCGAGATGTAAGAGAACAGTGAAGTCAAGCTCAACCACTCGTTGTTGTAGTAGATACCGGCACGTCCCAGGGGAACGGAAATCTTGTCGGTATTGGGCAGTGTGGCGGGAGCAAAGTTCTCGATCTTCGGGTGCTGGGTGATGTAAGTGAAGTCACCTGTCAGTCCGAACTGTCCGGTCAGCTTATAAGTAGCGGCGGCAGTCAGGGCGTAGTTCAGCCAGTCGTAGCTCATGGGCGTGGGGGCAATCTTGGTGCCGTCGGCAGCAGTAGCGCCCAGGTAATAGTCGGCGAAACGGCCTACGTAGTTACCCTCGGCATTCTTCACGGCTGCATTGTCGCCACGCAGGGCCTGATATTCCAGACGGGCACCGTAGTACAGGTTCAGCTGGTCGGTTACGTCCCAGTCGTGGGTGAAGTAAAGGGCTATCTTGTTTTCGTGTCCCTTGTAATATTCGGATGCATTCTTGTTGAAGTCGTAGTAGTAACCGTTTCCGGCATAGGTGCGGTCGGCGTAGGTAGCATAGTCGGCATTGTAGAGGCGTACGGGGTAGCTACCGTCGGTAGGTACAGACTGGTCATACATGGTAGTGGCCGATGCGTAGTCGATGTCGTAGTACCACTCGTTCAGTCCCAGGCGCCAAGTGCTGTTACCAGCTTTGCGCGACAGCTCGGTGGTGAACATGAAGGAGTCGATGAAGCCGCGGTTCAGACACGACATACGGCTTTGTACGTAGTCGCCAGTATAGGGTTTCATGCTACCGTCGGCTGCTTCGTACAGGTAGTTGATGCCTGCTTCGTTCTGGTCGAGCGACATCGGAGTCTGATAGACGCACGAACCGGTGGAGTGGTCGTACTTCATGATGGTCTTCCAGTTCAGGCCGTTGTCCCAAGTGTAGTTGTTCATCAGGGTAAATTCGCTGCCTTTATTCTGCACGGCGTCGTAGAGGTTGGTCTTGCAGACTTCTCCGGTACGCATGTCGCGGTATACCATTTCGTTGTCCATCGGCAGGTAAGAGGTAGTTCCGAGGGCAAACTGGCCGAACTCCTTCACACTACCGTCGCCCACGTAGACGAAGGGAGCCGACTGAGTGGCGTACATGTAGACGGGATGGCTGTTGCTGTAGTGATAGATGGCAGTCAGTTCGCCGCGTCCTTCGTTGTACTTCTTGGTGAGGGCGAACTTATAGATCTGTGTGCGGTCCTGGAAAGGAGTCGATTTGATTTTGAACGTTCCCGGGTCGAAGTCCTGATAGATGCTTCCGCTGTAGTACCAGTCTTTGGCGATGTCGCCGTTCAGGTTGAGCGAGAACTCCTGCATACCGAAGTGGTTGCTCTTATAGTTAAGTGTTCCGTTGAATCCTTTTTGTCCGAGTTGGGTGAAAGAGTTGACGGCGTAACCGATGTTACCAGTCGTGATGGCCGTTTCCGAGATTTTCAGCAGTCCCACGTGGCTCAGGCTGGCATCGGCGCGCCACAGAGAGTTGACGGAGTGCGGGTTGGTGGCATAAGTGACGGGGATACCGTTTTCCAGTACGTTGACGTCGGCCGAGGGGAGTCCGATCTGGATTTCGCGCGGGCCGTTGGCACTGGCGGCATTCAGCATGACGTTACGGTTACCTTCTTCTTTACTGTTCGAAGAATCATCGTTCTTGGAGGAAGCATTCTGTTCCTGCGCCAGCGCGCTTCCACATGTCAGAGCCAGAAGCACTGCGGCTGTACCGGCCTGTCGGAAAATTTGTTTCATACCTTTTTTCATGGTATCTGAATTTAGTTGTTAAACGAAAGTATTTCTTGTTTTCAAACGCTGGGCAAATGTAGGCATTGCATACTTCCGGGTATGAAACAGATGTTTCGGATGCTGACAAAAATGTTGCATGAAACATTTGTCGCAACAGATGTAACATGCGTTATAGTGCATCCAGGAGGCTCAGAGGCGGGATTTACGGGCGCAGTAGCGCTTGCACTGCGCACAAAGGTCGTATCCCAACATGGCACCCAGGATGAAGTCTTCCTCGGGCGTCAGCCGGTTCAGCGGTTTATCGACCATGCAGGCAATGGCATGGATGCATTCGGGTTTGCCGAAGAACAGATTAATCTTCGATTCGTCAACCGGGCGTACCAGATAGGCAATGTGCTGGCTTTGCAAGCGCGCCACAGCAAAGGCCTCGTACCGCCGGTTGACGGTATAAAGCACCATCTGGCGCACGCCTTTCTTGAACTCGTAAACGTGGTTGAGAAAAACCTTCAGATCACCGGGGTGCATGTCGGGAGAGAGAGTCATATAAGTACTACAGGGTAAAGAGAACAATTAATCCAGAAGAGGCCTCAAGGTGGCAATCCAGTCGTCGATGCGCTGCGGGGTGCGGTCGCTCTCGTTCACCTCGTCGAGGGCCAGGCCTACAAAGTTACCGTCGACCACTGCAACGGACGAGGAAAACATGTAACCGTCGGCACTGACACCGCCCCCGATGAAGTGGCATCCGCTACCTTTCAGACCTTCGTACAAGAGGCCCATCGCGTCGCAGAACGTGTCGGCATACGATTCCGAATCGCCACAGCCGAACAGGGCCACATCCTTGCCCGTCAGGTCGGACGAATTCAGCACCCGGATGCCGTCGTACCAGTCGTCTTGCAGTTCGCCGTCACCCCAGGTCGAGGTGCCCAGCAGCAGTACGTCGTATCGGGCCACGAGATCGGCCGAAAGCCGGTCAGCGCTATGCACATCGCACTTGTCCACACCCAGCCGGTCGGCAATCATGCCGGCCAGCTCTTCACAGGTTCCGGTACTGGAACCATAAAAAATTCCGATTCTTTTCATTGCAACTAACAGTTTTTGATTGTCCGTTGCAAAGTAAAGGCTTTGGCCGAAGCTGTGAAATACCCAGAAATAGGCTTTCTGAAGCTGCCGTCTACCTACATGAAGTTAGCTTTTCAGGGGGATGCGTGAGGGACGTTTGAGCGGCGCAAGTGTCGCTTGCGAACAACACAAGTGTGGCTCGCGAGCCGTACAAGTGTCCCACAAATGAAATGCAAGTGTCCCACACGAGCCGTACAAGCGTCGCTCGGCGGGGCAGAAAAAGGGTGTCTGAACAGGTGGCGGAGGTCAGCGCACTTCCCAGTCGCTGATGGTGCCCGTCTCGGACGAGAAGGCGGCGCCAATCTTAAATACCCGGCGCGGATCGGCCGAATACTCCAGGGCATAGCCTTTCGAGTCGATCTGGCGCATAGCCTCGGCGGCGGTGCCGTCCAGCTTGAACTCGAATACATAAATGAACATCGGCGTCTGCACCACGCAATCTACACGACCCTGGCTCTGCACCTTCTCCACATAGACGGTGTAAACGCTGATCAGACGCATCAGCAGGTAGAAGGTATATTGGAAGTAGCGTTCGCGCTCGGCCTCGTCGTCTTTCCGGCGCATGGTGTAGGGAATGCTGGCCAGAAAAGATGTGAACAGAGTGCGGAGGCGTTCCGTATCGCCGTCTTCCATGGCCAGTACCACATCGCCGGTCCAGCCCTCGACACGTTGTTTGGGCTTCAGGTACGAGGTGGCCAGCATGGTCAGGAAACCGTCTTTCACCTCGTTGTTGGGGAAGTCGAGCAAGAAGCGGTTCAGGCGCATGTCATAGCCTTTGATGGTCAGGTAGCCGCTCTGGTATATCATCGGCAGGGGGCGCTCCACATCGGCCTTGTAGTCGATGAACTCTTCGGGGCGGTAGTATTTGCCCGTCAGTTCGTTCAGGTTCTCGTTGAAGTGGGCCAACAGGCGGATGAGGTAAGTGGGGGTGCCCGAACGGAACCAGTAGTTGTCCAGACTCTTTTTGCTGAAAGCGTTGAGCAGACTAAAGGGGTTGTACACGTCCGTCAGACCTTTGCTGAAGTGATAGCCATCGTACTGTTGTTTTAGCCGCTGCTTCATATCATCGGGCGCACAACCGTAATCAGCCGCCATAGCAGCAATAGATTCGGCAAAGTATCGCTCCAGTTCTTCCTGCGTGATGCCGCACAACGCTTCGTAACGGACATCCATACTGATGTCATCGGGTTGGTTGAAACCGCTGAACACACTGACCTGCGAAAACTTGGTAACACCTGTCAGCAGCACAAACTGCAAGTAACTGTCGGCCGCCTTGAATACGGAGTAGAAACCTTTCAGCACATTGCGGTGACGGTCTTCCAGCGTAGTGTCGGCATCGAGCACATCCAGTATCGGCTTATCGTACTCGTCAATCAGCACCACGCAGCGGCGCCCCGTCTGTTCGTGGGCTGCTTCGAGCACACGGGCAAAACGGTTGCCCACGCTCACATCGCTTTCGGGCTGCACGCCGTACTTCTTTTCCCATCGGGACACGTAACTCTGCAATATGGCCTCCAGTTCGCCGGGATTGAAGAAATTTCCCCCGTTGAAGTCCACGTGGAACACCGGATACACTTCCCAATCCGTTTCCAGCCGTTCGATGGCCAGTCCGCGAAACAGTTCCTTGCGTCCCTCGAAATACTTCTCTAATGTCGATATCAGCAGACTCTTGCCGAAACGGCGCGGACGGCTCAGAAAGTAAATCTTGCCTTCGTGCGTCAGGTTGTAAATCAGTTCGGTCTTGTCCACATAAACAAATCCGCCTTCGACAATCTGGTCAAAGCTCTGCATTCCGATAGGGTATTTCATAACGGCGTTCCTCCTATTGTTTATCATTCGAGGCAAAGATAGCGAAAGGTGAGCACAGAAGCAAGACAAAAGCTTGCTTTTGGCAGGATATTACCAAACCGCATCCTATCTTTATTAATAGAAAGATAAACAAATTATACGAAGATTGATGCAGGCCGCAAAAGACAAAACTTGAAAAATAACATTATCTTTGTGGGCACAACCAGGTCTTACTGAAAAAATGAAACAGAAAAACATACCTCACCGACAAACCGCAAGTATAAAAACCCTGACCGCCCTCTGCTGTCTGCTCCTGCTCACAGTCTGCCTGCCCGTCCGGGCACAAGGCGAACGGATTATACTCGGCAACGAACGAACCTCCGAATACTACCCCCTGCTGCGGGGAAAACGTGTCGCCCTCTTCGGCAACCATACCAGCCTGCGCGGCAACCAGCATCTGTTGGACTGCCTGCTGGCGGACAGCATCCGCGTAGTGGCCGTCTTCTCGCCCGAACACGGTTTCCGCGGCAATGCCGACGCAGGCGAAAAGGTAGGCAGCAGCGTGGACAGCCGCACGGGTGTCCCCATCCTCTCCCTATACGACGGTAAGGACAAGCGCCCCTCGGCAACCTCGATGAAGAAGTTCGACGTGCTGCTGGCCGACATTCAGGACGTGGGTCTGCGCTTCTATACCTATTACATCACCCTGTGCCGCCTGATGGACGCCTGTGCCGAATATGGCAAATCCGTCATCGTGCTGGACCGTCCCAATCCGAACGGCCACTACGTCGATGGTCCCCTGCTCGACATGAAGTACAAAAGTGGTGTAGGCTGGCTGCCTATTCCCGTGGTACACGGCATGACACTGGGCGAACTGGCCCGGATGGTGAACGGTGAAGGCTGGCTGCCCGCCGGGCGAACCTGCCGTCTGACCGTAGTGCCCTGCCTGAACTACACCCACCAGACACGTTACGACCTGCCCGTACCGCCCTCGCCCAATCTGCCCAATATGAAAGCCATTTACCTCTACCCCTCGCTCTGCCCGTTCGAGGGGACGGTGGTCAGTCTGGGTCGCGGAACAGACAAACCTTTCCAGATATACGGGCACCCCAATATGAAAGGCTATTCCTACAGCTTCACCCCGCGCAGCGTGCCCGGTGCCAAGAATCCGCCCCTGCTGGGCAAACGGTGCCACGGCGCAGATCTGAGCGGAAAGGGCGACGAAGAACTCCGCTGCGAAGGCCTCAACCTGACCTACGTCATCGATGCCTATCGCAACCTGAACATCGGCGACCGCTTCTTCACCTCCTTCTTCGAACTGCTGATGGGTACCTCCTACGTGCGCCAGATGATCAAGGAAGGCCGCAGTGCCGAAGAAATCAGAGCACGCTGGATGCCCGACGTGGAACGGTTCAAGGAGCAACGCCGACCCTATCTATTGTATAACGAATAAACACTACACACATGTCTCCCCTATCTGTTCTGCTTACCCTCGCCGCCTATTTTGTCATCCTCTTCACCGTCTCCTACCTGGCGGGACGCAAAGCCGACAATGCGGGCTTTTTCACCGGAAACCGCCGTTCGTCGTGGCCAGTAGTGGCGTTTGCCATGATCGGCGCCAGCATATCGGGCGTCACCTACGTCTCCGTGCCCGGCATGGTGAAGGACAGCGGCTTCGGCTACCTTCAGATGGTGTTGGGGTTCATTGCGGGGCAGTTCATCATAGCCTTCGTGCTCACGCCGCTGTTCTATCGTCTGAATCTCGTTTCGGTCTATGAATACCTGGAGAGTCGCTTCGGACGGGCATCCTACCGCACGGGGGCGTGGTTCTTCTTCCTTTCGAAGATGCTGGGAGCTGCCGTGCGTCTGATGCTGGTCTGCATCACCCTGCAATTGCTCGTCTTTGGTCCCTGCGGGCTGCCCTTCGTGCTGAATGCCGCCCTGACCGTGGCATTGGTGTGGCTCTACACCTGGCGCGGAGGCGTGAAGTCGCTCATCTGGACCGACTCGCTGAAGACGCTCTGTCTGATTGTGTCCGTCGTGCTCTGCATCGGCTACATGGCTTCAGGGCTCGGGCTCACGCTGGATGGGGCTGCGGAAGCCGTCATGTCCAGCGAGATGTCGCGCATCTTCTTCTTCGACGACCCGAACAACCGCCAATACTTCTTCAAGCAATTTCTGGCAGGTGTATTCACCACCATCGCCATGAACGGGCTGGACCAGGACATGATGCAACGCAACCTGAGCTGCCGCAACTCGCGCGAGTCGCAGAAGAACCTGCTGACCAGCGCCGTGCTGCAGTTCTTCGTCATCCTGCTGTTCCTGATGCTGGGCGTGCTGCTCTACCTCTTTGCCGAAAGTCGCGGCATCCGGGTGGAGAAGAGCGACGAACTGTTTCCGCTGATTGCCACCGGCGGCTACCTGCCCGTCGTGGTGGGCATCCTCTTCATCGTGGGACTTACCGCATCGGCCTATTCGGCGGCGGGCTCGGCACTGACGGCACTCACCACTTCGTTCACGGTAGACATCCTGGGCATCAAGGGCAAGACCGAAGCCGAAGTCGCCCGCCTGCGCCGCAGGGTACACGCAGGCATGGCGGTGCTGATGGGCATCGTCATCGTGGCCATCAACCTGCTGAACAATACCAGCGTCATCAACGCTGTCTATACATTGGCCAGTTATACTTACGGACCCATCCTCGGTCTGTTCGCCTTCGGCATCTTCTGCCGACGCAGGGTGCGCGACCGCTACATCCCGCTGGTGGCTCTTGCCTCGCCCGCACTGTGCTACGTGTTGCAGCGCAATTCCGAAACGTGGTTCGGCGGCTACCAGTTCAGCTACGAACTGCTGATATTCAATGCGCTGTTCACCTGCCTGGGGCTGTGGATGGTGAGCCTGCCCCGAAAGAACGTATAAAGAATAATCCATTATCCACCATATTTTACTTATT
The DNA here is from genome assembly GCF_030518095.1 of Bacteroides sp. ET489. Classification (NCBI taxonomy): domain Bacteria; kingdom Pseudomonadati; phylum Bacteroidota; class Bacteroidia; order Bacteroidales; family Bacteroidaceae; genus Bacteroides; species Bacteroides sp. ET489. Next base: position 198,542 of record NZ_JAULLJ010000003.1, read on the forward strand.
ACAGATTATGAACATCGATTGCTACCTCCTTAGTACAGGAAACAAAGACATAGAACAGACCGTCAGCGGCCTGAAGGCCACAGGACAGGTCGCACAAATCAACCTCATCGGGCCCAAAGTACCCGCGAACCTGGGGAACGGTTACGGCGTTCTGGAAACAGAAGCTCCTTTCAGCAGCCAGGTGATGCAAACCATCGCCCAAAGCGCACAGGCACCCTACACGCTGCTCTACACCAAGGGCACCGCCCTCTGCCTGGGCATGTTCGCCCTGGAGCGTATGATACGCATTCTGGAAGACAGCGGAGCGGGCATGGTCTATGCCGACCATTACCAACTGAAGGAAGGCCGCCGACAGACAGCTCCCGTCATCGACTACCAGCCGGGATCGCTGCGCGATGACTTCGACTTCGGCTCCGTCCTGCTGCTGCGCACCGACGCGCTGAAGGAAGCTGCCGACCGCATGACGTCCGACTATCGCTACGCCGGCCTGTACGACCTGCGCCTCAAGCTGTCGCAACATCATCAGCTGGTACACATCAACGAATACCTTTACACGGAAGTGGAGACCGACACCCGCCTGAGCGGCGAGAAGCAATTTGACTACGTTGACCCACGCAACCGCGACCGCCAGATTGAGATGGAGGCTGCCTGCACCGAACACCTGAAGGAGGTGGGTGCCTATCTGAAGCCAGAGTTCGAGTCCGTGGCCTTCGATGCCGGCGACTTCGAGTACGAAGCATCGGTCATCATCCCCGTGCGCAACCGTGTCCGCACCATCCGCGACGCCATCCGCTCGGTACTGTCACAGCAAGCAGACTTCCGCTTCAACCTGATTGTCATCGACAACCACTCCACCGACGGCACCACCGAGGCCATCGACGAATTTGCAGGCGATCCGCGCCTCATCCACCTCGTGCCCGACCGCGACGACCTGGGCATCGGCGGCTGCTGGAACGTGGGTGTGCACCATCCCCAGTGCGGTAAGTTCGCCATTCAGCTGGACAGCGACGACGTCTACAAGGACGAACACACGCTCTCGACCCTCGTGCGCGCCTTCTACGAGCAACAGTGCGCCATGGTGGTGGGCACGTACCTGATGACCGACTTCCAGATGAACCCCATCCCGCCCGGCATCATCGACCACCGCGAGTGGACGCCCGACAATGGCCGCAACAACGCCCTGCGCATCAACGGCTTGGGAGCGCCCCGCGCCTTTTACACGCCCGTGCTGCGAGCGATAAAGGTGCCCAACACCAGCTATGGCGAGGACTATGCCCTGGGACTCGCCTTCTCGCGCCGCTACCGCATAGGCCGCGTTTACGACGTGGTCTATCTGTGCCGCCGCTGGGAGGGCAATTCCGATGCCGCCCTCGACATTGCGAAGCAAAACGCCAACAACCTCTACAAAGACCGCATCCGCACTTGGGAACTACAGGCGCGCATCGCACTGAACAGACAGCGGAAAGCCTGAAAAATGCCGCGCTTGCAGAACGTCCGAGCAACACTTGTGTCGAACACGAGCCACACAAGTGTGGCTCGCGAGCCGTGCAAGTGTCCCACAAATGAAATGCAAGTGTCCCACACGGGGCATTCGGGCATTTGATCAAACAACTATAAATCAATAAATTAAGAAATACACTTCATGAGCACTCTGAACGAAAACATACGCCTGCTGACCGAGCAGCAACTTGCCACCTGGGAGACCGCCCGCCGCAACTACGAGGCCCTTGCCCACGTGCAGCTGAAGGAGGTGGACGTGCGGGGCGTGCGCTACCGGGTGCAGTTCAACCCTGCGCGCATCGTTTCGTCGGCCGCACGGGTGGACGACCGCTCGCTGCGCGAACGCCGCTGCTTCCTCTGTCCCGCCAATCGTCCGTCCGAGCAGCAAGGCATCCCCTTCCGCGGGCACTACCAGCTGTTGCTGAACCCCTTCCCTATCTTCCCCCGCCACCTGACCATCGTAGAGGACGAGCACACGCCCCAGCGCATAGCCACGCGGGTGGACGACATGCTGGAACTGGCCCGACTGCTGACGGACTACACCGTCTTCTACAACGGCCCCCGCTGCGGCGCCTCCGCCCCCGACCATGCCCACTTCCAGGCAGGCAGTCGCAGCTTCATGCCCATCGAAAGCCAGTGGCGCACACTGGGACAGACGCAGATAGACACCTGCAGCACAGCCCGGCTGCTACGGCTCGACGACGCACCGCGCCACACGCTGGTCATCACTTCGCCTTCGGCCACGGATGCCGAACAGCTGTTCCGCCGCGTATACGACGCCCTGCCCGTCGCCCCCGGCGAAGACGAACCGATGCTGAACCTGCTGGCACTGTACGAGCCCGCCGGATGGACGCTTTTCGTCTTCCCCCGCCGCAAGCACCGCCCCTCGTGCTACTTTGCCGAAGGCGATGCCCGCCTGCTGTGCAGTCCCGCGTCGGTCGATCTGGGCGGCGTATTCATCCTGCCGCGCGAAGAAGATTTCCTCCGCATCGGCAGCCACGAGATAGAAGAAATGTTGAACGAAGTTTGTTGGGAGGGAACCTTATGATAGAGCCACACATTACACACGAACCCATAATCGAAGTCGGCATCGTGTCCGGCACCGAAATCCATTTCAACCTCTCCACGCACTACCGCCTGACGGGGACTTACGTCGGCGGCTGCGTGGTCTATTCCTGCTACGTGCAGGGTCCGCAAACCGTCCGCTACGCCGACGGGCAAATCGGCTGGCAGAACAAGACCTTCGACACCCTGATGCTGCAACCCGCCGAGTCGGCAGACAGCACTTTCGAGCTCCAGGAAGTCACCATCGGCATCGACTTCCACTGGCAACGACGCGAAAACCAGACCTTTGGCGGCCTGCTGAAATTCGTCATCGAGGACGAACGCCTCACCGCCGTCAACGTCCTCCCCCTAGAAGACTACCTCGTAAGCGTCATCTCCAGCGAAATGAGTGCCCACGCCTCGGAAGAACTGCTGAAGGCGCATGCGGTGATTTCGAGGAGTTGGGCGCTGGCGCAGATGTTCCCTTCCCCCCTCTCCTTGGGAGAGGGGTCGGGGGTGAGGCATCACACGCTCTACCACGTCTGCGCCGACGACCACTGCCAGCGCTACCAGGGACTGACGCGACCCATCACCGAAAAGGCGCGGCAAGCTGTAGCCGACACACGCGGACAGGTGCTGACCAGCGGAGGACGCTTGTGCGACACCCGCTACTCCAAGTGCTGCGGCGGCGCGTTCGAGGAGTTTCAGTACTGTTGGGAAGACACGCCCCAGCCCTACCTGCGCAAACAACGCGACTGGCGCGTGCCTCAGGGCGATACGACGGTGCCCGCCCCCGACCTGCCCGACCTCACCGTGGAGGCCGAAGCCGAACGCTGGATTCGGTCCACGCCCGATGCCTTCTGCCACACCACCGACCAGCACATCCTGAAGCAGGTGCTCAACCACTACGACCAAGAAACGACTGACTTCTACCGCTGGCGGGTGGAATACACGCAAGAGGAGCTTTCGGCCCTCATCCAACGCCGCTCAGGGGTAGACTACGGGCAGATCATCGACCTCGTCCCCATAGCCCGCGGCACCAGCGGACGCATCTGGCAACTGAAGATTGTGGGCACGCAGCAGACGCGCATCATCGGCAAGGAACTGGTGATACGGCGCACGCTTTCGCCCTCGCACCTCTACAGTTCGGCGTTTATCGTCGATCGCGAAGACCTGTCGCCCGAAGGCATCCCCGCCCGCTTCATCCTGACCGGAGCCGGATGGGGGCACGGCGTAGGTCTCTGCCAGATAGGTGCCGCCGTGATGGGAGAGCAAGGCTACAAGTACGACGAGATACTGAAGCATTATTATGTGGGGACGGAGATAGAGAATATTTATTAAAAGAAGCCTCACCCCTAACCCCTCTCCCAAGGAGAGGGGAATTAGGATAGAATACTTATAGAGAGAAAGCGACCATAAACAAGAATAAAAAATGCACCTACTCCTCCCCTTCTATTTGGAAGAGAGGAATTAAAATAGAATACATATATAGAAAGAAAGAACAACTATGAGCAATAACAAAAAACACACACCCACTCCCCCCCTCTCCTTGGGAGAGGGGTCGGGGGTGAGGCCCCACAAGCCCTGGCTATGGATCCCCACCCTCTACTTTGCCGAAGGGCTGCCATACGTAGCTGTGATGACCTTGGCCGTCATCCTGTACAAGCGGCTGGGACTTAGCAACACGGAAATTGCCCTCTACACCTCGTGGCTCTACCTGCCCTGGACCATCAAGCCGCTGTGGAGCCCCTTTGTGGACCTCATCAAGACCAAACGCTGGTGGATAACCACCATGCAGGCATTGATAGCTGCCTCGATGGCGGGCATCGCCTTTTTCATCCCCACCGACCATTATGTACAGGCTACACTGGCCTGCTTCTGGCTGATGGCCTTCGGCTCGGCCACGCACGACATTGCCGCCGACGGCTTCTACATGCTGGGACTGACCACGGGCGAACAGTCGTTCTTCGTGGGCATCCGCAACACGTTCTACCGCCTGGCCAATATCTTCGGGCAAGGCATCCTGGTGATGCTGGCCGGATGGCTGGAAACATCGGGCGGGAACATTCCACTGGCATGGAGCCTGACGTTCTACTTCATGGCGGGTCTGTTCATTGCGATTACCCTGTACCACCGCTTCGTCCTGCCCCGCCCCGACACCGACGTACGCCGTCCCGAACTTTCGGCCGGCAAGCTGCTGAAGGACTTTGTGCAGACATTCGTCAGTTTCTTTCGCAAGAAGCACATCGGTCTGATGTTTTTCTTCCTGCTGACCTATCGCTTGGGCGAGTCGCAACTGGTCAAGATAGCTTCGCCCTTCCTGCTGGACAGTCGCGAGGCAGGTGGCTTAGGACTGGACACAGCCTCCGTGGGTATGATATACGGCACACTGGGTGTGGCGGCGTTGCTGGTTGGCGGTATAGTCAGCGGACTGCTGGTGTCGCGCCACGGTTTTCGTCGCTGGCTGCTGCCCATGGCACTGGCCATCAACCTGCCCGACCTGCTTTACGTCTGGCTGGCCGTTGCTACGCCCGACAGCGCATGGGTCACGGCACTTTGCGTAGCCGTGGAGCAACTAGGTTACGGCTTCGGCTTCACCGCCTATACGCTATACCTTATATATATAGCCGAAGGCGAACACAAGACGGCACACTATGCCATCGGCACCGGCTTCATGGCGCTGGGCATGATGCTGCCCGGGATGCCCGCCGGCTGGCTGCAGGAAACGATGGGCTACTCCACCTTCTTCGTGTGGGTTTGCCTCTGCACCGTACCGGGCATCGTAGCGGCACTGCTGGTGAGAAAACAGATAGAACCGGAATTTGGGAAAAGACAGTAAATTTTAAGTTTTTGAGTTTTTTAGTTTATGAGTTTATAAGTTTTGAGTGGGTATGATGCGCTACTTATAACGGTAGAACTCATAAACTTAAAAACTCACCAACTTAAAAAACTTATGAACTCATAAACTAAAAAACTTAAAAACTTAAAAACTAAAATATGATACTTTTAGCCGACAGCGGCTCCACCAAGACCGACTGGTGCGTGGCCGAAGGCGGGAAACCGCTGAAACAACTGACTACACGGGGCATCAACCCGTACTTTCAGACAGAGGAGGAAATAGAACAGGAAATCACCAGCGAGCTGTTGCCCCGGCTGGACGGGTTGTGCCCCGACAGCGTGCACTTCTACGGTGCGGGCTGCATCAACGATAAGGCAGAGGCCGTGCGCCGTGCCTTGACTCGCAGCCTTGGCACCGATGCCGTAGAGGTCTGCACCGACATGCTGGCCGCTGCACGTGCCTTGTGCGGACACGAGGCGGGCATTGCCTGCATACTGGGCACGGGCTCGAACTCGTGCTTCTACAACGGTCGCGAAATTGAGGCCAATGTATCGCCCTTAGGCTTCATCCTGGGCGACGAAGGCAGCGGTGCCTGTCTGGGAAAACTATTAGTGGGCGACCTGCTGAAAGGGCAGATGCCGGCGGCACTGAAGGACGAATTCCTGTCGAAGTACGACCTTACGCCCGCCGAGATTATCGACCGCGTCTATCGCCGTCCGTTCCCCAACCGTTTTCTGGCAGGCCTGTCGCCCTTCCTGGCCGGACACTTGCAGGAACCTTGCGTGCATCGTCTGGTGACGGACAGCTTCCGCGCCTTTCTGTGCCGCAACGTGAAGCACTACGACTATCGCCGGTACGAGGTCCACTTCACGGGTTCCATCGCCTTCCATTACCAACCGCTGCTGGCCGAGGCTGCCGAAGCCGAGGGCATCCGCCTGGGACAAGTCGTAAAAAGTCCGCTGGAGGGACTGATCGGATTTCATGCCTAAGGCAGTTTTTGTACAATGGGGGAAGGAACTATGCAAACGGCCACAGCGTACAAAAAACGCAGGCTTACACCGAATATCAGCCAAGGATTATCTGAAAATCCCTGTACGCATCAATTCCGTGTAAGCCTGCGTCAATTTATTTATAACGGAAAGCAGGTTTATTCAATGCTTTCTAACTGCAAATCATAAGTGAAAGCAGAATTTTCTAAAAGGGAAGAAGTTCCTGTGCCATATCCACTTTGATAGGGAATATAAAGCATCCAACGTTCACCTACATGCATATACTGAAGGGCCGACACCCATCCCGTCCCCCAATAAGCACCACTTACCGAATAAGCAGTAGGGCTATCAAAAGCTGTTGGTGCCTTTGTCTCAGGATCAAGTACACCGCAGTCAGTTGCTGCATACCCCTCAAACGTACCACCAAAGGTATCACCCGTAATCAGCGTACCGTAATAGTGAGTCTCTACGGTATTGGTATATACAGGCACGGCACCTGCCGTATTTTTTACAATCTTCTTGCAATACACATACTGCTTGCCCGCAGTGGTGCTTGCCGTAGTCTCCAAACCGAACATTTCGCCCGGTTCGAACTTGTCCGCTTCTTCCTGCGCTGCGTTCAGGGGCAGCAGACGGTCGGCAGCAAGGGCGTGAATAGAGTCGATAAAGGCAGTATTGCGCGGCTCCCAGTTGTCGTACTCGCCCACTTCTTCTACCTCATCGCAAGCGGCAAAGCCTACCGACAGAAACAGGAAGAGGGATAGGTATAAAAGACATTTGTTCATATGGATTATTTTTAGTTAACGAGTTGACATGTTAACAAGTTGAGGAGTTGACAAGTTAACGAGTTAACAAGGGAAGCGGATAAGCAGAATATTCTTTCATCCTCTGCCTCCTTCATCTTTGTAGCCTTGTTCACTTGTCAACCCGTCAACTTATCAACTAAAAAATTACAGTGTCTTCAGCAGTGAAGTGATGCTGACGCGATCGGCAATCAGACGGTCAAGGTCGGCGATGGCCACACGTTCTTGCTGCATCGTGTCGCGGTTGCGCAGTGTGACGCAGTTGTCTTCGAGTGTCTGATGGTCGACAGTGACGCAGTACGGAGTACCGATGGCATCCTGACGACGGTAGCGCTTGCCGATGGAGTCTTTCTCGTCGTACTGGCAGTTGAAGTGGAACTTCAGTGCGTCGATAATCTCGCGTGCCTTCTCGGGCAGTCCGTCTTTCTTGACAAGCGGCATCACGGCCAGTTTCACCGGAGCCAGGGCAGCGGGCAACTTCAGCACTACGCGGCTTTCGCCGTTTTCGAGCTGCTCTTCCTTATAAGAAGCCGACATGATGCTGAGGAACATACGGTCGACACCGATTGAAGTCTCGATGACGTACGGTGTGTAGCTTTCGTTGGTTTCGGGATCGAAGTACTTGATGTTCTTGCCCGAGAACTTCTCGTGTTGCGAGAGGTCGAAGTTGGTACGGCTGTGGATACCTTCCACTTCCTTGAAACCGAAGGGCATCAGGAATTCGATGTCGGTAGCGGCGTTGGCGTAGTGAGCCAGTTTTTCGTGGTCGTGGTAGCGGTAGTGATCGTCGCCAAAGCCCAGAGCCTTGTGCCATTTCAGGCGGATTTCTTTCCACTTCTTGAACCATTCGAGCTCGGTGCCGGGTTTTACGAAGAACTGCATTTCCATCTGTTCGAACTCGCGCATGCGGAAGATGAACTGACGGGCTACAATCTCGTTACGGAATGCTTTTCCTATCTGGGCGATACCGAAAGGGATCTTCATACGGCCCGTCTTCTGCACGTTCAGGTAGTTGACGAAGATACCTTGTGCTGTCTCGGGACGGAGGTATACCTTCATGGAGCCGTCGGCAGTCGAACCCATTTCGGTAGAGAACATCAGGTTGAACTGACGTACTTCAGTCCAGTTCTTCGTACCGCTGATGGGGCATACGATTTCTTCGTCGAGGATGATCTGACGCAATTCGTTCAGGTCGGGACCGGCGTTCATCGCGTCGGAGTAGCGTTGGTGCAGGGCGTCGCGCTTGGCCTGATGTTCCAGCACACGGGCATTGGTGCTGCGGAACTGAGCCTCGTCGAAGGCGTCGCCAAACTTCTTGGCAGCCTTAGCCACTTCCTTATTGATTTTTTCGTCGTACTTGGCTATTTGGTCTTCGATAAGAACATCGGCACGATAACGTTTCTTCGAGTCACGGTTGTCGATGAGCGGGTCGTTGAACGCATCCACGTGTCCGCTGGCCTTCCATATTGTGGGGTGCATGAAGATGGCCGAGTCGATGCCCACGATGTTTTCGTGGAGCAGCACCATGCTCTGCCACCAGTATTGCTTGATGTTGTTTTTCAGTTCCACACCATTCTGTCCGTAGTCATACACGGCTCCCAGCCCGTCGTAGATTTCGCTGCTGGGGAACACAAAACCATACTCCTTGCAGTGTGATACAAGTTTCTTAAAAACGTCTTCTTGTGCCATTTTCTTAAAATATCGATTAATTTTATTGCTAATTCTCGTTTAAAACGCCACAAAGATAGATATTTATCCAATATGTAGCACCGTGCAAGGACTTAATAATTGAAAATTTACGCACCCCTTCAGCCTCTGCCTCCTGCCCTTACCCCCTGCGGAGAGGCATGCACGCAAGGCCTTCGAGCCACACTTGCATTCCATTTGTGGGACACTTGCACGGCTCGCGAGCCGTACAAGTGTTGCTCGCGAGCCGTGCAAGTGTGGAACAAAGGGGGGAGAAACACTTGCGAAACAGGGGGCAAAAATCGAGAAATAGGGGTGTATTCTTCGGTTTCACTGCACAAAATCCCGATAATTTTCGTAATTTTGCCTGCAACAGAAAAAATTTCCGTAACGACATTGACAATTCCCCGATAGAATATGAGCGAAAACTTGGACGAACCGAAAGACGATTTGGAAAAAGACTTCAACGAAGCAGGCAGCGAAGAACACTCCGACTACAAACCCGCCGACACGAAAGATGCCAACGCGAAACACCAGCTGAGCGGCATGTACCAGAACTGGTTTCTGGACTACGCCTCGTACGTCATACTGGAACGCGCCGTGCCGCACATCCTCGACGGACTGAAGCCCGTGCAACGCCGCATCCTGCACTCCATGCGCCGCATGGAAGACGGCCGCTACAACAAGGTGGCCAACATCGTGGGGCACACCATGCAGTTCCACCCCCACGGCGACGCCTCCATCGGCGACGCGCTGGTGCAGCTCGGACAGAAGGACCTCCTCATCGACTGCCAAGGTAACTGGGGAAACATACTGACCGGCGATAGTGCCGCTGCCCCCCGTTACATCGAAGCACGCCTCTCGAAGTTCGCCCTCGACGTGGTGTTCAACCCCAAGACCACCGAGTGGAAGCTGTCGTACGACGGACGCAACCGCGAACCCGTCACCCTGCCCGTCAAGTTCCCGCTGCTGCTGGTTCAGGGGGTCGAAGGCATCGCCGTGGGACTGTCGTCGAAGATACTGCCGCACAACTTCAACGAGCTGTGCGACGCCGCCGTCCGCTACCTGCATCACGAGGAATTCCAACTCTACCCCGACTTCCAGACCGGAGGCAGCATCGACGTCAGCAAGTACAACGACGGCGAACGGGGAGGTGCCGTACGCATCCGCGCACGCATCGAGAAGATTGACAACAAGACCCTCGCCATCCGCGAAATTCCCTACGGCAAAACCGTGGCAAGCGTGTGCGACTCCATCGTAAAAGCCAGCGAAAAGGGCAAAATCAAGGTGAAGAAGGTGGAAGACCTTACCTCGGGCAACGTCGAGATACTCGTCCACCTGGCTCCCGGCGTGTCGTCGGACAAAACCATCGACGCCCTGTACGCCTTCACCGACTGCGAGGTGAGCATCTCGCCCAACTGCTGCGTCATCGACGGACAAAAGCCCCACTTCCTCACCGTGAGCGACGTGCTGCGCAAGTCCGTGGACAACACCCTGGCCCTGCTTCGCCGCGAACTCCAGATACGCCGTGGCGAAATCATGGAAAGCCTGCACTTCGCCTCGCTCGAAAAAGTATTTATCGAAGAGCGCATCTACAAGGACCGCGAGTTCGAACAGGCCCCGAACATGGACGCCGCCTGCGAGCACATCGACCTGCGCCTGACGCCCTATTACCCCACCTTCGTACGCGAGGTGACCAAGGACGACATCCTGCGACTGATGGAAATCAAGATGGCGCGCATCCTTAAGTTCAACTCCGACAAGGCCGAAGAAGCCATCGCCCGCATGAAAGCCGACATCGAAGAGATTGACCGCCACCTGGACAACATCGTGGAATACACCGTCGACTGGTTCCGCATGCTGCAAAACAAGTACGGCAAGAACTTCCCCCGCCGCACCGAGCTGCGCAACTTCGACACCATAGACTCGGCCAAAGTAGTCGAGGCCAACGAAAAACTATACATCAACCGCGAGGAGGGCTTCATCGGAACCAGTCTGAAGAAAGACGAGTTCCTGGCCAACTGCTCCAACTTGGACGACGTCATCATCTTCTTCCGCGACGGACGCTACCTTGTCACCCCCGTGGCCGACAAGAAGTTCGTGGGCAAGAACATACTCTATGCCAACGTGTTCAAGAAGAACGACAAGCGCACCATCTACAACCTGTGCTACCGCGACGGCAAGGAAGGCACCACTTACATCAAGCGCTTTGCCGTGACCTCCGTTGTGCGCGACCGCGAGTACGACGTCACCCAAGGCACCCCCGACTCGCGCATCACCTACTTCACTGCCAACCCCAACGGCGAGGCCGAAATCATCAAAGTCACCCTGAAGCCCAACCCGCGCCTGCGCAAGATCATCTTCGAGGAAGACTTCAGCAAGATAGGCATCAAGGGACGGCAGGCCATCGGAAACATTCTGACCCGCAACCCGGTGCACAAAATCAGCCTGAAGCAACGGGGAGGCTCCACCCTGGGCGGACGAAAAGTATGGTTCGACAGCGACGTGTTGCGCCTGAACTACGACGGGCGAGGCGACTACCTGGGCGAATTCCAGAGCGACGAACTCATCCTGGTGGTGCTGAACAACGGAGACTTCTATACCACCAACTTCGACGTCAACAACCATTACGAAGACAACATCCGCATCATCGAGAAATTCAGTCCCGACAAGGTGTGGACCGCCGTCCTCTACGATGCCGACCAGCAGAACTATCCCTACATCAAACGTTTCTGCTTCGAACCCTTCACCCGCAAGCAGAACTACCTGGGCGAGAACAAGAACAACCGCCTCATTCTGTTGACCGACGAATACTATCCGCGCCTGGAAGTAGTATTCGGCGGACACGACAGCTTCCGCGAACCATTGGTAGTCGAAGCCGACGAGTTCATCGCCGTGAAGGGCTTCAAGGCCAAGGGAAAGCGTCTGACGACCTTCACCGTAGAGACCATCAACGAGCTGGAGCCCACCCGTCAGCCCGAACTGCCCGACGACAACGCCGGCAACACTCCCGACGAAGAGCCCGAAAACCTGGACCCCGACCGCGACAAGAGCGAAGGCGACATCATCGACGAGATAACGGGACAGATGAAACTCTTCTAAGGAAATCAGGACTATGCCTTTACTGAAACAACAAAAAAGGTTTTAAGCGAAGCGAATGGAAAATAAAGAATAAAGAATTACGAAATGCGGGATGCCCCGGACATTTCTTTAAAGAATAAGATGAACCACAGATTTTTATACCTAATCCTGACCCTGCTCGGCTGCACCACGCTGGCGGCACAAAGCCCCGAACAGCAAGCCGTGCAGGCACTGAAGGCCGACTCGGCGGCAAAGAGCCGCTTCATCACCCGCGCAACACTGTACGGTGTGGGGGCCACCAACGTATTCGATACCTACCTGTCGCCACAGGAGTATCGGGGCATTGAGTTCCGCATCGCACGCGAAAGCATGCGCATGACCCACTGGCTGGACGGCAACATCTCGCGCCAGACCTTCTTCCAAGGCAATCTGGGCTACACGCACAACCGTGCGGACAATAACAACACCGTAAACGCCCTGCTCAACTGGAACTATGCCCTGCACTACAACTTCCGCCTGACCGACAACTTCCGCCTGCTGGCCGGAGCTGCGGGCGAGCTGAACGGAGGCTTCGTCTACAACATGCGCAACGGCAACAACCCCGCACAGGCACGTGCCTACGTCAACCTGGCCGCATCGGGCATGGCCATCTGGAACCTGCGCATCCGCAACTACCCCATCACGCTGCGTTACCAGCTGAACCTGCCCGTCATGGGTCTGATGTTCTCGCCCCACTACGGACAGTCGTACTACGAAATATTCTCCTTGGGCAATGCCGGCGGAGTGGTTCGCTTCACCTCGCTGCACAACCAGCCCTCGCTGCGGCAGATGCTGACGGCCGACTTCCCCGTAGGACGCGTCAAAATGCGCCTGGCCTATCTGTGGGACGCACAACAGTCCAGCATCAACGACATCCGCACACATACGTACTCGCACGTATTCATGGTGGGCTTCGTGAAAGAACTCTACCTGATGCGCAACAAATAAACCGAAAGCCTTATGAAAACCCGTTATACCCTATACAGCCTGCTGCTGTCCCTGCTTGTGCTGGCAGGCGGCTGCATCCGCGAAGAAGAATTCGACAATACCCCGCAGGGCAACTTCGAAGCCCTTTGGAAAATCATCGACGAGCAATACTGCTTCCTCGACTATAAGCAGATAGACTGGGACGCCATCCACGACAAGTATCAGCCCCTGATCAGTCCGGGCATGAGCAACGACGGCCTGTTCGAAGTGCTGGGCAACATGCTGGCCGAACTGAAGGACGGACACGTCAACCTGTACAGTGCCTCGAACACCGCCCGATACTGGGACTGGTATCTGGACTACCCGCGCAATTTCGACGAAGCCATCATCGAGCAATACCTAGGACGCGACTACCGCATCTCGGGCGGAATGAAATACCGCATCCTCGACGATAACATCGGCTACATCTACTACGGCGACTTCTCGTCGGGCGTGGGCGACGGCAATCTGGACGAAGCCCTGTCGTACCTCTCCATCTGCAACGGCCTCATCATCGACGTGCGAAACAACGGAGGAGGCAATCTTACCTATGCCAGCCGCATTGCAGCCCGATTTACCAACGAACGGATACTGACGGGCTACATACAGCACAAGACCGGCAAGGGTCACAACGATTTCTCCGACCCCGAACCTATCTACCTGGAGCCTTCGAACAGCATCCGCTGGCAGAAACAGACGGTGGTACTGACCAACCGCCACGCCTACAGCGCCACCAACGACTTTGTCAACTCGATGAGTGTGCTGCCCGGCGTCACCCTCGTGGGCGACAAGACCGGAGGCGGTTCGGGCCTGCCCTTCTCGTCGGAGTTGCCCAACGGCTGGGCGGTGCGTTTCTCGGCCAGTCCGCACCTGAATGCGCAGATGGAACAGATTGAGTTCGGCATCGACCCCGACATTCACATCGACATGGACGAAGCAGACCAGAGCAAAGGCATAGACACCATCATCGAACGGGCCCGCCAGCTGCTGAAGTCGGGGCAGTAAGCCTTCCTGCAAACGGCCTGAAGGCATCGTACAGACGCAGTTTATGCCTCGCAACCGCCAAAATCTTTGTCAAAGAGTTTGGCACAACCGAAAATCTTATTATCTTTGCCCCCGCTAAACCAAATTAGCCCCCGGCGGGTGTGGCGTAATTGGCAGCCGCGCCAGACTTAGGATCTGGTGCCGCAAGGCGTGTAGGTTCGAGTCCTATCACCCGCACTCCTTCGCTGAAGGAAAAAAGAAGATGCACCTCAATCGGGGTGCATCTTCTTTTTTTGCCCATACCCGAAGGTCTGTTCCGCCGGCATGCCGCCGCCCTGTCTACGACCGGAGCAAGCCCCGCCACAAGCCCTCTGGACAGGGGTTTGAGCGACGCAAGTGTGGCTCGCGAACAACACTTGTGTGGCTCGGGAGAAACACAAGTACGGCTCGCAAGCCGTGCAAGTGTCGCTCGCGAGCCGTACAAGTGTCCTGTAAACCGTCTGTTTTTACTCCATTCCGCCGCCGGAAGCTCCGCTGCTTTCGCCCGACTTCACATCATCGTTCGAGATAGTGCGTGCTGCTTTCTTTACGGTAGCTTTCAGTTCGCCGATGCGGTAGCTGATGCTGACACCGAAGCGCATTTGCGGATATTTGTTCCACGTGTCGTAAACGAAGCCCTGTCCCTCGATGTGCGACTCGTTACGGTTGTACTTCTTCAGGAAGTTGCTGGCAAAAGCCGAAAGCGACAACCGCCGTTCCATGAACGACTTGTTCAGACTCAGGCTATAGCCGAAGTAACTGCTACCTTTTCCCTGCAACATAATCCACGGAGTCTGGCCGAAGACATTCAGACTCAATCGCCAGTCGTACTTGAAGGTCTGCTGCGCTCCGCCGTAGCCGAAGAAGCTCCAACCGCTGTTCTGCAGTCCCTGTGCGCCTTTCACGTCGACGTAGTTGCCATACAGGTTGGTGTAGATACGCGTATTCTTCGTGGCGTTCCAGTTGATATAGCCGCTCAGACTGAAGTTACGGTTCTTGCCGATGTTCCGGTAGGTGGTGTAGAGCACGTCTTTGCCCGTCTTCTTGCTTTCGTCCAGCCCGGGAATATCGTCCTCGGACACCAGACTGGTGACGGAGTTGATGCTGTTGTTCGTAAACGAATAGCGGGCAGTCAGATTGATGTTGAACTTCTGTGTGAAGTTGCTGTAGCTGAGGTCGAAAGCATGGCTATGCTCGCTCTCCAGCTCGGGATTACCCCGACGGAGGTTGGAGGGGTTCATATCGTCGAGGTAAGGATTCAGATAACTGATGCTCGGACGATAGATGCGCATGTTGTAGCCCAGGCGCAGGTTCGACAGGTCGCTCAACTTCCACCCCAGCGAGGCAGAAGGCACTACGTCGTCGTAGTTCTTGCGGAAGTCGTCGCCACGGCCCAGCAGGTATTCCACGTCTTCGATGGTATGTTCGTAGCGCACGCCCAGACGGCCCGAAAGCTTTTCCCACTTCAGTCCGTAGCCCAGGTAGGCAGCCAGAATGTCGTTGCGATGACGGTAGTGCATGCTGTACTCCTCGTCGAACTGATAATCCGAGTTGATTTCGGCAGCCGTGCGCAGATAGCGGTCGTTGTCCGAAGCGTTGTTGCGCAGGATGTACTTCACGCCCGTCTCTATGGTGTGCAGCTTGCCGATGGGCGTAGTGTAGTCGGCCTGGAAGGTATGTTCGGTAGTGTTCTGACTGCCGTCGGTGTGCTGGTCCTGCAAGCGTCGCAGGTAGTCGGCCCAGTCGGTTTCGCCGAAGGCAATGCCGTATTCGGAGTAAGCGTCCGAGGTTTGCGGGCGGGTATTGATTTTGTACGAGAACGTCAGCATGCGGCCTGCCACCGTACGCGACAACTTCTGATAGTCGATACCTCCGTCGATGGAGTACCACGACGACTCGCTCCGGCTGCCGATGCCATACTGGTAGAGCAGGTGGTTGTCCAGCGGCGAGAATCCGCGATAGGCACTACCACCGTTGCTGTTGCTGCCGCCGCCCCACAGGCCGAAAGAGGCCGAAATCAGGTTCAGCGAGTCGATCTCGTAACTGGCTTCCATGCTGCCCGACTGGAACGAATAGTTGCTTTCGCTGCTTCCGTCGTAATCCAAGTTGGCCACGTCGGCAGAAACCTCGGTGGCACGCTGCGAACCGCCCGAATAGCTGCGGGGCGAGTCGTTATAGTTGTAGTTGTAGCGCGCGCTTACGGTCAGTTTTCCTTTCTGCACGGTGCCGAACAGTCCGCCTCCGGCGCCGCGGTTGCTGACGTTGCCGCTTACGGTCACCGTGTAGCCTTCGAATCCGCTACCCTCAGTCACGATGTTCAGGATACCACCCACGCCCTCGGCATCGTATTTAGGGCCGGGGTTGGTGATGACCTCAATGTGCTTGATGGTGTTGGCGGGCATGCTCTTCAGCACTTCGGTGGGGTTGTTGCTCATCATGTTGTTGGGCTTGCCGTTCACGTAGACCTTGAAGGAGCTGCTTCCGTTCACTTTGATGTTGTCTTCTCCGTCCACGGTCACCAGGGGTACCTTGCGAAGCATTTCGAGCAGCGAGTTAGTCTCCGAGTCGGGGTCGTCCTTCACGTTGTATTCTATTTTGTCAATGTCGGCCTTCACCAGCGGCTTCTGTGCTACTACTTCCACCTGGCCCAGTTCGTTCGAGGCATCGGTGACGTAGAGGGTTCCGAAGTCTACCAGCTTCTCGCCGGCCTTGACGGTAAAGTTTTTCACAATGGGGTTGCGTCCCACCGAAGTGATGGTCAGCACAAAGTTTCCTGTGCCGGGCACCTTCTCGCGGAATTCACCTTTCATGTCCGACACCAGCATTTTCACCGCCTGCTGCGGTTTCTCTTTCTTAGCCACTCGGATGGTAGCATACGGCTCGCCTTCGTGGGTGAGCGAATCGAGCAGCACTCCCTTGATCTGGAAAGTAGCCGCCGTGCCCTGTGCCACTGCTACGGCCGATACTCCGACGAGCATCCACAGCAGTACACAGCACTTCATCATGCGTTTAGCGCTTTTCATACTCTTTTTAAATAACCTACTGTCTGTTTGTTGATGTATTGTTCTGGCCGTATGCCTCTCTTCTTACATACGACTGGGCAAAAATAGAACGTTTTCCGATAGTTACGAGAGTTTCGGAGTTAAAAAAGGCAAAACTACACGAATTCGCAAGTCAGCCGGTACAATTGCTTCTGCACCGATTTTCCAGAATGATGCACATTGGGATAGTTTAAGCTACTTTATAAGATAGAAAAGCAGGAGCAGACATACGTTAACGGCAATCACGCAACCGAAGCCTTTCAGTATCCAAACACGCAGCGCACTGCCCCGCCCCGCAAAGAAAAGGGCGTAACACATGTTGACGGCAATGTTGCTGACAATGGCCTGCATGCTGCATGCCGTAATGACAAGCGTGGCCACGCCGCCCGTACCTTGCAGCAGGTTCAGGATGAACGGGGTAATGTCGCTGAAACCGGAAACGAAAGACAGCAACGTCAGACCGCCCGTACCGGCATAGAGCAACGTATAGTGCGTCAGCACGGTAAACACCACAAACAGCCCCGCAAAAATCAGAGCCACCTTGAACTCAAGCGGGTTGCGGCTGTCTTCTTCCTCCTCGCTCTGCCCGGCTTCATTCGTACGCTTGCGGCGCAGGTGCAGATACCATGCCGCCCCAGCCGACACGACCGACATGCCCAGCAGGTAGGGATAGATGGTCAGTAGCGTTTCGCGGCTGAAGATGCCTATCAGGATGAGGAAACGCAGAAACATCATGCTCACCGCCAGCAGCATGGCAGCTACATACTCGGGTGCCTCCTGTGCCGAAGCTCCCCGACTCTTGCGGGCCAGCACCGAAATGGTAGCCGTACTGCTGTATAGTCCGCCGATGATGCCCGACACCAAGATGCCCGACTCGCGGAACACATAGCGCCGCAACAGGTACGAAAGGTAGGAAATGCCCGACACCACCACCGTAGCCAGCCAGATGCTGTAAGGCGTCAGCTTAATGCCCGGAATCAGAGGTTCATCGGGCAGCATCGGCAGTATGATACCACTGATGGCGAGGAACTTGGCCAACGTAATCATTTCGTCGTTCTTCATGCGCTGTGCCAGCTCGGTAAAGGTATGTTTCAGTTCGGTGAACAGCAACACGGTGACCACCACCATGATGTAGAACCACGAAGGCTGCGTGGCCACGATGGGGGCAATGCAATAGGTGATAAGGGCGATGACGATGGTCGTCACCCCGAATACGCGGTACTGCGTCTGCTTGACGTAATAGTTCAGTGCCAATAGCACACCCAGCACAGCCCCACCACCCATAAACAGACGATAGTCCACGGGGTCGAGGATATAAAGCAGATAACCCAGAATACCGATGAAAGTAAACGTGCGGTCGGTTCCGAAGAGCGTAGTCTCGCCTTCGTGCTTCAGGCTGATGCGCCGTTGCGAAAGCCCGATGAGCAGGGAGAAGAGGGTCACCAGTACGAAGGTGACCAGTTCGCGGGGCAGGTATTGATAAAGTTTCTCCATAGCTATCATTTAATATGCATCTTTCGTACTTCTTTTGTACAACCACAGAATTATACTTAA